>JAPLUI010000540.1 GCA_026397725.1 Verrucomicrobiota bacterium | reverse complement strand
CACTCGCTGGCAGGTGGCGACCAGGAGACCGCCGCCCTTGAAAAGGCGCTGGCCAGATATTGTTGCTACGACAAACGGAAAAAGCGCCGGAATTTCACGGAAACATGGGAGAATCTGGCTTAACTTGACGCGCATGCCCGATGGGGTTGCCGGGCACTGCATTGCTCTGGGTCGGAAACCTCCAGTAGCCGCCCGTGCTGCCTTTCGTCGCGTCATAATACGCCGCCTTGTACCACTCGTTCTCACTGGGTATCCAGACCTTGGCCGCCGCCGCCTTCAGGATCACGCCCGACATCGCCCTGTTGAGCATGTAAGCTTGTCGGCGCTTCGTGCTTGCCCAGCGCGGGGCGTGCCTGTAGGGTGCGCGTTCAGGCGATGCACGACAAACCGGTTACCATCTGCGATACGACCCTGCGTGACGGCACGCAGGGTGAGGGCTTTCAGTTGTCCAGCCTGGACCAGTTGCGGATTGCGCAGCGGCTGGCTGGCTTCCTCATGCACGCCACCCCGAAAAGCAACTTCCTAACAACCATGCGGCAGCCAATCATCCTCTTGACTCTCTTGACACTCTTGACTCTCTTGATGGCAGGTTGCAAGCGGAAGGCAGACATTGCACCAGGCAATGGCATTGTCTTCACCACCCTGAACAATCACAAGGTGACGACCTGGGTGAATGACGAGCCGGCGCTGGTTTGCAGCCGCGTCTTTTACGGTTACAACAAGCCTTACTGGCTGACGCTTCAAGCAGGGGAGAACACCATCCGGTTCACTGCGGAAAGACTGCCTGGCGGGATGACGGATGGCATTGCATCAAGGCAGCCCGACGGCCGGAATGACGGAAGCACAATGGTGAAGATCATCAGTGGCAACATCCTCTCAAAGCCCAAGGACATCATCAGGTGGATCGCCACGGCGGATTCCCAGACATCTCCCGCTTGGACCGTGCGTTCGGACATCGCCTGGCGACCTGCGCTGGAATCATACGATGCGATTGACCACGTCGATGACGCAACCAAGGCGCAAATCGCCGACTTCCTGGCCAGCCTCAAAACCGCCCTGAACGCCAAGGATTTGTCCCCTCTCGGCTATCAAAACTCGGATTTTGACTTTCTGATGAAGCAAGTCGGCTTCAAATGTGCCATGGCCAAAGATGTCTTTGGAGCGGAGCCCTATCAGACGAGCGTCTCGCCAATGAGCGAATTGGAGATCATCCATGGCAAGAAGACCATCATGATCTACCGACGGGACGACGACGAGGGCGTATTCTACGCGGGCCGATCACGCGAGGCTCCCAGCGAAAACGGGGAAATCTCGTATTTCCTAGCCCCCACGGAGCTGTACTTCGTGAAGGAGAAGGGAACCCTGAAACCGCTCTGGATAAAGAGCTACTGAGAAATCTGTTAGAGTGCGTGGGGGCGAGTCCGAATCTCCCAGTGCCGCTGCCATCACCCCCCGCGTTGTCACCAACGCGCCTGATCTGACTGCTAAGAAATTGCTTTGGTGGGGAAGGCCGTTGAAAGAGCCGGTGGCCGGACCGGAGGGCAGGGAAAAAAGTTGATCCCGGCGATTTGCTGCCATTGCTCATGGGTGATCGGATGCAATGAGACAGCCCATCTATCGGGAGTTCCCGGGTGAGTGTCCCTCGCGATGGGATTGAGGGCTGAGCCGGAGCGCAGCGTAGACAGCCAGCCAGAGGCAGCCCGCAGGGCGCGCGGAGCGCGGCAATGCCCGCAACATGAAGCGTCGGACATCAGACCTGCCGCCGCATGGCTCGGGCTTATAGCCCTCGAATCTCATGACGGCGTGTGACCTTGGGCGTTGCCCAAGGCTGGTATGGGATGGGCCGTCGGTCCTGAAAGTAACCCGGAAACAGCGAAAATGTGCCGAATCATTTTTTATCGAGTACAGGAACTGTGAGCCTGCGAAGGCCGGAGAACACCACCCGCACGGTCTGCCGCGGGACGCGGTATCACTTTCCTCATCCACCATCCTCTATCTTCTATCTGCCATCCATCCCTCACGGCACCCAATCATCGGTGCGGAACGGGGATGCGGGCAGGCCGACCTTGTTATAGAGGTTGCAGCCTTTAGGGTTTTGGCTGAAGGCATAACGCACGGCCGCCGGCTTGGGCACGTCCTTGCATGAGACGACGACCGATTCGCCGTCGATCACAGCGTCGGCCCAGAACCATTTCTTGTCGGCACCGGCGATGGCGAACTGGGCGAGTTTGCCATCCTTGATTTCTGCCATCGGGGCTTCGGCATAGTCCCCGGCCTTGCTGCCAATGACCAGCGTGCCGCCGGTGTGATCGAAGGTGATGCGGATTTTGCCCGCATCGATGTGATGGCTCTTGTAGAGCGGGCCGCTATGGATCAGGTCTGATTTGCCATAATCCCTGGCCAGCGCCCACAGAGCCAGGCGTTCGCCCACATCCATTTTGTTAGCCGGGTGGATGGTGCCTTCGGAACCCACATCGATGACCACCGCCATTCCGGTGTTAGGGATGGCCAGGCTGCGGCGCTGCGCCTCGCGGATCAGCGGCCATTTGAGATCGCCTCCCGCCGGATCCTCGTTGGGCTTGCCCAGGTTGGCCAACTGCACGAAGTAGAACGGGAAATCCCCGGCCCCCCAGATCTTCCGCCAACCGCCGATCAGGGCGCGCGTCTTGTCGAGGTAGTTGTTTTCCGCATCCCCCATGTCGGCGTTGGATTCGCCCTGATACCAAATCGCGCCTTTGATCTGATAGGGTGCCAGCGGCCGGATCATCCCGTTGTAGTTGACGGAAACCCCATGGAAAAAATTGATCGTTGGCTCGGCCGCCACGGTCGCGGCTTGTTTCTTGATCTCGTCGGTTAGTTCCGGTGTCAGTTCGTAACCGCAGGGCGCCGTCCAGGTCTCGATGCGCGTGCCGCCCCAGTCCGCCTGCAGCATGCCGACGGGCACGCCCGCCACCTGATGGATTTTGCGGGCGAAGTAATATCCCACGGCGGATTGACTGTTCTTCTTGTCCGCCACGGGCAGCCAGCCCATGCCGCTGTAGAGCAGGTTCGGTGACTTCAACGCCTGGTTGGGCATGCTGAGCCAGCGGATGGTGTTCGGGAAATCGGCATCCGTGAGGCGACTCTTGAATTTCACATTGTTGAGCGGCCATTCCATGTTAGACTGGCCGGAACACAACCACACGTCGCCCACCAGCACGTCCGTTAGGGTGAGCGCGCCATTGCCGTCCGCCGCGATCTTCATGTCCTGCGGTTGGTCACTGACGGTCAACGGATCGAGTGTCACCAACCACTTGCCGTCCGTGCCGGCAGCGGCGGTCTTGGATTGTCCGGCGAACCCGACCGTGATTTGCGCACCCGCTTTTGCCCACCCCCACACCGGCACCGGCTTTTCACGCTGGAGCACCATGTGGTCGCTGAACATGCCCGGCAGCACCACAGCGCCGCCCGTGGCCTCGGTGATGCGGGCGTTCTGCCAGGTGACCGAGCCACCCACCCCGCGCAGGTCCATCCACAACCCGGGCGTCGCGGGTTGCGGTGCGCCCTCGGGCAAGAGATACGAACTGACGACCGCCGACTTGCCACCCGCCACCTGATAGCCGATTTGGTAGAGATTGGGCAACGGGCGCGCGATGAACAATTGCGACAGCTTGCCGGGCAGATTTGCCGCGGCCGCGCCAATCGATTGTCCCTGGTTGTCGTTATAATTCCCCGTCAGCCCTTCCATGCCCGAATTGGCGGTCAGGCAGACCAGGTTGTTCCTGTTGGAAACACCGGTACCGGTGGTGACCACCGGGCCGACCGTGTTGAAGGCGCCGGCGGTCTTGAAATCGAGCATCTCAACGATGAACATCCGGCCCGGTTCCAGGGTGACGCCACTGCACAGCAACGCGTCCTGGGACGCCTTGGGTTTGAACTCCTTGACCTTGATGGTCAGTTTGCCGTCGCCGGTGGCATAGTCATATTCGACCTTGCCGCCGTCCGCGCTGAACAGGTTGGCGAGTTTCCATTTGGCGGCCAGGGCCGGTGCCTTGAAATCGTCCACGACCACGTCGGCCGCCCGGGCCGCAAACGCCGTCAGGCCGCACGCGGCCACCAGCGTGAAAACCCCCGCTCCCAATCCCGTTCTAATGGTTAGTTTCATGACTGTCTGAATGTGTGTGTTAGATCACCGCCTTGTCTGATTACGCGGATTTCGCAGAAAGAATACCTTGGTGATGATGAATTACCGTGTCGTTGAATTTGATCTTACGGTTTTTCCGGGGCGTTTTCCACATTTTGTTGCGCCCACTGCCCGGGGTTGGTGAAGAATTTGTGGGGGCCGAGGATCACCTTCTCCATATCCTTGAACTCCCCGACCGCTTGGTCCGCAATCGCCGCAAAGTCCTCGTGGGCCTTGGTGTAAACACGGAAGAAATCCAGGGCCCCCCCTGGAAATGCCCCTTGCCATCCCGCCCGGCGGCAAGATAGTTGGCCGCCTCCTGATCGCCCGGGTCCAACTCGTGACGTCCCACGAGGTCACTGCATATTGTTGTTTGCCGTCGAATGTGGCGATCGTGCGTGCGCCGTCAGTGCCGAATGCCGGAGCACCGCGTAAAAATCCGACGGTATTGAAGAACGAGTCATAGAGGACCGATTCGCTAGGGTATTTGAATTCCCAGTTGGCATAGAGATACTTGTTGCCCGCCGGGCTATCAGATTTAGCCGCCGGGTCGGGAATGTCTTCGGCTTTGCCAGCGATGCGGCCGTCGTCATAGGCGTGGTCGCCGCGGACCCACGCGGCGTGATCGAACACCACGCAGCCGGTGGCGGCGAAATCCTTGCCTTTGGGTTCACTGGTGGCGGCCACGTCCGAGGTCCCGCGAATCACCGCATTGCCGCGGATGTCGCCGCTGCGCAGCAAGGTGGCGTGGCCTAACACATGTGCATTTTCGGAAACCCTGACGTTCTGACCCACCACGCCGAAGTCGCCCACCAGCGCGTTGCCACTCACCTCGGCCGCGTCGATGAGCATCGCATGGCCGGTGAGCCGCGCGTTGCCGGTCACTTTGGATTTGTCGAGCACGTAGGCGTGCGGCCCGACATACGCGCTCTCGTCGGCGTGTGCCTGATCCGCCACCCAGCCGCCGCCATTGGGATGGCGGTGTCCCCGGGCGTTGGCCAGCCGCCGTTGGTATTCGTCGCGCGGTCCGGTCCAGGGTGCCTTGAGACTGTTGAGAAACACCGGATCGAACAGCGGCCCCTTCATCAGGCCTTCGATTCGAGCGATTTCCCGGCTCGCTGTTTCGATAGACTGTTGCATTTCCGCGATGTGGCGGCGGCCCTCGTCCGTGGCGGGATCCGGCGGGTAGGCGTCGCGGTGGGGATATTGGCGGGCGAGACTTCCCCATTCCATCTCCTGTGCCGGCAGGCATCCCTGAAATGACACTTCATACGGATACTGGGGTTTGGTATAGAGGGCGTTGAAGCCGTTGAATGCGGTGTATCCCAGCGGCGTGGCGGCGACTGTGAGATACACGCGGTCACTAGGCCTGAGTTCCAGCTTCTGTCTGCCCTTGTTGAACATCGGGCTGTAGCGGGCCTCGTTGTTCCCATCGATGGCGATGATACTGGCGCGCCAGTCCGAGTATTTGCGGCTCTCGAAAATTCCCTCGAAGGCGACTGCGACCTCGCGGGCACCCTGCTGCGGGATCAGACGGATCACATTGTAGCCATACTGCCCCGGAGTCATCGCCCAGCCCGGAGCGAACCAGCCCGGGCGGTCCGGCACCGTCTGCAGGAGGGTCTGCGGGTTCGGATAGATGAACCGGTCGCTCTGATAGGCCTGCTGGTAGGGATATTCCCAATTCACGTGGCGGGCGGCCATTTCGCCGATCAGGTCCCCGAAGCCCTTCACGCCGTTTTTCCAGAGTCCTTTTTCCAGACCCTGCCGCATGATCACCATGTAGGGGGAAATGTCGGTGCGGATCCGCGTGTGCATGAAGCGGATGCCATACTGCCGGGGTTCGAGTTCCCACGGCATTTTGAGGAATCCGCTGGAGTGATACCAGCACCAGACGTCTTCGAAAGAATTCATAGTTCCACTGGCGGAACTTCTCGTTCCAGATCCATGATTTTCCCGAGCCGCCCCAGAACGGTTTGGTTCGCTGGTATTCGCCGCAGGTGAATGTCCAATGCGGCGTATCCACCCACACCGTGCCGGGCGTGCCGCGGGCGATCCCGTGGTTGTCTGAGGCCGGTTCGTATTTCAGTCCCTTCGCCTGCTCATAGTCCGCCATCGCCTTGCGTCGGGCCATCAAGGTCTTGTAGTGGATCGCGCGGATATAGTCGCGATCCCGATCCACGAAGTATTCGGCCGGGAGCGCACGGGGCCGGCCGTTTTCCGTCACCAACTCGATGCTCGGGCCCTTGCGAGGCTGCCAGTTGTTATCCGGATAGACCAGTCCCGTGGTCTTGAGGAAACACGCCCGGAACGGCGGCGACCCGTCGGTCGGCGTCCATGTGCGCAGCTTCACCCCCGCAGGGATTGTTAGGACATCCATCTCCCGGCGTGGAAACCACACCACGGTGCGCCGCTGGTAGTCGAGCGTGTCCGGCCCGCCCGCCTGGTCGATCCGGTCAGGGGGGCGGCGGTCGGTTCGGGCATCCGGTATTGCTCGCAGTCATCGGCGATCTTCGGGTCGGGGAATGCGACCACCGGTTGCGGGTTGGTGACGAAGAGGTTCCCGACCGGCTGGAGAACCGGATTGCACAGGGTGCCGTCCTGAGTGCCCATCATTTTGGCCTTTTCAGGATCCGTGAGCCACTCGTTGAGAAGTTCCTGATAGGGTGGCTTGGCCTCGGGTTGATCCCCTGGGGCCGCCGTACTCACCATCCACCAGGAACACCTAGCAGGAATATGCCAATCCGTGATGCCTAATCTGGTTTCGCCGTGCATCACCCCTTGGGTGCTGATGAGGCCGGGCAACTCAGCGGCCCACACGGTGCTCACCGAAATCGCGAGAATCACACCCACGCCACCCAGATGATGCGACAACCGACCCGCCGCGTTTGACCTCCACCTCTGCTTGTTTTTCATGGTATGATGGGATTCAGGTAATTCTGACTTGGATGGATTCATTTGTAGAAGTTTCATGTGGTGCGCCGTTCACGGTTTTTTTCACCAGATACAAATCGATGAGTTGCAGCATGAGGTCCGAGACCAATTCGCTGGTATAGGGGCTGCCGCGCCATTCGAACCCCTGGTTGCGTTCCAGCCAGGGATCGGCGATCGCCTCGGTCACGGCGCCTTGATACGGGCCATCCGTGACCTGGGTGAAAAAATTCAGCTGCATCACGCGGTTCCTGATCTGCTCGAACAGCGGATTGCCGGTTTTCTTGAACAAGCGTTGCAGGCATTGGATCTTGCGATTGCCATAACAATAAGCCGAATACTGGTTGAAATGCTGCTGCTCGCTGTGCGCGCACTGTGTGGGAGCCTTGACCCAGCTGAGTTGGCTGGCTGCTAGGAAATTGCTTTCCAGGTGAAGGCCGTTGAAAGAGCCGGTGGCCGGACGGGAGGGCGGGGAAAGCGGGGGCTGCGGGTCAGTTCGGGGTCACCTTGAGGCGGACGAAGCGGGGGCTGGCACCGGTCAGGGTGTAGCTGAGCGAGCCATCAACGGAGCCGATGCGGTCAGTGTTGCTGTCGAGAGCGCCTTCGGCAACATCCGCCCACGACTGGAGGTCGCCGGAGGTTTGGACGACGAACTGGGTGCCGTAGGCGGATTTGGGGATATTGCCGCCATTGGGCCAGGTCACTGTTTTGGTGGTGCCGTCGATGCCCGGGTTGGTGGCGAGGCCGGTCTTGTTCATGAAGTAGGCCACGCCGTTGGCCACGCCGTCATTGTTGGAATCTTCGGCGGGATTGTTGCTTGCGCCATGCACGCTCGCCCAAGTGGCGTACGAGCTGGACGGCGGGGCCGTGCTGCCGAACAGGTTGACGGCGGCGCAGCAAGCGCCCCAGTCAAAGCCCCCGCCATTTGGGTTCGGATTACTGAATCCGGCACCTCCATCATGTGCGATCGCCGACTCACTGGTGAAGCCTACGAAGTCCGGTTCGTTAAAGCCCGGTGATGCGGACTGATCCCCCCAATCGTCGCCCTGGGTATAGCCGCCAAGAGCGTAGGAGGTATTCGGCACGAGCACGATGACCGTGCCGAGCGGCGCATAACGGAAATCGCCGATGAGTTCACCATCGGTGCCCGCCGGGACCGTGACCGACCCGAGCAATGTGCCCGCCGCATCCCAAATGCCGACTTGGTGGGTGACATTGAAACCATTTTGGTCGCGGTCCACATATCCCAGTTTGGTCACATAGACGGTGGAGGCGCCTGTATGGATCCGGGAGCCGATGGTCCAGGTGTCATTCCGCCAACCGCCGGTGCCCCGGTTCACGAACATCGGTTGCAAATGAGGTGGATTCACAGCCAACGTGAAGTCCTTGCCGGTGAGATCGCCAGTACCAGCCGTCAGGCTTGCAGGGCTTGCGATGAAGCCGACCTTGGCGGCTGTCACCGTGTAGGTATCGTCCGGCCTGACACGGATCGCATACTTGCCGTCCAGGCCGGTCGTGGCGGTAAACGGCCCCCGGTTGCCGGCAACCGTGATCTGCACGCCCTCCAAGGGAGAACCACCCGAGGTGACCGTGCCGGCGATCTCGCTCGAAACCCACTCGACGAAGGTGGCATCGATCGTGTGATTCACCGCCACGCTGGCAACCGTGTAGGTCTGCGCGGCAGGGCCGGCGGTCACGTCTGCGGGTGCCGTGGCGGCATCCAAGATCACACTGAATACGTCGAAGAATGAATCCGGCGTGATGGTGAATGCCTGGCTGTCCCCCTCATACAAGGTCACTGTTGTGGACGGGTTGATCGTGCCGCCTGCACTGGCTGCCGGGACGATGGTGTACCGGGGCAATGAGGTGAACTGTGCCTCAATGGTACGGCCGTCAGTGGTGACGTTGGTGAAGGTGTAGGAAGCAACAGCCCCGACGGAAGCGCCATCCACCAGCACATCTCCGAAGAGAAACCCGTGAGACGGCGCCATGGTGAAGGTCCGGTTAAGACCATGAGGGGCAATCACCGTTCCGAGCGGGCTGATCTTGCCGCCGCCGCCAGCTCCGACGGATGAGGTGATGGGATGATAGATTCCATTTGGAGCCGAGAAGTTCGAGATGCGGAAGCGTGCCGCAGCATTGTAGAAGGCGTTGTGAACCCAGAAGCCGATCATATCGCCGGCATTGACCGTGATCGACACATGTCCGGTAGTGTTGTTACCTGTGTTACTTGAGTTTCTTCCGGCCAAATTCGTGCATCCGGGGTGTCCACCAGGATTGTCCCACTGCCCCGCGTATCCCCACCCTGCGATGGCGGGGTTGACCGCATACCCGGCCGACGAATCATAGGAGACATCAGCCGTGTACTCCCAGTCAAATGCCAAGGTTCCGCTTACTGGCACTGGAATCAGGTAGAAAGAAGTTCCCCCGCTCCACATGTATCCCTGTTGGGCCCAGAGGGTGATGGCACCAGGGGCACCACTGGTATCCACCTGGGAGGGAGTCCCAGGCGCGGGGTCGTCACTTACAGTGTAGATCGGATCCCAGTTGACCGGCGGATAGTAGCCGCTGAAATCGGCCCGTGCCGACATGGGCGCCATCGTACCGAGGCAGAGGGCGCCGAGCCACAGGAATGACAGGGTGGCCAGGGCCTTCTGGAAGCAGGCGCGGGGGCAGAGTCGGGATGGATGGGAGTTGAGGGGGTGGGATTTCATGTCAGTTGTTCTCATAATTCAGATTTCAATGGTTTGGTTGGATGCGATTTTGATGGAGGCTGTTGGTTGGATGCAGTGCTGCGCACGCGATGGTCCGGGTGGTTGTGATGCGGGTAGTGTGGAGTGGAGCGACTTCGAAACCGCCCGGATTCTCGGAACGGATGCAGGCCACCCGTCCAATATCGGCGATTTTTCCGCAAGGTCAAGGATCATATGCAGAAATCCCGGATTCTTTCGCAATGGAGGAGGGAGGGGAAGAAAAGCTGAAAGCGGAATGTTGAAATGGCGAGACCGGAGACCGTTGGCGAGGTCGCCACAGCGGAGGAAATTGCCCACGACGGCGGCGACATTGGGGCGGAGCGGACCCGTGGTGGCACGGTGGAATTTCTCGTAACCGGCGACGCAGGCCTCCCGGACGGCAGTGACGATCTGCCAGAGAGAGGAGGCACTGGGACGGCGAGGATGATAATCGGCTGGCCCGAAAGATGTTCTTATGAACGTATGTCTGTGGCGACAAGGAAGAAAGTGATGAATCGTTTTGGTTGATGGTTAAGGTTGCAAGACGAAGAGCGCATCGCGCGAATCATTGGCTTCGGCGCTCATCCGGCGTCGTTCTTCGAGCTATGCCGGGACAAGATGCCGCGGAGAACGCGCGGGATGGTAAAGCCGGATTGGATTCACCGAGAGACCTTGGTGATTTTCCCTGGGTGACCCTGATTACAGCAGGGCCGCTGGCGGCTGAACGATGGGGCTTGAGCGGCATTTCAGACGGTCCTCGTAACGGGCCGGAATGAAAAATTGCGTCGCGAACTCGCCGCCCGTGACGCACGGCATCCGACGCTCGTGTTAGGGTTTGCGACCAACATGCACGAGCTGATGGCCGCCGCCGACCTGCTGGTCAGCAAGCCTGGCGGTCTTACCACCTCCGGGGCGCTCGCGATGGGACGGCCGCTGTTCATTCTCAACCCGATTCCCGGCCAGGAGACGGCGAACAGCGATTTTCTGCTCGAACGCGGTGCCGCGCACAAGGCCAACCGCGTCGAGGATCTGCCGTTCCGCATTGAGGAATTGCTCGGCTCGGAACAACTTGCCGCGATGGCTCGCGCCGCCAAGGCGCCAGGCCAACCCGGCACCGCAACGGCGGTCTGCCGGGCAATCCTGAATCGTCTTGAGCCGGCGGCGACCATCGTCGGCGGCCGGTGGTCCCCCCCGCCGCGATAGCAGTCCCGCGAGTTCTGCCCGCGAGCGGGAGGATGACGAAAAGAACCGCCTGTTTCCTGCTCTTGTTGCCGCTGGCAGTTCCTGATCCCGGCGGAAAATGAGTTGGCACTGGTTGGCGTTTCAGACGAATTCGTGAATAGCGGCCGTCCCATCGCGAGCGCCCCGGAGGTGGTAAGACCGCCAGGCTTGCTGACCAGCAGGTCGGCGGCGGCCATCAGCTCGTGCATGTTG
>JAPLUI010000364.1 GCA_026397725.1 Verrucomicrobiota bacterium | reverse complement strand
TTCACCTCGGCCCGCAGGCGGTAGAAGCGTTGGGCGGCCAGGTCTTCGGTGAAGGTGGTGACTTCCACGCCGCCGCTGCGCTGGGTGCGCACTGCCGGATGCCGGGCACTGAACAATTGCCACGCACCGGTGCCGGTGCGGCGGGCGACCTCGGCCCAGGTGCCGGCCGTCAGGCCCGGACTGGCCTCGATGCTCAGGGCGACGTCGGGCTGCATCCGCTCGGGCAGGCCGAGCACGATGCCGCCACGCGACTCGGACGTGCGCTCGAGCACGGCCTTGGGCAACCGTGCCAGGTCGGCGGCGGGCACCGGTCCCACGGCGGGCAGGCCCAGGGCGTAGGCGACGGCATTGGGAATCCGGTCGCCGTTCGGGTCCTGGTACTGGCCGCGCTGGCTGAACGCGGCGCCTTCCTCGTAGATCCAGTGGCTATAGACCACGTCCCGCTTGGCGACCTGCCGGAATTGGACCGGCGGCTGGCCGTTGAGCGCCAGCACGGCTTCCATCAGCCAGTAGTCGGCGTGGTCCTCGACGATCCGGAAGACGAGGCCGCCGGTGAACCAGTGAACGCCGTCGGGCGACCACTGGATGTAGTGATCGACCAGATGGTTCGCCACTTTGGTCAGGCGATACCTATAGATCTGTACGCCGCCCTCGGTGCGCGTGGTGGGATTGAACTGGGCATCGGCCAGCAAGGGATCCGTGGCGGCGAGGAACTCGTAGAGGTTGCTGCGGCCGTCGGTGTCGGGATCGGCGTCGTCGCTCCACAGCGCGTTGCGTTGGGCCGGGTCGCCCACTGCGGTGCCGAAAATCGCGGCCCGCCAGTGCAGGTAGTCGTCATCGATGATCACCGTGGTGGCCGTCGCCGGCGTGGCCTGCTGGCCGAGGAAATCGGCGGTATTCACCCGGAACTGCAACTGCTGGCCGAAGTAGCCGGGATAGGTCGCCTGCGTCTGCTGGGTGTCCGTCTGCCAGGCCTCAAAGGCCCCGCCGTTGAGGGAAACCTCCACGTCATACGACACGATACCCACGCCCCCGCGGTCGTCGCCCAGCCACCGGACATCGATGTTGGTGCCGCCCGCGCCGGTCGGGGTTAGTGTTAGGGTGAGCGTCGGCGGGCCGTCGTCGAGGGTGACCAGCGCCTCCTTGTTAGGATCGGTGCCGGCTCCGGGATTGTGGGGGTCGATCTGGTTGGTGGCGATGATCGGCTGGCCGTCGAAACTGATGTGGGCGATGTTGCGGATGGCGGTGCCGGCGGGGAGACCGGGCTTGGCCTTGATGACGAAACTGAAGTGCCCCTGGCCGCGCCCGGTGCCGTCCTCGGGCGGGAGGAAGCCGATATCGACGGTCGGCGGCAGTTCCGTGGCGGGGTCGATGGTGTAGAAGCGGCAGAAGGCCTGGCCCGTGCCAAGGTCGATCCCGGCGAAGATGTCCACCGCGAGGTCATGGCCGTCGATGGTACATTCATAGCGGGTCTCGAAGTATTGCGAGTCCGGCGGGATCGGGATGATCTGGTCGCCGAAACCGATCTCCGTCAGCTCGAAGGTGGACCAATCCAGGTGCGGGTTGAGCGGGTCGGTGACGACCACCTGCTGCGCCGGGGCGCTGGCCGTGCTGTCATTCTCGAAGTTGATCCGGTAGGGCAGGATGTTCGCCGCCGGCAAGTAGTTCAGCGGGCCGTAACCGCCAGGACCGACGAGGTCGTTGGGATCGCCAGAGCCGGTGGTGCCGGTGGTGCCGCCGTCGCCAGGTCCGGTGGGTGGCGTAGGAGGGGGCAGACCGAAGGGAATGCTTGCCGGAGGCAAAGGAAAACAAAAATCGACACCAAGAGAGGCTCCAAGGCCATATCCCAAAGCGCCATTTATCCTCGGTGGCCATCCTCCGAAAGTTAAGCTGCCACCAAATATTATCGCCCCCCACCCGCCGACGAAAACGCCTTGGGACGGTTTGCCTTTCGGATCATAGAAAATACCGACACCTGGCCCAAAGCCGATACAAGCACCTCGCTTTCCGGTTCGCAAATCCACACTGAACGAACCGCATATCCATGGAGTAGATATGATTATCGTTTTCAATCCATCCGGATCCATGCCATTCTGAAAACTGTTTCTCGTATAGTGATACCTTCCATAGCTTGCCTCCCGATATGCACCTGGATCTTCTGAACAGAATCGCCCTAAGTTGGTATCATAGTTACGTGCGCGAACAGCATATCCAGTGGATACCACAGTACTTGGTGCGATAACGCCGAATTCCCCCATGAAAACAAAGCGGTTCGCCTGAACTGGAATATTTCCAAACTGACCACCGACAGGATTAAATGTATACTGGCTCACAAGCGCGTGATTACTATCAACTAAACCATGTGTATTCCCGATTGCGTCGAAAGTATAGGAGGTGACATTCCCCAGTGCATTTCGTGACAGCAATCCATAACCATAATCATAACCGGCGAGGCGTCCCCCGGCGGCGTCATATTCGCCGACGACGTTGCCCAGCACGGTAGGATCAACAACGAAGTTCGTCGCCTGCCCGTTTTCCGTCGTGGCCACGCGGTTGCCAAACGCATCATCAGTATAAGTCACGTTCCCCGTCTCCGAGGCAATCCCCACCAAGCGGTTCTCGTCGTTGAAGGTGTGGATTGTGGTCCCGCCCGGAGCGCGTTCTTCCTGGAGATTGCCGTCCAAATCAAAGACATAGGTCGTATCCCCGACCTTGGTGTATTGGTTCAGGTTGTTGGTCGTGTAGGCCTTGGTGACTCCGTTTTCGATGGTGCGGATGCGGTTGCCGAGGTTATCGTAAACATAGGTCAGGTCCTGGTTCGGGATTGATGAATCGGTAGAGGCGAGCACGGCGTGGGTGAGTTGGCCGAGGTCGTCGTAGCCATAGGTCTACCTGCCGTAGTGGGTGTCCATCACGGTGCGCCGGCCGCGGCTGTCATAGGTGTAGTCGAAGCGGGACAGGACGGTGGCGTCCGACTTGAGATTGACGAGGTGGAGCATCCGCCCGGCGGCATCGTATTCGTAAAGGACGATGGTTGCGGTGGTCTCGTCCTGCATGTACCAGAGCCGCCCGGCCGTGTCATAGAAGTAGTCGAGCCGGTGGCCGAGTTGGTCGAGACTGGAGGTGCGGCGACCGTTCGTGTCGTAGCCGAACTGGAGCCAACGGCTGCCGGGATAGGTGATTTTTTCAAGCGGTCGTTGGCGTCATATTCCAAGTCGGTGGTGCCGTGTGGATCGATGGCGTAGTCGAGGTTGCCGCGGGCATCGTAGGCGAAGGTCACGGAGGTGCCGTCACCGTAGGTTCTCTTTTTCACCCGGCCCGCGCCGTCGTATTCGAAGGCGACAGCCCGGCTGCGGCGGTTGGTCCAGGTCTTAGCGGTGCCGGTGGCGTTGTAGGCCCAATCCTCGTGAGTGGTGTCGGGGTAGGGGATCGACTTGAGGTTGCCGGTTGCGTCATAGCCGTAGTGGGTCAGTCCCATTCGGCCATTCTTGAACAAGTTCGCGGCTGCAAGCGCGGGGATGCGGGACGGCGGAAGAGGGGCGGGTGTTCATCAGGGTAAATGCTGAAATGCTGAAAAACTGAAACGCTGAAGTGAAGAGGAAGAGGAAGAATTTCTAACCGCTGATTACGCGGATAAGACGGATAAGAGGGGCGGGTGTTCATCAGGGAAAATGCTGAAACGCTGAAGTGAAGAGGAAGAGGAAGAATTTCTAACCGCGGATTACGCGGATAAGACGGATAAGACGGATAAGACGGATAAGACGGATAAGACGGATAAGACGGATAAGAGGGGCGGGTGTTCGTGAGGGTAAATGCTGAAATGCTGAAAAGCTAAAACACTGATATGAAGAGGAAGAGGAAGAATTTCTAACCGCTGATTACGCGGATAAGACGGATAAGAGGGGCGGGTGTTC
>JAPLUI010000057.1 GCA_026397725.1 Verrucomicrobiota bacterium | reverse complement strand
GGCGGCCAGCGTGGCACCGCCCGCCGGATCGATTCCCGCCAGGGTGGCCGCAAGGCGCGAGATGGATGCCCAGTAGTAGCCCTCGCACTCGTAGAACTGCATCCACAATCCGCCGCTGTCCGGAGTCACCTGGAGCGCCGGTTGCAAGCCCTGGCACCAGAGACGTTCGCCACCCGGAACCAGATTCGTCACCACCTTTCGTTGACGCAGCATCCATTCGGCATTGGCTAACAGCCGCAGCGCGGAGGCTTTGAGCCACTGGGTATCGCCGGTCATCCAGTAGTGCTCGGTTAGGGCCCAGCCGATGGAACCCGGACCGAAGGCATGGACGCCATCCATGTGGCCGCCGACTCCGTCAGGCCCTACCGCATGCGTCAGGCATCCACGCCCCTCCGAGAAGAGTCCGTTAGGACGGTCAGGCAGCGCCCACTCGTGATGCCCCGCTGAGTTGGGATCCATCGGCAGCGACACCCATTGGTCGAAACCGTCTGCGGCAGCTTGGTGCGACCCCATCAGATCCAGTGCCGCGAGAATCATATAGGTCTCGGCACCGAGAATCCCATAGGGATGATCATTGAACCACAAGCGGCCGTTCTTCGGGTTCTTCCCGCAGTGCCGCAGCAGATGCCAGGCGCCCAGATTCCATTGGGCCGTTAGGCGCTCGGACGGGACCACCACCTGCATCGGTGGCTCGGAGCCAGTCGGCGGTTTGGGATGGGGTGGCAGGTTGGCCCCGCGCATGCCGGTGACGGCGCCCTCCCAGGTCTGTTCCTCGTGGGCGCGAGTTTGCTGGCGAATGGTGCTCAGGTTGCGGGCCTGGAGTTCCTTGATGAACTCATGGGCGCTGGCGGCCAGCGAGGCCAGCACGATGGGAGGTTGCGTGGGGCCTGGCGAAGTCGTTGCCGATGGCTCGGAGTAGAAATGCCACACGCCGGCATTGCCCAGCCCGTCCGCGTGGGGATTGCCGGCATGCAGCGTGCCCACCACGTCGTTTGTTAGATTCCAGACCCGGCCCTGTCCGCCGGCCTCGGTGATCACCAACCCGAGGATCGTCGTGTCGCTGTAATGGGTGCCTTTGGGGCCGACGACCAACGATATCATGTCGCCGGAAACCACGGCGATCTCGCTCAGTTTCCGCGCATCGGCCTCGGCAGGGATCGACTGCGAGCCGGCGCCATTCGTTACGCCTTGGGCCAGGTTCTCACGGCCCGTCCCGGCATTTCTAACAATCCTCCATGCGATGCCGTCGCCGCCGTTCTGACCATGAGCGACGCTGGCCTTGACCGTCACCTGTCCATCAAAAGGGCTGCGCCACCCGGCGGCCACCTCGCGGTCAGCGCCGGGATGCATGGCCAGGCTCTTGGCCGGGACGGTGATGCCTTGCACGGAAGCCGGTTTGTCGGCCGGGTTGCCGCCTAACCACGGGCACTCGTCGCCGCCCCAACCTATCAGGTCCGCACTGCCGGCGATGGAAAGCATTTTCGTCGCCAGCGGAATCCCCGCAACAGGCAGGTCCGCTGCGGGTTGGGATGGCGGTACCGCTGCGCGGCGGACAAAGAAGCCATACTCCGGTGCGAGGATCGGCCCGTTCTCCAAGTCCGCCGCGAGGAACGAGAAGTTGCCCGCCTGGGTCCACAGTGTGACGATGGTGCGTGCCACATCCTCCTGCTGGCTGGTGAACGGTTGCACTTTCCGCCAACTTGAGGTGCCCATATATAGCAGGTCGAACTTCATGCCGCGCCGGGCGGCGCCCTTGCCGATGGATCGCCACGAACGGTCATCAATCACGGTAGTGCGATCATCGCCTGCAAGCGGGAGCAGTCCGGCCACCGCACCGTCGTAGGTTTCGATTCGACCGCTGTAATCCTTGTCGGTGTTAGTCCTGCCGAATCCCCATTCGATTTCGACCTCCATCTTTTTCCAGACAGCCTCTACCAGCACCCGCACCTGCGGCACGTCATAGTCGGCGGCGGTCTTTGCGCCGCTGACGCTGAGCACAATCCCGCAGGTGGCAACCGGCAGATCATAAAGATAGGTGTTTCCATCGCCGGACACGAGCGGCTTGACGGGCTTCCGCGCGGCTAACAGGTTGTTCCACCACGAGCTGGCGCTGCCCTGGTTGTCCAACGTCGTGATGGCCAAGTCCCCGGGCGCGGGCCGGTGCCTGGCATCAGCAGCCCAGCTCAACTCGAGTTTTTTCACCGGGCGGATTTCCTCCCACAGCAAGCCGCACAACACCTGCTTGATCGCCGGCGCGTTCACGTCCGCGGGCTTGTTGAGCGGCTGTTTGGCGAAATGCATCAGTGCGAGCCAACTTTCCGGCGGGTTCTCCCCGGCCTCGCGGTCGGCACGGTATTGATAGGCGCTTGAAGCAATATCGACGGGTTGACCCACCTGCGGACTGGCGGGACTGACGTTGACGGTCACGGGATAGGTCCTGGGGACCTTGCTGTCGACCGCCATGTTGAGGCGATCCGCCATTCCCGATGGCGCTGTCTGGGCGCAACCAACGGGTAACGTTAGAGCGATGTTCAGCAGAAGAAAGGCGATGGTTTTCATGGTGGTGGTGAGTTAGGGAGGATCGTTGGGAATGGATTGTCGATTGATACGTCCCGAGGGCTGTCTTTCCTACACTTGGTCGTTCACACATAGTCGTTCACACGCAGTCGTTCACACATAGTCGCTTACACGCAGTCGCTGATACGAAGGGAGGCCGCCGACTTGCACCGGCGGCCCCCATGAATCATCTATCGGTCATCTGATTTATGATTGATGATTTTCCACACTTACGGTGTGACCACCAGGCGGCAGAATTTCCTCGTCGCGCCGGTTGGCAGGGTGTAGATCACTTGGCCCGGGGGCAAGGTCGTGGCAATGTCGCCCGGGGCGGCAGGCAGCCAGGTGGTGAGGTTGTCGGACACTTGCACCTCGAAGGAGGTGACTGCATTCAAATATGGCCAGGTGACCTTGCCGCCATCGACGCCCGGATTGGTGGCCAGACCAGTCGCGCTCATGAAAAAGGCGACGCCGTTTTGCACGCCGTCATGGTTGTAATCCAGATCGGCGGCCTGCCCGCCCGCGTTGGTGGACGCCCAGTCGGCATAAGCGCCCGAACCAGTGAACCAAGTGGTGTGCAGTGCGGCGACCTGGGCCTCCACGGCAGCGGTATCCAATGGCCCGTCGTATGCTTGCAGCGCCGCCAGATTGCCCCCATATGGATACTGAATCCCCCATCTTGCCCACTTTTGCCGATGGTGAGAGGAGAGAAGGCGCTGGCACCGGAGGTCCCGCCGTTGTTGTCGAACCAGATGCCAGCGGCGTCGCCAATCTTCCGGTACAGATGCGAACCGGTGCTCCCCCAAGTAAGTCCCCAGATCTCGAACGGGGACCCTACCGCGCCATTATTGCTCCACACGTCGTTGCGCGTCCCGTTATTAGCAACGATAACACCCGCATTAGCCTTGGTCCATACCTCCACACCATTCCGTCCCACTTGAGAATCCCCCCAACCTAGCAGCCGGCGATCCCCAGCGTCGTTGAGGGTCTGGTTGAACACCAGGAACAGGCTGCCTTGGTTAGGCGTGCCTGCGGCGACCTGCAACCGTCTGAAGTCGCCGTCAAAGTAAATTACAGGCTTCGTGACGCCAGCACTGGTTGTCGCTGTCGCATAGAGCGGACCCCACAAACCGTCTGC
>JAPLUI010000407.1:19906-24228 GCA_026397725.1 Verrucomicrobiota bacterium | reverse complement strand
CATGTCTCCATAGAGGTTGCCCAACATCATCGCGCTGGCAACTTTCCCGCGTTTGACGGCGATTTGCATCAGGTCCTTGTAGCGGGGTGCCCAGATCTTGGCGGTGGCCGGATCCAGCTTGATGGCGTCCCAGCAAATGTTGATCATGCTCAGCTCGATGCCGCTGAAGCGGCGAAACTGGCCGCTCTCAGGCAGCAACAGGTCGCGCGGAGTGCCGATACAGCCACGCCCTTCATCGAAAACCGTCTTCGTGCGTTTCTCGAAGGCCTGGAAAATCAAGTCGGCGAGGTATGGCTTGCAGTCGGGATCCAGCTCCGCAGCCAACGTCACGGCACGCTGGGAAACTCCGCACGCCCAATAGTATTCGCCATCCGCGAAGAGCGGAGATTGGATGAAATTCGGGTATGCCGGATCACGGGCCAGAATGAGACAACGTGCATATTGGCAGAGCATGCCCGCATCCGTCTTGGATTTTGCCAGGGATTCATCGAGCACTTGAGCAGCGGCGGAACAAGACCCGGAATCCAGCAACTTGCCGGCGCGTGCCGCCTCGTCAGAGAGCTTGTGCGACACGCTGCCGGGAGCCCTCCCGCAGCTAGTTAGAGACGCTGAAGTCGCGAGCATTACTGCGAGGGAGCAAACTCCGCTGATGAAGGGACTGCGGGCAACAAGGACGATGTGGCATGTCAAATGCGTCAACTTGAAACTGGTTTTCATGGGATGTTGGTGAGTTGATTTTCAGATATATGTTGGTGAAATTCCGGAGCGGGATCTCATCGGGGTTTGCGGGGTGCGAGAATGGCTCAACCCATTGAAGCGCCACATCAAGCACCCCGCAGTGATGATTCCTCAGCGGCCGAAGTGCTTGAGCAGGCGGTGGCCAGGCGGGCGCGGCTGTATTCATCGGCCCGTTGGCGGCTGGCGAGGTTGTATTGCAGGTGTTGCTGTTGGTATTCGGAGTGGGAGATGGCACCGTCCCCGTCCATGTCATGGCGGGTCAGGGGATGCTCGACGGTGGCGCAACTGACCAAGCCGCAGGCGGCAATGGCGAGCAGGGCGAGGCGGGAAACGGTGGTGTTGATGGATGCTGCTTTCATGATGGTGGTGGTTGGTTGATGGTGGGGTTGGTGGTTTGGTTAGGGCGGGGCCAGGGCCGGATTGATCGGTTAGTAACAGGAGCTGTAATAGGGCGCGTATCCGTAGTATCCCCAGCCGCCGTAGGCTGCGGGCATGGGGGTCACCGGGGTGTCGTGGGAAAGTTCCCGGAGATGCCGCGCGGCTTGTGGGCTGTAGGTTCGCGGCGGTGGCGGCTGGATGCAGGATGACAGGCTGAGCAGCAGGACGGCGGCAGTGGCCAGTCGGATGCTCCGCAGGGCTGGCATTGCGGTGACCGGGCGGTGGGTGGGAGTGTGGCAAGTGTTGGTGTTCATGGTGGTGGTATGGTTTCCAAGGGTGATGACTGCCGGAATGCGGCGACTTGCGAAATTTTCCGAAACAATTTTTCAGCCGCCACTCGGGTGCCTGACAAGCAAGTCACGGAGGGGCGATCTCCGAATCGCCCTCGACCCTGGGAGAGCCATGGCAAGCGGATGCCCTCCACTCATTGGCTCAATATGGACCACGGCGGATCGGTGTCCGCCGCTTCTTGAAACGCCCGCCCGCCCGGTTTCGGGGTCACGGGATCGTGCTGATTTTTTTGTCATGCACCCCGCCACTTCATGGTTGTCGTTTGAGGTTGACCCGGCCGCTGCGGTTCGTTAAAGAACCGGCAGGTATGCAACCTGCGGAGACTCGCTTTGCCGTTTTGCTGTTCACCGACATCGTCGGCTGCACGGCTTTGAAGATGCGGCACGGGGTTCCCGCTTTCAGCGCGGCGCTAGTCACTCACAACCGCCATTTCGAGCGCCTCGCCCGCGAATGCCATCTCAGCATCCTGCAAAACATGGGCGACGGCTACTTCGCCGAGGCTGGCGGAGTCGCGGAGGCGGTGCGGTTTGCCCTGCTGTTTCAGGACGCGATGCGTGAAGGACCCTGGGGCGAAGTGACTCTAACCACCCGCGTCGGCATTCATGCCGGTGAAATTGGCGCGGTCGCTGCCGCCGGCGGCAGTGGCATCGTCGCCCCGGCGGCTGATCTGGCAGCACGGGTGATGAGTGTGGCGCTGGGCGGTCAGATCCTGCTCACGCGGTCGTTGTTTGATGAGGCCCGACATTTCATCCGCGAACACCCGGAACTCGACGGGCGAATCGCGCCGCCGCTGAGCTGGCTCGCCCACGGCCCCTACCTGTTCAAGGGCCGCGATGAGCCACTGGAAATTTTCGAGGTGGGGGCCGAGGGCCTTGCCCCCCTCGTCGCCCCGCCCGATGCCGAAAAAGCCCGCCGCGCGATCCGCCCCGGCGAGGAGGAAACGCTCGGCTGGCGGCCCGCCGTCGGGCTGGAAATCCCGGGCCGCAGCGGCTGGCATCTCACGGAATTGTTAGGATCCGGCGGCTTCGGCGAAGTCTGGGCGGGCGAACACACGAAACTCCGCCAACGCCGCGCCTTCAAGTTTTGCTTCGATGACGAACGCCTGCGCGCCCTCAAGCGTGAAGTCACCCTGGTGCGGCTGTTAGGCAGCGCCCTCGGCGAGCGCGAGGACATCGTCAAAATCCACGAACTCAAACTCGACGCCCCGCCGTTCTATCTGGAGACCGACCTCGCCCCGCACGGCAACCTGCTCCAGTGGGCCGAACAACAGGGCGGCCTGGAAAACATTCCGCTCGCGACCCGCATCGCGCTCGTCGCCCACACCGCCACCGCCCTCGCCGCCGCGCACAGCATCGGCGTCCTGCATAAGGACATCAAGCCGACCAACATTCTCATCTTCGACGGCCCGGATGGCGAACCTCGCCCGCGCCTCGTCGATTTCGGCATCGGGGCTCTCGCCGACCCCGAGGTGCTGGGCCGTTTCGGCGTCACCGCCGCCGGCTTCACCCGCAACACGATCCAGCACAGCACCGGCACGCCCACCTACAGCCCGCCGGAATATCTGGCCGGCCGCCCCTACACCATCCAGGGCGACATCTACGGCCTCGGCGTCCTGCTCTATCAACTGGTCACCGCCAAGTCGAACGACCCGCTGGCCCCCGGCTGGGAGCGCGATGTGGAGGATCCGCTACTGCGCGAGGACATCGCTGCCTGCGTCGATGGTGATCCGACACGGCGCTTGCCCAGCGCGGCGGAACTGGCCGAGCGGCTGGAGACACTTGATCAGAGACGCGCCGAAATCGCGGAAAAGGAACGGCTGACCCGGGCTGAGGCGGCAAGGATCGAGGCCGAAGCCGCCACTGTAGCAGCCCGACAGCGCACCGCCCGTTTACGCAAGCTCACCGCCGCTTTCGCAATCCTTTCCTTGCTGGCGACATCGGGAGGAATACTCACGCTGGTGAAGCAAAGAGAGGCAACCACGCAACGGGATCTGGCGACCCTCGAACGGAATCGCGCCATAGCTCAGGAAACAAAGGCCAACCACCAAGTCCGCGAGGCCGCCCAGAAGGCTTGGGGGGCCGCGCGGCAGGCGCTGGATCGTGACGATCCGCAAACTGGACTCGCCCACCTTGCCGAAGCCCAACGATACAACTCCACTCTTCCCGAGAAACTCCGCCGGCCGGGGATTGGGATCGATGCCGGCTCCTGTGTTCTCCAACTCCCCACCTTGACCCCGCTGCCAGTCGGCGAGCCGATGCGGCATGAGGGGGCTGTCACCAGCGCTAGCTTCAGCCCCGACGGCACGCGGGTGGTCACGGCGAGTGCCGATAAGACGGCGCGGGTGTGGGACGCGGCCAACGGCAAGCCAGTTGGCGAGCCGATGCGGCATGAGGCTGGTGTCTTCAGGGCGAGCTTCAGCCCCGACGGCACGCGGGTGCTCACGGCGAGTGACGATAAGACGGCCCGGGTGTGGGATGCGGCCAGCGGCAAGCCGCTCGGCGAGCCGATGCGGCATGATGCCTCGGTCATCAGCGCGAGCTTCAGCACCGACGGCACGCGGGTGGTCACGGCCAGTGACGGCATCTTCCAGGCGAATAGATGTGGCATGGCGCGGGTATGGGACGCGGCCAACGGCAAGCCGCTCGGCGAGCCGATGCGGCATGAGGGGCCTTTCGTCAGCGTGCGCTTCAGCCCCGACGGTTCATGGGTTGTCACGGCGAGTGCCGATAAGACGGCGCGGGTGTGGGACACGGCTATTGGCAAGCCGGTCGGCGAGCCGATGCGGCATGAGGATCGTGTCCACAGCGCGAGCTTCAGCCCCGACGGCACGCGGGTGATCACGGCGAGTGCCGATA
>JAPLUI010000407.1:19512-19893 GCA_026397725.1 Verrucomicrobiota bacterium | reverse complement strand
GAGCCGATGCGGCATGAGGATCGTGTCCACAGCGCGAGCTTCAGCCCCGACGGCACGCGGGTGATCACGGCGAGTGCCGATAAGACGGCCCGGGTGTGGGACGCGGCCAACGGCAAGCCAGTCGGCGAGCCGATACGGCATGAGGATGGTGCCTTCAGGGCGAGCTTCAGCTCGGACGGCACGCGGGTGGTTACGGCGAGTGACTATAAGACCGCGCAGGTGTGGGACGCGGCCAACGGCAAGCCGGTCGGCGCCCCGATTCGGCATGAGTGGGGGATTTTGAATGCGAGCTTCAGCCCCGACTGCTCGCGGGTGGTCACGGCGGGTGCCGATAAGACGGCACGGGTGTGGGATGCGGCCAGTGGCAAGCCGCTCGGCGAG
>JAPLUI010000407.1:0-19269 GCA_026397725.1 Verrucomicrobiota bacterium | reverse complement strand
CTTCAGCCCGGACGGCACGCGGGTGGTCACGGCCAGTGACGATAAGACGGCGCGGGTGTGGGATGCGGCCAGTGGCAAGACGGTCGGCGAGCCGATGCGACATGAGGATGATATCCATAGCGCGAGTTTCAGCCCCGACGGCATGCGGGTGGTCACGGCGAGTTGGGATAAGACGGCCCGGGTGTCCGATGCGGCATGAGGCTGGTGTCTTCAGGGCCAGCTTCAGCCCCGACGGCACGCGGGTGGTCACGGCCAGTGACGATAAGACGGCGCGGGTGTGGGATGCGGCCAGTGGCAAGCCGGTCGGCGAGCCGATGCGGCATGAGGCTGGTGTCTGCAGCGCGAGCTTCAGTTCCGACGGCACGCGGGTGGTCACGGCGAGTGTCGATAAGACGGCACGGGTGTGGGACGCAGCCAGCGGCAAGCCGCTCGGCGAGCCGATGCGGCATGAGGACCCGGTCACCAGCGCGAGCTTCAGCCCTGACGGCACGCGGGTGGTCACGGCGTGTTACGATAAGACGGCGCGGGTGTGGGACGCGGCCAGCGGCAAGCCGGTCGGCGAGCCAATGCGGCATGAGGATCGTGTCCGCAGCGCGAGCTTCAGTCCCGACGGCACGCGGGTGGTCACGGCGAGTGACGATGGCACGGCGCGGGTGTGGGAACTGTGGCAGGCAAGCGATGAGCCACCAACCCCGGAAATACTTGAAGCATTTGCAGGCTTGAAGGTGAACGCGGAAGGGCAGGTCGTTTCGATAGCCACCGAGGACCGCGTTTCCCTTGTCAGGGATTCCTTGACCCAATCCGCAGACGGTTCCGCGGTGCGGCGTCTCCTGCGCTGGCGCTTCGATGATGCCCGCGCACGGACCCTTTCACCAAGCTCCCCGATCACCGTGACCGAGCATGTCGAGCGTGAGATTGCCTGGGTGATGGATCATCCTAAGGATGCAAACGGACCGACGATTCTCCGCGAGGCATACGAGATGGATCCAGGCCACCCGTTGATTCACATCGCGCTTGCGGCACTGGAAGATGCGCACCGCGGGCGCGCGGACTTCCTGCGTGGATACGGTCTCAAACGGCTGCCGGACGATGCCCGGATTTGCGCCAAGGCGGCGGGATTCCTGAATCTGCTAGGGGATTCCGCGCGGGCGCTGAGCGCTGCGGAAAAGGCGCTGAAGTTGGATCCCGGCAATGAGGCGGCGCAATCCGAGCGGGCGAATGCACTGGAATTGAGGCATTTTCTTGCGCGGAAGACGGCGGTGGCACCGACGGACTGGAAGGTGAATCATGCGCGGTTCCTGCCACCCGGCGGCGGCGATTTGCTGGTGGCAACGGCGGACGCACTCTACCTGCAACGCCCGGCCGGCGAACCGGAACGCTTGTGGGCCACCGGGCAGAGGATCGTCAACATGGCATGCAACCGCACCGGCACCCTGGTGGGAGCGATGGATGCCAAAGGAGCGGCGATCATTCGCCGGCTGTCACCGGCCACCGAACAGATCGCGTGTGGGGAGGACGAGAAAATCGGTCCCAGGGGTCTGGTGTTGGGTCCCGATGGCACCCGTTGGATTTCCATCAACACCGAGGGCCGGACCCTGCTGCGGGAGTTTCCTTCCGGGCAGACCGTCGCCGTGCTGTTCGCACAAAGAGCGGGGGCAATCGACATTTCCTTCACCCCGGACGGGCGCTTCATCGTCGGCACGAATGGTGCGCCGATGGTGTGGGACGGGCAATCGGGCCAAGTTGTCCGGAAACTCACCGGGCACTCGAACTTGGTCTGGAAGACGGCGGTCGCGCCGCAAGGTGATCGGGCCGCCACGGTCTCCGCCGATGGCACGGCCCGGCTCTTTGATCTAACAAGCGGCAGGGAACTGGCGGTGTGCCAAGGGCATCGAAGTACCGTCTATAAAGCCGGCTTCCGCCCCGATGGCCGGGAACTGGTCACCGCCTCGACCGACGGCACGGCGCGGATCTGGAGTGCCGATGGCAAGGAGCTGCTGAAGCTGGACATCCCCGGCACGCAAGTCATCCACGCCGGCTATTCGCCTGACGCCAGGTGGATCGCCACCCACTCGACCGATGCCAAGCTGCGGTTGTGGAGTGTGCTGACGGGACAATGCCTGTTCATCACCGACTGCACGAGCGATTTTCTCGAGAGTGACATGTTCAGTGCGGATGGAACCAAGCTGGTGGTGCCATTCAACGGCAGCTACACAGTCTTCGATTTGGTCAAGCCGGAGGACTCGTAAGAGGGGACGCTCCCCTTCTCATGACTTGGTCGGCGGCAATGCTCGCCTCGCCGGGAAGCGGGACTAGGCACGCACTCCGATTGAGGCCCCTGAGCGTTGTGCTTAACTTCGATTTCCATGAGCTTGACCCTGCCGCCGTGGGTTGCTACTTATCCTGCGTATGCAAGCTCCCGAGACGCGCTTTGCCGTGCTGCTGTTCACCGACATTGTGGGTTCCACGGACATGAAGGAACGCTACGGCGTCCCGGCTTTCAGCGCGGCGCTCGTCACCCACAACCGCCATTTCGAACGACTCGCCCGCGAGTGCCGCCTGACCATTCTGCAGAATATGGGCGACGGCTACTTCGCCGAAGCCGGTGGCATCGCGGAGGCGCTGACTTTCGCCCTGCTCTTTCAGGATGCCATGCGCGAGGGACCGTGGGGCAAAGTGCGCCTGACCACCCGCGTCGGCATTCATGTCGGCGAGGTGAGCGCGGTCGCTGCCGCCGGCGGCAGTGGCATCGTCGCCCCGGCGGCGGATCTCGCGGCGCGGGTGATGAGTCTTGCGCTCGGCGGTCAGATCCTGCTCACGCGCGTGCCCTTCGACGAGGCCCGGCACTTCATCCGGGAACACCCGCCGGTCAGCGGGAAGGCCGTGCCGGCGCTGCGCTGGCTGGCGCACGGTCCCTATCGGATGATAGGGCTGCGGCCAGCGCGGAGATCATTGTCAAGCACCTGATTCCGACCGTTCGCCGGGAACTGGGGCCGTACCAGTGGTTTGGTGTCAACCTCCTTGGCATGCCGCCCATCCTCCGGGATGGTGGGTCACGGCCAGCAGCACCTGGGACTTGTGAAAACGGTCGGAAATCTCGTTGGGCATGGACTGATGATGGCGGTTCGCCGAAGTCTGTCCGGAACGGAAGATTGAGCCGCAGATGTGGTTCATTCAAAGCGAACGCGATAGAAGAAACTGCCACCCCGCGTGGCGGAATGCGGGTCCTGCCAATTGAGCGGATTGACAGTCATGACCCCGTCCTCAAGCGAACTCCAATCCCGCAGATTCGGCGAACCTTGGATCGTATAGGGGCGTCCGATGGGTCCGTTGATCCGCAACCCCATGACGTTGCCGGGCAACGGGCGGAGGGCGAGGTTCGGTCGCGTGTCGGCGTAAACCACCGCCGGATCCGCAGCACTCGCAATGAGCACTCCGGGCGGCAGGGGACCGCCATTCAGCCCCGTAAAGTTACCAACGCTGATGGTGTTCGGAAAACTAACGACGGCCGTCGCCGATTGGGTGATCATGCCAAAGAGACCGATTCCCTTGGCCATGACATCCACCGAGAATTCGCCCTGGATGGTGAACGTCACGGTGTGGACGCCCTTTCCCGGAGCCACGGTGAACCGCCGCGTGAGGTTGATGGAGTGGTCGTCGGGAAAGCCGTTGCCACTGTAGGCTTCCACCTTTTCGTCGAAAGCGTCCGTCCCCACGGTTCCATACACCCGCAATTTGGCCTTGCCAAAGGTGGTGGCGTCGGTCGCCATTGAAGCCGCAGCCGTGACGCTGCCTGAAATATGAACGGGCAATTCGATCGGCTCGGTGGTGGGATTGGCCACCACGTAGGTTCTGGCCACGGAGAAGTTGGCTTCGTTGATCCGTCGCTTGTAGGGTCCGGTGCCGGCGTGGACGATATAGTCCGACGCCGATCCGTACATCCGGGTGATAGTGGACGTGGGACCGCAAGGAGAAATCGTGGGAATGAGACTTTGGACAACCCCATTGAGCTGGATGCCATTCCGGCCAAAGTCGGCGGCTAGGCCCGCGAGTTGCTGAATCGTGGTTTCGAACTTCACATCGCCAAGAACACTGCCGTCGGGCTTGCGCATCGTGATCGGAACCCCCCAGACGTCGACTCGTCCGCAGCCGGATTCCAGGGCCTCGATGGCACCGGCGGCGAGTTGGATCCACGGCACCGGGGAACTTGCGAACAACACGGGGTTCAAAACGACCGCATTGAGGGTGTCAGACGCATAGGCGTAGGTCTCCTCCTTTGAGGTGACATTCAAGGTGGTGTCCGACGTTGCCGCGGAACCGAGATGGCAGGCGACCAACATCGCGGGAACAGCTTGGAGCGGATTGTAACGGCTCATGACAAATTGATTTCTAACTGATATATGAGGCCTGGGAAATGGGTCAAGGCAGGACATGCGGCAGGCATGCATCAACGGATGTTCGAAGCTGGCGCGACTAACCTGCCCACTGTCCGGGATGGCGAGCAGGGTGAGGCGACGGATCTTGGCAATGATGGCAGTGGGGTTCATGGCGGTGGTTGGGTTGAGGTAAATGGTAGATTCTGGTTTCCAGAGAAGATGACGGCCGAGAGCCGGCAACTTGCGAAATTTCCCGAAAATGTATTCCAGCTCCCTCTCCGGCTCTTCCGCTCCATGGTTGTTCTTTGAGGTTGACACGGTCGCCGCGGTTCGCTAAGGCATCGGTGTATGCAAGCCTCGGACACCCGCTTTGCCGTGCTGCTGTTCACCGACATCGTCGGCTGCGCGGCATTGAAGCAACGCTACGGCGTCCCGGCCTACAGTGAGGCACTCGTCACCCACAACCGCCATTTCGAACGCCTCGCCCGCGAGTGCCATCTGACCATCTTGCAGAACCTGGGTGACGGCTACTTCGCCGAGGCCGGCGGGGTCGCGGAAGCGGTCCGGTTTGCCCTGTTGTTTCAAGACGCGATGCGCGAAGGACCGTGGGGCGAAGTTACTCTAACCACCCGCGTCGGCATCCATGCCGGCGAGGTCAGCGCGGTCGCTGCCGCCGGCGGCAGTGGCATCGTCGCGCCGGCGGCCGATCTGGCGGCACGGGTGATGAGCCTTGCGCTCGGCGGTCAGGTCCTGCTCACGCGCGTGCCCTTCGACGAGGCCCGGCACTTCATCCGGGAACACCCGCCGGTCAGTGGGAAGGCTATGCCGCCGCTGCGCTGGCTGGCCCACGGTCCCTATCGGATGAAGGGTCGCGACGAACCCATCGACATCTTCGAGATCGGCGCGGAGGGCCTCGCCCCGCTCACCGCCCCGCCGGATGCCGAAAAAGCCAAACGCGCCATCCGCCCCGGCGAGGAGGAAACCCTCGGCTGGCGGCCCGCCGTCGGGCTGGAGATTCCGGGTCGCCCCGGCTGGCATCTGACCGAGTTGCTAGGTGCCGGCGGTTTCGGCGAGGTGTGGGCGGGTGAACATTCCGTCCTCCGCCAGCGGCGCGCCTTCAAATTCTGCTTCGACGACGAACGGCTCCGCGCCCTCAAGCGCGAGGTCACCCTCGTCCGGCTGTTGGGCACTGCGTTGGGCGAGCGCGACGACATCGTCAAAATCCACGAACTCAAGCTCGACGCGCCTCCCTTCTATCTGGAAAGCGACCTCGCCCCGCACGGCAACCTGCTTCAGTGGGCGGAACAACAAGGTGGCCTCGAAAAAATCCCCCTCGCGACGCGTATCGTACTTGTCGCCCACACCGCCACCGCGCTGGCCGCCGCGCACAGCATTGGCGTGCTGCACAAAGACATCAAGCCGACCAACATTCTTATTTTCGATGGTCCCAACGGCGAACCGAGGCCCCGGCTCGTGGATTTCGGCATCGGAGCGCTCGCCGACCCGGAGGTGCTAGCCCAATACAGCATCGCCCCGGCCGGTTTCACCCGCAACACGATCCAGCACAGCACCGGCACGCCCACGTATAGCCCGCCGGAGTATCTGGCCGGCCGACCTTACACCATCCAGGGCGACATTTACGGCCTCGGGGTTCTCCTCTATCAACTCATCACCGCCAAAGCCTACGACCCGCTTGCTTCCGGTTGGGAGAGGGACATCGGCGACCCCCTGCTGCGCGAAGACATCGCCCTCTGCGTGGATGGCGATCCCGCCCGCCGGCTGCCCAGTGCCGCGGACTTGGCGGAGCGGCTCCTCCACCTCGACCAGCGCCGTGCGGAGATTGCAGAACAGGAGCACCTCGCCCGCGCCGAGGCCGCTCGCGCCGAGGCCGAAACTGCGACCACGGCCGCCCGCCTGCGTGCCGCCCGCCTGCGCAAGCTGGCGGCCGCCTTTGCCGTTCTCGCGCTGCTCGCTATCGTCGGCGGTGCGCTGGCGTGGATAAACCAGCGGAAAGCCGCCACGGCACTTGACGAGGTCGAGGAAAAGAGAGCAGAGGTGGTTCAGAAAAACGTGGAGTACCTCACCATGTTGGAAGAGGCAGCGCGTTCCGACCGCTTGGTAGCGGAGGAGAAACTTGGCGCAGGGCAGGAGCGTGAGGCGTTTGCCCATCTCGCCCGGGCTTGCCAGTATGATCCGGATTCCACCTTGGCGGCGGAGAAGGCAGTGGCTGCGCTCAATGAGTGGAAGCACCCGCTTCCAGAAGTGATTTTGCGCGGGGGAAATTTGCTCATTGCCTGCTTCAACCCCGATGGTTCCCGCCTTGTCACGGCATCCGAAAACAAGATTCTGCAGGTGTGGGATTCTGCCAAGGGCGAGTGCCTCGCCACTGCACGCTCTAGTGACGGGGGTGCTCTGACGAAGGTTCCTCCGAATGACAGCCCCACGGCGGTAAGGGATCATTCGGTGGAGATCTCGCTCGATGCCTTGAGCTCGGCTCTCGGCGCCGCCAGAAACAACTGGCTTGCGGTCGGAAGCGCCGAGTACAGTCAGGACGGCACGCGGATTGTGTCAGCATTTTATGAGAATGAGGCACGGGTTTGGGAAGCTTCAACCCTCAAGGTAGTTGCCGTGCTCAAGGGCCATGACGGCCCAATATGGAGCGCGAGATTCAATTCTGCAGGGAGCCGCTTGGTCACGGCATCCGACGATAAGACCGCTCGGATTTGGGATGCAAGCACGGGCGAGTGCCTAGGCACCTTGGCTGGGCACCAGGAGGGTCTGAGAAGTGCTGCATTTAGTCCGGATGGCAGGCACGCGGCCACCGCATCCCAGGATAAGACCGCTCGGATTTGGGATGCCGTCACAGGTGACTGCGTGGCCACGCTGGCGGGACACCAAGACACCGTTGCAAGCGTGGAATTCAGTCCGAACGGCGACCGGCTGGTTACCGCAGCATGGGACGGGACAGCACGCGTGTGGAATGCGACAACGGGCGTTTGTGTGGCTATTCTCAAGGGGCATCGTGGCTATGTCACAAGCGCGGAGTTCAGCCCCGACGGCATGCAGGTGGTAACGGCATCCCAAGACCACACCTCGCGGACTTGGGATTCGGCCACCGGCATCTGTTTGGCTGTCCTTGAGGGGCACAGGGCCGCAGTGCATTGCGCACGGTTTAGCCCCGACGGAGCACGGATCGTCACGACATCGACTGATGGAACCGCTCTGTTGTGGAATGCCACGACCGGCAGAGCCCTAGCTGTCTTTTCCGGGCACAATGATTACGTTAGAACTGCGGATTTCACCGCTGATGGGTCGCGTGTGGTCACGGCATCAGGCGACGGGACGGCACGGTTGTGGGATGCGGCCAAGGTCAGGTCCCCGGTCGCCCTTGTTGGCGAGAAGTTGGACCTATCCATGATGCGCTTCAGTCCGGACCTCAGTCGTCTCGTAACTGAGTCTCGCGACCACAGCGTGCGGTTATGGGATGTTGCCACCGGCAAGTGTCTGGCCATCCTGTTGGAGCAAGACGGGCCTCGTCTGGACGTGAAGTTCAGCCCGGACGGGAGCCGTATTGCAGCGGCGGCCCAGAACACGAATGCACGGGTGTGGGACGCTGCCACCGGGAAACGTGTTACCGACCTCCCGGCTGACCTTGGCCGAGCTAGAGCCGTGAACTTCAGCCCGAACGGCGCTTTGCTCGTCACGGCATCGGAAGACGCCAAGGCCCGGATTTGGAACGTGGCGACCGGTAAATGCCTGGTGACGCTCGAAGGACATGAACGTGAAATCGAGAGTGCGGAGTTTAACCATGATGCAACCCGCGTCGTTACTGTTTCACGGGACAATACGGCGCGTGTTTGGAACGCGGTGACAGGGATCTGCATCACCATTCTCGCCCCACAAGGGGCCACGGTGGGGAGTGCCGAATTCAGTCCCAACGGAACGCGGATCGTCACATCGGGAGGCTTCTCTCTGGCATCCTATCTGGCATCCTCTCTTCCCAGACCAACCCAGATTTGGAGCGCATCCACAGGCAAATGCATTGACACACTCACCGGGGACGGGGTCGTGACGACCAGCGCATCCTTCAGCCCTAATGGCGCGTCTATTGTTGCGATGTCGTCAGATTCGGCGCGGGTTTACAATGCAAGAACGCATGGTGACGAAACCGAGAGTGAATATGGGATGTCTCCGGAGATATTGGAAATGAAGAGGATGACGGATCGCCTTTTCGACAGCAGACCCAACCGAAAACTAAAAGGGCACAATATGATATCGAGCGTGACATGGAGTCCGGACAGCACGCGGATCGTAACAGCATCCTCTGACAAGACCGCGCGGGTGTGGGATGCCGCCACTGGCGAGAGCATCGCGACCCTTCGCGGACTTGTGGCCGCTGGTGGAAATGCCCAACTCGCTGCGGATGGGATGCGGATTGCGACATTGTTAGAAGATCATACCCTTCGTCTCTGGACCATCCTGCCCCCCACCGCCGGTCCTCCACCGACATGGTTTCCGCACTTTCTCCGGTACTTGGCGCAAATGCGCATCAACGGAATGGGGGAACTGGAAACTCTCCAACCGGCCGAATGGACTGAACTTCTGGAGCGGATGAAGGCCAGGAGGAGGGCGACTGCGGGGCAGGAAACGCCGTATGTGCGGGTGTTGCGGCGCTTTGTGCCCGAATAGTGCCTGGGCAGCTATACCCCAGCCAAGCACGATCCGCACCGCGAGACCTGGAACTCGCCCGCCTGGCTCGAAAAGCTCGACGACTTCGAGTGGCCCAAGGTGTTCCGCGAAACCTTGATCGAGCTGGCCAAATAGCCTGGATAGCCTGGCCCTAGCGATCTCGCCGCTGACCAAGAATGAACTGATGATTGTGCCGGTGACTGAAAGGTGAATGCACCCTCTATCTATCAGAATTCAAAAAACAATAATCGAACGTGGAAGTCTGTAAGAACGCGTGGCAATGGAGGCCACCGCCAGGTAGCGCTTCAACTTTCTCCCCCGCGTTGTGACTAACGCGCCTGCAACGCTCGCGTGGCGGGTCGGTACTGAACCGTGACAAATTTTCCGTGCCACGGACATGGATCGGTGAGGGTCGGCACGAAATTCCGCAAGTTCCGGCGGCATCGGAGTCATCACCTTGAATCCAACCCAAATGCCATGCTGAACCCGCCATTCCGCTCCCTTTCTGAAAAGTCCGTGCCTCGTGAGAGCCTGTCGTCGCCGCAGGCGAAAGAACGGATGCTCTGCAAAGCCATGAAGCCTCGCCTCGTTGCGATCCTTATGCTCGCCATGCTCTGCGGGTCTTCACCCCGATCCGAGGCGCAACCCGGCGATACCTCATGGACCAGCGTTGACGGCGTCACGATCCAGGCCCGCTTGCTCGGCGGGGACGAAGCACATGTGTTTTTGCTCAAGAACGGCCAGGACTACCGGGTTCCGTTTGGCCGACTGACCCCGGAGAGCCTGGCGAAGGCGCGGCGCTTGCTTGATTTGGCGGCGGCAAAACCTGCCGCCCAAGCGGCCGTGGCGATCCGCCCGAAGTCTCCGGAGCGTCCCGCGACCGCGAAGGTCTCGAGGCCGGAGGTGGGCTCCATCCGGTTGGCCGCGCACTCAGCGGTGGGCGGGGCGGTCCTGACGGCCGCCGCCGGCACCGCCCGCGACCGGCACTCGATGCCCGTTTACGGGTTCAGCGTGCGACAACGGGTCGTGCGCACCACCGCCTATGGCTGCGGTGAAAACGATCACTTGATCTACGGCAACAGGAATGCCATCGGCACGCCGCTGCAATACACCGAGCAGGTTCACAGTGCCGCGGCGGATTGGTCGTTCTATCCGGTTGGAACCACCTTCCGCATCAAAGGGCTGCCGCATCTTTACGTGCAGACTTCCTGACCTCAGCTTTGAATTGACGCGGAATTGACCGACAATGCCGCGTCAATTCAAAGCTGAGGTCAGGAAGTCTGCACTTTCAAAAACCTCTGTTTCCTCCTGTTAAATCCGAATTCCGAAGTTGGTTCCAAACAGGCGTCAAAGAAACGGTTCGTTGTGCGGTTGGGTCACTTTTTGTTATCCGCAGCGGGCTTGGCCAAGCTGACTCTGCGGTCCTCGGAGATCATTTTCATGGCCACGGGACCGAGTCGGGGATCTTTGCCCGCAACGATGAATATCAACATCCGCACGTCCTGTTGCTGCTCCCATATCGCCGAATAGATCGGGACCGCCGGCTGGTCGAAAATGAACAACTGCGTTTCCATGTTACGGCTCACCCCTCCGGGATTCACTGACACGGGGGTCCATGACACGGGCAGGATCACGGATTTTTTCTCGAACACGAAGGCCAGCTTTTTGCCGGACGCGTTGATGAACCGGATGCCGCCCCACGGAAAGTCTGTAGTGTCGTCATCAATCACGTGAAGGCGCAGGCCAGTGGCGGATTTTTCATCCGGCAACAATAACAGCAAAGGCTGTTTGGTGCCTTGCGGAATGAGGATTTGACTCGCGGCGGGTTTGCCATCCTTGTCGGTCTTGTCGAGAGCCTGAATCACGACGGGCTTGTCTCCCGCCGCCACTTGATAGGGTTTGGTGCGCTTGGACGGATGCATCGCCTCGATGGTGACACTGCCCTTGGCATCGCCGAGCGCCAGTTTGCGACCGGCGATTTCATCATTCCATGCCAGCACCCGCAGCGGGATGGCGTGGAGCGATTGGCTCAGCATCAGCGTGGTGACAATCACCGCGCACAGGCGGACGGACAGGGAGTTGGCTAACAGCGGAACCTTCATGACAGGATGATTTCATCAAAGACCCACTTCGGATGGGACCAGATAACGGAACGACATGATCGAAAACCTCCTGCCGAACAACCGGTTGGTTGGATTGAGGTTCGCGATGGCCGTGTGCGCGGGATTGCCGGCATCGACAAACTCCGGGATGCGCTGCACCACCGCCTCACACCAGGCCTTGGCAAGCACCTTGCCTGAGGCATCCTTCGTCTCGCCATAACCACGGATGGTGAACGTGTCGGACCGGACGGTCAGCACCGGCGCGATGGATTGCAACACATCCGCCTGGGTCAGATAGCCGGGAATGCCGACGCCTGTGTTGTTAGGTACAATGTTGGGTCTGCTGGTGGCCGGATAGCCGGCGGTATCAAAGGTGTCATACAGCGCTGCTTGGTTGACCGCAGTGTCATCGATGGCCGTCTGAATGGTCCCTTTCAGACCCAGGGTGGAGGTGTCAATGCGCCGGTTGACAAATTCCCCGAGCGAGAGGAAGGGGCCGCGTTTTTTGATTTGCAGCACAATCTTCGTGGCGAGGTCGGCCACTTGGGCATCGGTCAGGGAGCGGAAGCCTAGCCAGCGGTTGTTTTCGGTGCCGACGGGGTTGCGGAACCTGGGGTATGGGGTATTGCCCTTGGTGGCGGATTGGTTCACGGCCTTGGCTGCGGCTCTCGGGTCGCCGGTGATGTCGAAGGAGACGTCCCGCATCCCACTGAGGAAGGCGGTCCAGGCCTTCTCGCTGGTGGAGTTGATATTGAAGGCCCCATCCACCTGGAGGTGTGCGGCAATCTGGAGGCAGCCCTGGGGACTCAGCAAATCCCTCTTGAGGGTGTCGGCCGTGACGTTGCCGGAGTGGAACCGCATGCGCGGATTGCGCAGTGGGTTGTTAGACGGATCATCAATGAATTTTTGCAGGGTCGTCTTCAGATCCTGATTGACCGCGGCGATGTCCGTGTTCCAGACGGCCGGGCTGCCGGTGATGGTGCCCGGCTGCAGCTTGGGCGCGGCACCGCTGAAAAAGAAGGAATCCCAGAGGGCCTCGTTGGCCAGATACGAGTAGTCGTAAACCGGCATTTCGGCGCGGGTGTAAGTCGCCGCGGCGCCTACGATGCCTAACGTTGCGGTGAGTGATTTATCGGCCACCTTGTCCCGTTTCAGGTAGGCGCTGGCCCAACTGTTGGCAAACTGGTTGGCCGTGGAATAGGAAGTGCCGGCAAAATCCGCGTGTTGCAGGGCGGCCAGCGAGAGCAGCGGCGCGCGCGGAACCTCGAAGAACGCAAGGTGGGTGACGCCGCTGCCAGAGCTGTTAGTGGCACCATAGTAGGCGTTTCTGCCCGCATTCGCGGTTTGGATGACCTGGTTGAAGCTGGAGAGCTGGGTCATCCGGGTTTCGTAGTGAGGGGCGGCATAGAAAGTCCCCTTGGTGAGGAAGCGGTTGACATGGGCCTGGCGCGGATTGGTCGTATAGACCAGGTCCGACTTGCGGTAGGCGGCCGCATCACTCGCGACGCGGTGATAGGTCTCGAACATGCCGAAGGGCTGCCTGATGGCGGGGTTGGACACCTCGGCAAACGACATCTGGCTTGAGGTCAGGGTCGCCGTGGCGCCGGAGTCGATGAAGTCGGCGGTCTGCACGTCGGTCACCGCCTGCCCGCGATCAAAGTCCCCCGGGTCCGTCAACTTGGCGCGGGTGGCATCTTCAAGGCCTATGCCAAATGGATAGATCCCGTTGGCGGAGAAGTTAATCTGGACGGATTCCGTGGGGGCCAGCACCCGTGTGATGCCATAATTGAAGACTGCATTGCGCATGGGAATGGCAAAGCCGCCCCGCAACGAGAGTTGATCCACGCTTTCCACCGGCCGCAGATAGAGGGTACGGTTCCGGATCGACTCGGCTATCAGGAGTTCCTTGGCCACCGGGCTGGCAGGCGCGAACACGCGCACCTCGCCCGGTTGGAAACGGATGGATTTGCCGGCAACGGCGGTGCCGGTGCCGTCAGGCGTGATGGAAAAGAAGAAATAGGGATTGACCGACCTGCCGTGGCCAACCGCAACAAATTGCTTGGTGAGCAAAGCCGCCATGTGCAAGTTGGCCGTGCCCGTTTGATTGCCGTCCTGATAAAACGTCCAATTCGGGTAGTGGGCCGCGTCCATCCATTGATACAAGACCGAGCCTTCGATTTCCATGGCGACGTTGTAGGGATTCCAGAGGGTCACGATAGGCGTCAATATGAGACGAATCTCATTCTGGGTGGCCGACTCTGCGGAAAGCCCCATGCTGAGAACGAACAGCATGCGGTCGAGCACCGGGCGATAACTGGTCTGGGATTTTTGGGCGGGAGGCGTGGCACAAGGACTGACGTACTGGCCGTCGTTAGGCACGGGTTGTTTGAGTGCCACATGATCCATCCCGCGCTCGAAAACCGTCGGCCCATCGGCCGTGCTGTAGAGGTGGTAAGGGGTGCGATAAAACGAGCGCAGGGTGGTGAAGGTGGGGACGACGGCGGCGGGAAATTCATAGACCGTGTTGGCCGGCGGGAAATTCAGATCCACACGCACGCTGCCGGACTCGGTGAGCGGCTTGAACAGGGGGCGTTCGCCCTTATAGTTGGGCGGCGTGGTGACATTCGGGAAGTTCACGGCGCGGAATGGATTCTTGAAATCCCCCCACCTGTCTTTGAGGAAATCCGCGTCCGACATTTCAAAGCCGAGACTGAGGTCGGTCTTGAGACCGCCGTTAACGACATCGGTCAGCAAACCGAACCCATTCGCGGTGAAGTCGGCACCTTCCGGAATGACGGGGAGGCCTTTCCACAACGCGCCGTCGAGCTGGGCCTGGCCCATGCTGAGCACGCGGGAGGCGCGCTGGTTCCAATCCGCAGTGGGTTGCCTGAAGCTATCGGACTTGGCCACCGAGGGTCGCGGCTGGACGTGCAGATCCACGTTGGCAAGGCGCTGGGCGGGTTCCGGGCCGCCCACGCTGATTTTGGCCTTGGTGGCGTCCTGCACGATGGCCCACGCCAGCGCTCCCATATACGGCGCCCCAATGGCGACCTCCACCGAGGATCCGGAGTGGCGAAAACCATCGGATTTTTCCGTGAACAAATCGACCGGCTTGGCCAATATGCCGGTCTTGCCCCAGGCGGGCGAGGCCAGGTCGCGCGAGTCGCAACCGGATGCCAGCCAGGTGACGAATTGCTGGGATTTGTTGGTGTAATCCGGCTTGCTCGCCGTGGGATTATCCGCGAGTTTGGGCGACCACGACTTCCAAATGCCGACGGCATACGGGTGTTCCGCGTCATCGATGAGGGAGCCGTCCGCCGTGATTCTGCGGTCATCTCCCGCCGCCTTCTGTAGCTCATTCAAGGCCAGCATGACGGCGAGGCGGGCATTGGCCCGGGCGTTGCCCATGGCCTCGTCTTGGGTTGAGGACCGCAGGGCCACACTGGAGAGAGTCAAGAGCCCGACCGCCAGCAGGGTCAGCAGGACCATCAGACCAAGCACCACCACCAAGGCAAAAGCACGCGCTCCCAGGCGCCTGCGGCCTGCCAGGGGCGAGGGATGCGCGGGGTGGCGGGAACTCATCAGCATACTTTGTGGGCGGCATCTTGTCGCCGACCGGGCAAGGTGCAACCCAGTTTCACTTGATCCCGGTGAATTGCCAGAAATATGATTTTCGGGGTTGGTGCGCATGAGGGGCTGAGCGGTGGCCATCTTATCATAAGCGAATATCAAGTCAGACCTGACTCGAATGGCGCTAACTTAAGGCTGATTTGGGACGGTTTTTGTGGCGTGAATGACCCATGGAGAGACGATCTCCGAATCGCCTTGCAGGTGTTCATCCGAGCTTTGGAACTCATGCAAGAGAGGCAGAGATGCCGGCCGAGCGAAGGCATCTTTCTGAGCTGGGCGATTCGGAGATCGCCCAGCCTTGGAAGAGGACCGAAGGTCAGTCACACACTTGTCCCAAGCCCGCTAAGTGAGCGCCATTCAGATCTGACCCCATTGGACGGTTCGTTCATCTCAATCCGCGCGGCCTGACTCCATTGACCCGAATGGCGGCAGGAAGCCAGAACGCCGGGAGAAAGGCCGCTCGTTTGATGGAGCAAAGCTGGCCAATCCCCCGGCTGGCTGCGACCCGAATCGGGCCGTCGGTCATGTTACGGAGTGGAGACGATCACCTTGAGTTGGGCGAAGAGCTTGCCGTCAGTGGCCAGGGTGCGCTTGATCTTCACGACCACGCGGTCGATGCCGCTGGCGAAGTGGTCGTTGGTCTCCTCGATCTCGATGGTGTCGTTGTTGTCCACCGCAGTGGTCCAACCGGTCAGGTTGCTGCCGTATTGGACGGAGATGGTGGTGTTGGGATCGGTGTTGGCGGCATCACTGCGGCGGAAAATGAAGATGAAGAAATCGGGATCGGAGGTGTTGTCGAAGGTCGGTGCGACGGAGGCGTCGTCCGATCCATTGGTGGGATCGCCGCCGCATACCCACTCGATGCCCGTCATCAACCCGCCACCGTCGAAGTCCAACGCGGGATTATTGTCGGATAGGGTGCCAAGGAATGGTCCGCCCGCCCAAGTGTCGTAGGGCTTGGTTATATCGCCCACGACGAGGGTGAACTGCATTTGTCCAGAGCCCGGCTGCCCAGTGTAGACCGCGGTCTTCAGGTAAGCCGTCAATCCGGCTAGGTCCAACCCGGTGGGGAAGACGGTGCCCAGGCTGATGAGGCCGCTGACGCCGCTGCTACCAGCAAGGGTCAGGTCGGTGTCGCCGATCACGTTGGTCGTGACGTCGTTCAGGGTGCCGCCGAAACTGCCGCCGGTCGGGCTGGTGTAATTGGCGGGCACGAAAGTCCCCGCGGCGTTCTCCAACTGGAAGGAGGTGATGATGCCGCCGGTCGCCTCATTGGCATGGATCCAGACCTGGCCGTCGCTGGCCCGGTAGCGTAGGGTGGCATCGGGCGTTCCGTTCGTCCACTTCCCTGGGGTCTTCGCCCCGGTGAAGGCAGCTGCCACGGCCGTGATGTCGGCGTTGTCCACGTCGCCGTCGAAGTCGATATCGCCGTCGAGATAGAGCGTGCCGACGCCTGAGGCACCTATCGCCCTGCCGATGTCGGCATTGTCCACGTCCGTCACAAGTGAGTCCTGTGCGATATCGCCGACGAGCCGGTCCATGATGTTGGTGATCATGTAGGTGGTGTCCGCGAGGGTCGAGTCGCCGTCCGCGTTGAAGTCATACGTGTCAACGCCGGTCAGGCCGGGTTTCGTCGCGGTGCCTGCGATTTGCACGTCGGCAAAGTCGACGATGCCGTCGGCATTGAAGTCCCCTGGCACCAGCTTCTGCACCAGAACGTCGCCGCCGCCAAGGTAAGTGTAACCGGTGGTGTTGTTCCACTGGCCGGAAGTTGAGACCGTCAGATGGACTGCATCGCCGGTAGGCCCAAAGGCGGCGTCCATAAGCTGGTCGTTTATCAAATTGGTGGGGTCCAAGGGGTTGTCCATGGCGCGAGTCCAGGCCACGGTGTAGGTGGTGGGTCCGGTCTTTTTGTACTTCCTGATAAAGCTGTCGCGGATACCAGCCGTGGTGCCATCCTTGTAACCCGTGACCATCAAATCGCCGTTGGCCAGGACTTCGGCGGCGGTGATGGCGTCGCTGAGGCTTGACATGGCCAACTGGTCGGACCAAACGACCGCGCCTGCTGCGTCACGCAATTCGACGTAAGCATCGTTGCGGGTGCCGGGGTTGGCGTTGGTGCCGATGAAGCCGGGCATGTCGCCGCTCGTGTAGCCGGCGAAGAACACGAAGTTAGTCCCATCGTTGGTGGGAGCGATGGCACTGATGCGTTCGGTAGTAGCGCCGGCAGTGGGGGAATCCCACACCACGGTGTAGAGGATGCTATCCGACGTGTCGTAGGCCACGACAAAGCCGTTCGAGCTGGCCACATCCAAGGCCAGCGGGGCAAGTGGGCCAGTGCCATCGGGGTCGATACTGGCCCCGCCGGTACTGGGGGAGCCAGCGCCGTAGTAGCGGCCGGTGGACTGGTCGATACCGGCTCTGCTGTATGTGGCGCGATTAATAGCACTTAAAGCATTATAGACTACGGGCTGTTTCTCCGGGCCGGTGAGCGTGTTGGTGGTCAAGTTGTAGCAGCCGATGAACGCACCGTAGGTGCCGGTGGTGCCGTAGTCGTCGGCGTATCCGAAGTCTCCGATGATGTCGCCCACGATGATCATGTCCAGCGTCGAATCACGTACCGCCGAGTCGACGGAGCGGTTCTGCGAACTCGACGTTTCGAGTCCGCCGTTCGGCAGGTTTGGCCCCAGGCCATCGGTTCGGGGAGCACCCGCGTTGTTCTTGTAGATAGTCAGGCGGTGCTGATTGGCGATGGAACTCAAGCCCGAGGAATCCAGGGAAAAGGTCATCACGCGGTTGGCGTCCGAGGTATCCTGACCGGCCCAGTGTTGGTTGTACTCGCCATTGATGCCGATGTAGGCGGTGTTGCCCACGGCGCTCACGCCAGAAAGATAATTCGGATCCGGGCTCATCATGCCGGGGAGTTGTTTGAGCGAGGTGCCGTAAAGCAATTTGCCCAAGGCTGAAATCGAGCCCACACCACTGGCCGCGGTGCCGAGTGACGCGCCGTCGCCCCACGTGGCGACGCCGGTTCGATTCGTTACAAACACCGTGCCGTCGGAGGTGACATCGGTTTGCGCACCACTTGAGCAGTCGGGTGAGCTCGAGCCAATCATGAAGTTCCACTGCAGGCCGTATGCGGTGTCGTAGGGCGACGTGGCCCACGCGCTGCCGGCCAGTGCCAGTGCCATGAGGGAGGACAATGTAGTTGGTTTCAAGGGGATGAATCGGTTGTATATTTTCATGTTTGCTAGGAGTTTGCTTGTTGTTGGTTTCAAGGGGATGAATCGGTTGTATTTATTCATGTTTGCTAGGAGTTTGGAACTGTTCAGTTTTCCGTTAGATTGATAGAAGCCCGAAGGGCTGGCTAACAGGGGCGAGCGTAGCTGATGTGGGCCTCTTTGCAAGGAAATATTTCCAAGGGGCGCAAATTTTCTTGAGGACCGCGCTGGCCGCCCGGCTCCGCCGCCGAGGAGCGGAGCGACGAGGCGGCGGGGTCCGATCCGTTGGCGTTCCATCTGCCGCCGGTGCCCGTGAGGCCGTGGAGCAGGTCGGAGCTGCTGACAGCGGCGGCAAAGGCGACCTCGTCGGCCTTGGTGGAGGGGTTGTTGGGCCCGCTGATAGCCGTAGTGAGGATGATCGTCGCAGCGGCCGATCCGGTTGCAAAGGCGACTCCAACGAGTGCGGCGAGCGGCAGGGTGGCATGGGTGCTTGGTTTCATGTTCTTGTTGCCTCGTGATTGATAGATTGACGGGGAATGGATTGATGATTTCTGAATGCCGATTTTTGATTTATGATTTTCCGATCTCCGACCTCTGAAGTTCCGGGCAGCTCACGGGCCCGTCACCTTGAGGCGGACGAATTTCTTCGCACCGAGCGGTGTCGGGAAGGTGTAGGTCACGTCGTTGCCGGTGATGGTGACGTTGCCGGCCGGCGCGAGCGCTTCGGGCGCCCAGTCTCCAGTGAGGGCGGCGGAGGTTTCCACGACGAAGTCGGTGCCGTAGGTGCCGGGGTAATCGGCGGCCTTGGTCCAGGTGACGCTGAGGGTGCCGCCGCTGTTAGATACGCCGGGCAGCGGGGTGAAGCCGGTGGTGTTGGTGTTGCCGCCGAGGAAGTACTCGATGCCGTTGGAGACGCCATCGTTGTCGTGGTCGCCGTCGAGCCCTTGGGAGGTGCTGTTGGTCGTTTGCCAGGAGGCGAAGCCGCCGGTGGTGGACTGGTAGTGGTTCCGGATTTCCGTCTGCGTTAGGGCGCGGGTGTAGAGCGCCACATCCTGAATGTGGGAAGGGGCGGCGGTGACGCCGTTGCGCGAGCCGATCGAGAACCCGGGTTGGGAGGTGCTGGCTGGCTGATAGATCGCAACATCCGCCGAGGCATCCAGGACACCGTTCACATAGAGGCGGACTTTGCTCCCATCGTAGGTGTAGACCACATGATACGCAGTGCCAAGCACGAGAGCCGTCGCGCCATTG
>JAPLUI010000272.1 GCA_026397725.1 Verrucomicrobiota bacterium | reverse complement strand
TGGAAAAAGTCATTGGATCAACCCCTGTCTGTGCGCATCCGCACGCAGACAGGCCGACCAGTGATGAATCCCCCTCAAGACTCTTGAAAAATGATTCTGCCATAAATGATTCTGCCATGAATTCTTTGGAACCTGAGTAGCAACCTTCCAACATTCAACTTCCAACATTCAATGATCAAGTAAGAGCAAGACATGACACCGCATCGGCACTGCTGCCACCCGAAAACCCAGGCGCGGATGATTCACGAATTCGTCTGAAACGCCAGCAAGTGCCAACTGATTTTCCGCCGGGATCAGGAATTGAGTGGGCCGTGCCCCGCATCCCCGGCGGCAGGCCGCTGGGGGGAGGGAGCGGCCGTGGGGTGAGTGGCAGTTGGCTTCCCCATCACCCTCGATATAGCTTGCGCCTGACGATCCATGCCGCCACCGCCGGTGCCAGCCATGGATGAGTGCGTTGTCCCTGCGCGAGCGCCTCGCGAATGGCCGTGGCCGATGCCGGATGGGTGCCGGGAACCCAATGCCAGACGCAACCCGCGTGAGGCAGCGGCTTGTCGCCCCGGGAAAACACAATGAACTCAACGCAAGCTGCCAAGCGTTCCGGGTCTCGCCATTGCGGCAAGGCTGCCCATTGATCCCCGCCCATGATCCAGAACAGGCGTGCCGCAGGCCATCTCGCCTGCATCGCTTCCGCCGTCTCGCAGGAAAACGACACTCCCTCATGCCGCAGCTCGAAATCATCCACGAGCGCCCACGGCAGCGCCGCGGTGGCGCGTTCCAACATTTCCAGCCGGTCCGCCGCCGCGGTCGGTTCCAGCCCCGCTTTGTGCGGGGAAATCCGGCAGGGCAAGAACCTCACCTCATCCAAGCCCAGCGCCTCCCTGGCCAGCCCCGCCAAATGCACATGCCCCAGATGAACCGGATCAAAGGTCCCTCCAAACAGCGCGATTTTCCGGGCTTCAGACATGAATGATGCGCACTTGCCTGCCCCAGCGGTGCCCCATGCGGTGCCAGCGGTCAAGTGTTTCCCTGCGTTTTTCATGCTTGCCCGGATTTTCCGGCAGCCAGAGTCGAAGCTGCGGCGTGGCGGCCACTTTGAGTGCCAGCTCCACCGTGGCGGGAGGTGATTTTTGTCTCCAATGGAAGAATTTGCTTGTTGCCTGCTGCGGGTTCATCACACTGCTGGTGCCCCAGCCACCCGTATCCACCAACCATGACTTCCTACTTTCCGCTCGTCAAAGCACCGATCAAATACGAAGGCCCCAAGAGCCGCGATCCCCTGACCTTCAAATGGTTCAACGCCAAGCAAAAGGTGCGTGGCAAGACCATGGCCCAGCACTTCCGCTTTGCGGTCGCCTACTGGCACACGTTCAAGGGCGGTGGCTCGGACATGTTCGGACCTGCCGCCTGGGTGCGCGAGTGGAACGTCGGCACTCCGATGGAGGCTGCGGAAAAGGCGCTTCACGCCAACTTCGAGTTCTGCCAGAAGCTCGGCGTCCCTTACTATTGCTTCCATGACCGCGATCTTGCTCCCGAAGGGGCGACGTTTGCCGAGTCCGTGAGCAATTTGGAAGCCATGGTCAAGCAGGCCAAGAGGATGCAGAAGGACACCGGCATCAAGCTCCTTTGGGGCACGGCCAATCTCTTCTCCAACCCTCGCTACACCCATGGCGCGGGCACCAACCCCGACGTTCAGGTCTTCGCCTACGCCGCCGCCCAACTCAAACACGCCCTCGAAGCCACCTGCGAACTCGGCGGCGAGAACTACGTCTTCTGGGGCGGCCGCGAAGGCTACGAAACCCTCCTCAACACCAAGTACGGCCAGGAGCAAACCCAATTCGCCACGCTCCTCCAGCTCGCCGTGGATCACGCGAGAAAGATCGGCTTCAAGGGCCAGTTCCTCATTGAGCCCAAACCCCGCGAACCCTCCAAGCATCAATACGATTACGATACCGCCACCGTGCTGAGCTTCCTCCGCGCCCATGGCTTGTACGACCACTTCAAGATCAACGTCGAAGCCAACCACGCCACCCTCGCGGGGCATACCTTCGCCCACGAACTCACCGTCGCCGCCAGTGAAAACAAACTCGGCAGCATCGATGCCAACGCCGGCGACATCCTCCTCGGCTGGGACACCGATCAATTCCCGGTGAATCTCTACGATACCGTCACCGCCATGATCGCCGTACTCCAACAAAAAGGCGGCATCGGCTCCGGCGGCTTCAACTTCGACGCCAAGTGCCGGCGCGGCTCCAACGATGTGATGGACCTGTTCTACGCCCACATCGGCGGCATGGATTCCTTCGCCAAAGGTCTGCTTGTGGCCGACAAGATCCTCTCCGACAAAGCCTACACCAAGATCGTGGAGGACCGCTATGCCTCCTGGAAAGCCCCCGTTGGCAAGGAGATCCTCGCCGGCAAGTCGTCCCTCGACAAACTCGCCGTCATCACCCGCAAGCATGGCGAACCCGTCCTCAAGAGCGGTCGCCAGGAGTTGTTGGAAATTCACTTCAACGATATCCTGTTAAGTCTCTGACAAGCCGGGAAGGCGCACGTGTAGAGAGATAGCCGTCCAACGACTGTTGGGGTGGAAGCGCGTGGAATCCAGGGTTGCCTTGCACTCTCCTGTCTTGTGCTCCTGCGCCTGCGGGATCTTGTGATAGACAAAGGTCCTGCATTCATCATTGCCACCACTCTCCCAAACCATCATGACCACGACATCGCCATCGAAGGCGCGACCTTTGCCTAATCCGTCAGAAACCGCCATGATCCATCCCAAACCAAACTGCGAAAATGATCCCAATCACAAAACTGATCCGGGCGTTCAAACGATTTTTATCCAAAGTTATCCACGCCCCCCCACAGGGCAAAGCCGTCGCGCCGGGGACTTGGACTTGCCTGAGAACAACGAAGCCCGACGCGACGGCCACTGCGAGAGACGACGCGAGCCGTCTCAAAACCTCCGGTTCGTCATGCGCCAAGACTCTTGACAACAAAGATCCAAAGCTGCGCGATGGACCAATGGCGAGCAAACACCGTTGGAAACAAGTGCAATCGTTCGGTCTTCAACTGGGCGTGGGCTCTCTTGACGAATACGAACGTCGAACCGCTTTCGGAGCCGCCGCTGCGCAGGTCTTTTTGCGCCAGCCAACTACGGATGCTTTTCAACTGGTGACAATCCGCTTGGTGCATCGCATCAACTTTGAACCAGTGTATCCTTGGGCCGGAGACTTTCGGACCCCGGGGCAACTTGCCACCATCGGTGGATACGTGGCTGCGGATGCCGGTCGCATTGAAGCCGAGCTGGACTTGCTCTACCAGCAAAGCCAGGATTGGCGGCATGAGCAAACGGCTCGGAGCGTTGCCGACAGGGCGGCAATGGTGGCCTTTTTCCATGCACGCTTCGAGCGAATTCACCCCTTCCGCGACGGCAATGGCCGCCTGGGCAGACTCTTGCTGTCAGAGCACCTCTGCCGCCTGTGCGGTCGTCGGTCAAACATTGATTGGCTGGCGATCCGGTCCTGTTACCTGGCCGGGTTGGCTGCGGCTGATGGCGGTGACTTGGGACCGTTGGCCAACCTGTTCCTGGCTTCTCTGAACGAGCCGCTGATCCGGAGGGCTTACCAAAGCCCGTTTCGGATTGCCCCGGGCATGGATACTCCAGAGTGACGGCGCGAGTGCTGTGAGTCGGCGTGCCAAGCTTGCGTTTGGCGCACGCTGGCCGCTATCGTCCAGCCCGATCCCGCCGACAATGCCGAAGGTCAGCGGGTCGCACGACGCTCGGGCTTTATTCGGCCATCCTGGAAACCCGAGGACAGGTTGGCTTTCGAACTGACCAGCCAATGCTGAGCTTGCCGGATGGCATCGAGCACAGAGCCGTCCGCTAGTCCGCCTGCCACATCTTCGACGATTGTCTTGAATCGCTTCTCTGGAATGACGAAACCCTCCATCGCCATGGAACTGCGAAGCTCCTGCAAGTCACCAAGCGTCAGCGGTGCCAGCGATGCGGAGCCCTCTTGGGTGAACGTAGGCACTTCGGAGGTAACCCCACCGTCGAAACGCAGGATGGTGGCCTGCACTGGTTTACTTTGGGCGGACTGGCCGTTCGGACTGGCCGCGTCCGCCATATGTAATCTGATTCTTCTCACGCCGTGATTGTAGGCTTGATTGCTGCGCCAAGCAATCATTTATGCAGCAAAAAGTGGGGGGGAAGCACTCCTCAGCCTTGCCGAGCCCAACAACGGCGGCGACAGGGTGGGTATTGGCGTCCCGTCAGTTCACTTTCGAACCATCGCCAACAGGACCATCGCCAACCCCGCTCGAATTCAACCTTGACCCACCACCTTTAGTCGCATACGCCTTCCGCAGCCCCAGCACGATGGCTTGTTTTTGCATCCATTTAGCCGCAGCTCGGGGTCAGCCCTACTATTACTGATCACCCCCGCCTCCCATGTCCTACCATCTCGGTCTCGATAGCAGCACCCAAAGCCTCAAAGGCATCATCATCGATCCGGTTACCGGCACCATTGTCGGCCAGGCGACGGTTAATTTTTCCAAGGATCTGCCGCAGTATCACGCGGCCTATTCGCCTTCCGGGGACCCGCTCGAAAAGCATGCCGACCCGCTGCTCTGGCTGGCTGCGCTCGACTTGTTGTTCACGCGCATGCAAGCCGATGGCGCCCCTTTGGACCAGGTTGTCGGCATCGGCGGCTCCGGCCAACAACACGGGTCGGTCTATCTCAACGCCCACAGCACCCAGATCCTCGCCAACCTTGACCCCGCCCAGAACCTGGTCGAGCAAATCGCCCCCGCCCTGTCCCGCAAAACCTCGCCGATCTGGATGGATTCGTCCACCAGCGCCCAGTGCGCCGAACTCACCGCCGCCATCGGCTCCAGGCTCCAAACCGACACCGGCTCGCCCGCCATCGAACGCTTCACGGGTTCGCAGATCCGCAAGTTCTATCAACATGACCCGGGTGCCTACGCAGATACCGGAAAAATCCATCTGGTCTCGTCATTCATGGCCTCGGTCCTCACCGGTACCCACGCCCCCATCGACTTCGGCGACGGCGCCGGCATGAACCTGCTCAATCTCAAGACCCTCACCTGGGATCCCGCCATTTGCGCCGCCACCGCACCTGGGCTGTTAGAAAAACTCCCGCCTGCCGTGCCCACCCACACGGTCATCGGCAACCTCGCCCCCTACTTCACCAAGTACGGTTTCTCCAGCGCCGTCGCCGTCGCCGCCTGGACCGGCGACAACCCGGCCAGCCTGGTTGGCACCGGCACCACCCGCCCCGGCCTGGCGGTTGTTAGTCTCGGCACCAGCGACACCTTTTTCGCGGTGCTGGAGCCCTACCGGACCGACCCCGAGGGCTACGGTCACGTCTTTGGCAATCCCACCGGCGGCTTCATGTGCCTCACCTGCTTCAAGAACGGTTCGCTCGCCCGCGAACGCATCCGCGAGGAAACCCAGGTGGATTGGACGTTTTTCGATGTCACCGCGTTTGAAAAAACGCCTGCCGGAAACGACGGGCAACTCGCCTTGCCGTGGTTCGAGGCGGAAATCACCCCGCCCGTCCTGACGCCCGGCCTCCGGGCCAACTTCGAGTTCGCCACCGCATCTCCCGAAACGAAGATCCGCGCCATCATCGAGGCGCAGATTCTTTCCATCCGCGTTCACTCGCAGTGGATCGGCAACTTCGATACCATCCGCGTCACCGGCGGCGCCTCGCGCAGCACCGGCATCCTCCAAACCCTCGCCAATGTCTTCCAAGCGAAGGTGGAAACCATTGCCGTCCAGGACTCCGCCGCCCTCGGCGCCGCCATGATCGCCGCCCATGCCGTCGGCCAACACCGCTACGAGGCCCTCTCCCAAGCCCTTGCGCCAGCCACCGCCACCATCGCGCCAGACCTCGCCACCAAGGCCACCTACGAAGCGCTCCTCGCCACCTACTTGAAACTCGAGGCCGCGGCAAAAGGATGATTCACGAATTCGTCTGAAACGCCAACCATTGCCAACTCATTTTGCGCCGGGATCAGGAACTGTGATGCTCCCGGGCCAGAGGTTCCCGGCGCAGCTCCGCCTAGCCCTTATCGAGGGTCTCAGCCCCGCCGTTGGTGGTGGCCAGACGGCGGAAGTGGATTTGGCCGACGCGGCGGCCATCGGTACTGGTGACCTTGGCAGCGTAGCCGCGGATGGTGATGCTTTCGCCGACTTCGGGGAAGCGCCCGAGTTGTTGGGTGATGTAGCCGCCCACGGTGGTCACTTCGCCGCTTTCCAGATAGAGGTCCTCATCGTAGTCGGCCAACTCGTTGAGGGTGGTGGTGCCGGGGGTGACAAATTCAGCGTCGTTGAGGCGGGTGAAGGATGAGCGTTCGTTGTCGAACTCGTCCTGGATGTCGCCCACCAACTCCTCCAGCACATTGTCGAGAAAGACCACGCCGGAGGCATGACCGAACTCGTCGGCGACCAGCGCCAGGGAGGTTTTTTCCTTCAGGAAGAACTTCAGCAACATATCCAGCGGCATCGTTTCCGGAACCACCTTCAGGTCGCGCTTGATCACCATGATGTCAGGCTTGGGTTCGCCCACCAACCGGAGCAAATCCTTGACGTGAATGAAGCCGATCGCGTTGTCCAGATGGTCCTTCACCAGGGGAAACCGGGTGTGCTTGGTGCTGCGCACCAGTGCCAGGGTGGACTCGAACGATTCACCGGCATCGACCACGACCACTTCGCCGCGATGAGTCATCACGTCGCGCACCCAGACTTCGTTGAGTTCGAGGGCGTTTTCGAGGATTTCGCGTTCGGTTTCGGTGACTTCCTGCGAGCGTTCGCTTTCGGCCACCAGCAGGGCGAGTTCATGAGCGCTGTGGGCCTGGTCGTGTTCACTGCCTGGCTCGATGCGGAAGATCACGCGGGCCAGCCAGTTGGAGGCGCCGTTGAGCATGCGGATCGGCAAACTGCAAAGCTTGTAGAACAAGCGCATGGGCCGCGCCAACACCAGAGTGGTCCCCAAGGCCTTGCGGATCGCGATCATCTTCGGCAATTGCTCGCCGAGCACCACATGCAGCATGGTGAACGAACCGATCGCCAGCACCCACGAGAGGGTGGCCACCAGGCGCGGCGGGAACCAGGGGATTTCCTGCAACGGCGGCCCCACCAGTTTTTCGATGAACGGCTCACCCAGCGCGCCAAGGGCCAGCGAGGCGATGGTGATGCCAAGTTGCGCGGCGGAGAGATACGGGTTGATGTCCTCGACGATTTTCCGCGCCGCCCTGCCCCCGCTCGAACTATCCTTGCCCTCCGCCTCCATCTGACTGGGCCGCACTTTGACAAAGGCAAACTCCGCCGCCACAAACAGCGCGTTCAAAATCAGGAACAAGACAATCCCGCTGAGATACATCACCGTCTCGCCAGGCGTCGGCCATTCATAAACCTTGCCGGAGGAAGCCAGCAGCACCATGCAAGCCACGTTCATCGGCTAGAGCTTCTCATAGACCCCTTGATCGCGCTTTTCCAGCACGGTGAAGCCGGCCTGCTTGGCATCACTCACCGAGAGCGGCTTGGTCAGGCTGGGGGTGTTGATCCGGGAAATGAGTTTCTTCACCGGGTTGCGACAGAGCGGGCAAACCAACAGCGGCGCCCGGTCCGCAGGACGCCTCAACTCAAACCCGCGAGCGCAGATGCGACACGAATGCTCAGGATCCTGCGGGGCTTCAGAAACGTATTCGTAAATTGGCATGTTGGGGACGCGGGAACGGGTGGTTCCACCCCGCGCCAAAAAACCAGGCCGCAGCTTACCAACTGGACTTGGTCACCCCGGGGATCATCCCGGCCGAGGCCAGTTCGCGGAAGCTGATACGGGAAAGGCGGAAGCGGCGCAGGAAGGCCCGGCGGCGACCGGTGATCTCGCAGCGGTTCACCACCCGGGTCGGGCTCGCATCACGCGGCAACTGGGAAAGACCGATGTAGTCCTTCTCCTGCCTGAGCTTCATGCGAAGCTCGGTGTACTTCTCGACGGTGCTCTTTTTGCGCTCGTTGCGTGCAATCCAACTTTTCTTTGCCATAATTTCGGGACGCGGTGAATAACGGTCCCACCGCAGCTATGCAAGCCCAAAGATGCGATTCCCGCGATTTTTCCCCCGGCCTGCGGAATTTTCCCGGAAATCCGGTCGGTGTTCCCCAAGCGGGGGCCCGCCAAGTCCCTCATTTTCCGGCCAGCAGCGAGCCGATTCGTGCCAGAATCTCCCCGACCGGGGCCAGCCGACCGATGCCCTCATACCCACAGGCCAGGTTTCCCTCGCTCGGGCCAACCACCGTGCATCCGTCAGCGACGAGGCGTGCCACATTGCGCTGCGTGGCCGGATGCAGCCACATCTTGCCGTTCATTGCCGGCGCCAGCAGCACCGGCGTACAACGCGGCAGCGCGAGGTAAATCGACGACAGCGGGTCGGGGGCCAGCCCGTTGGCAAAATTTCCCAGCACATTCGCCGTGGCCGGGGCCACCACGAGCAAATCCGCCCGATCTGCCAATTCAATGTGGCCGGGAATCCACGCGTGCCTGTCGTCTTCCAGCGTCGCGCTCACCCGCTGCCGGGTGAGCGTCTGCAAGGTCAGCGGCGTGATGAACTCCACCGCGGCCCGGGTCAGGATCGCATGGACCTCATGGCCCTGCGTCACCAATTGCGATGCCAAATCCGCCGCCTTGTAAGCCGCAATCGACCCCGTCACTCCGAGCACAATCGTCATGCGGGCAATCTGCAGCACCCCGGCCGAACATTCAAGCTCTGATCTCCGGATCGTGGCACAAGCGTCCCGGCCAATCCGGTTCGTTTGGCAGGAGGACAGGCCTCCTGCCGGTCTTGACCGACGGGCATCCAGCCTGTCGTTTCATGGGCGGACAGGCAGGGTGCGCGGTCTGCCATCACCGGCTGGAAGCCTGTTGACTTGACGCATCTTCCCGCCCCGTCGCCCGGGGGCCCTTGCGCAGCAGGCCGCGCAGGCGGAGGTCGTCGCCAAGCCGGGCGACGTCGAGTTCGGTCAGCCTGAGGGATTCGGACCAGCCCGTCCCGCCGAGTGCGGGCACAGTGCCACCGCAGAGCAGCGGCGCAAGATAGACCACCACCTCATCCACCAAGCCCGCCTCAAACAAAGCGGCAGAGAATTTGCCACCGGCTTCAACGAGCACGCTGAGCACGCCCTGATCGCGGGCGAGATCCATCAGCAGGGTGCTTAGATCGGCCCCGGAGCGGAGCAGCGTGCGCTCACGCCACTCGTCCGTGAACAAAGGCGCGTCCTGAGGCAGGCTGGCGGGATGCTGAGTAACGACGACCCGCCATGGCTGCGGACGTCCATCTAACAATTCAGGCAGGCGCAGGGTCAGGGCGGGTCGGTCGCGCCGCACGGTTTCGCCACTGGTGATGATGGCCTCGACGGAAGCGCGGAGGTGCTGGACATCGGCACGGGCGGCGGCTCCGGTCAGCCATTGGCCTTCGCCGGGCGGGCGGGTGATGCGTCCATCGAGGCTCATCGCGGTTTTCCAAAGCACCCACGGGAGGCCGGTTTCGCGGACTTTGAAAAACGGGCGCAGCAGGGTTTCCGCAGCCTCGGCACCAACCCCGGAGGTCACTTCGATGCCTGCATGCCGTAGCACCGCATCGGCACGGCCGGCGTGCAAGGGATTGCGATCCACCGCGGCGTACACCACGCGAGCAAGGCCGGCGGCGATGAGTGCCTCGGTGCAGGGCGGGGTGCGGCCATGGGTGGAGCAGGGTTCCAGCGTGATGTAGGCAGTCGCGCCACGAATGGCCTCGGGACCGTGGTTCCTGGCTGCATCTGCCAGAGCCTCGCGCTCGGCATGAGGCTGGCCTGCGGCGCGATGCCAGCCACGCCCGAGGAGGCTGCCGCCCTTGACCAGGACCGCGCCGACCGGAGGATTGGGGGCGCTGCGTCCCACGCCCTTGCGGGCTTCATCGAGCGCCAGGCTCATCCATGGAAGGTCATCCGCCACAGGTTCGTTCACCCGCGCAGACTCGCCCAAATTCCCGCCGACGACAAGCGGGAAGGTGCAATCAACACACTTCCTGACACCATGGATTGCGCAAGCCACGCCCGGGTTCAGGAAAAAAATGTGCCGGTTTGCTGCCGCTCATCGGGCAAAAATACCCAAGTCGCCACCGGATACCGGAAGATGCTTGCGTCGGCCCGCCGGATCGGCCAATTTTCCGCGGACACAACTTTATGAACGAACGACGCGTGGTCATCACCGGCATTGGCTGCCTTTCTCCCCTTGGCAACGATTTGGCTTCCACCTGGGATGGCCTCAAGAACGGCCGCAGCGGAATTGCGCGGATCACCCAACTCGATCTCACCCCTTACGACTGCAAAATCGGGGGTGAGGTGAAAGGATTTGCCGCAGACGAATACTTCAGGGTGCCCAAGGACGCGCGGCGGGCGGATCGCTATGTCCAATTCGCGGTGGCCGCCGCGAAAATGGCGATGCAGGATTCGGGGGTGGAGGTTGCCACGATGGATCCGCGCCGCTTCGGCGTGATGGTCGGCAGCGGCATCGGCGGCTTGGCCACTTTGGAGCGGGAGCACGCAGTGCTCATGGCCAAGGGGCCCAAGCGGGTGTCGCCGTTCACCATTCCGATGATGATTTCCAACATCGCCAGCGGCATCATTTCCATCGAACACGGCCTGCTCGGGCCGAACATGTGCATCGTCACCGCCTGCGCCACCTCCAATCACAACATCGGTGAGGCCTGGCGCATCATCAAGTTCGGCGATGCCGATGCCTTCCTGTGCGGCGGCGCGGAAGCCACCATCCTGGGCATGGGCTTGGCCGGCTTCGGCAACATGAAGGCGCTGAGCACGCGCAACGATGAACCCGCGCGGGCCTGTCGCCCGTTCGACAAGGGCCGTGATGGTTTCGTCATGGGCGAGGGCGCCGGCATTTTCGTCATCGAGGATCTCGCCCACGCCCGCCGGCGCGGCGCGAAAATCTACGCTGAAATCATCGGCTACGGCATCAGTGCGGATGCCTATCACCTCAGCGCCCCCTCGCCCGATGGCAGCGGCCCGGCTTATGCCATCGGGATGGCCCTCAACCACGGCAAGATCAATCCGGAGCAGGTCGATTACCTCAACGCCCACGCCACTTCCACCGGCCTCGGCGACATTGCGGAAACCAAGGCGATCAAACTCGCCTTCGGCGGCCATGCGAAAAACGGCCTGATGGTCAGTTCCACCAAGTCGATGACCGGTCACATGTTAGGAGCGGCCGGCGGCATCGAGCTGATTGCCAGCGTCATGGCCATTCATGACGGGGTGATTCCACCCACCATCAATCTCGAGGATCAGGATCCGGAGTGCGATCTGGACTGCGTGCCGAACGTCGCCCGCGAAGTCCCGGTGCAGGTGGCCATCAGCAACAGCTTCGGCTTTGGCGGCCACAATGCGTCGGTGCTGGTCCGCCGCTTCGAGTGAGTATGCCGGTCATGGACAAGCCGCTCTATCGACACGCCAGCGAGGTCTCGTTTCGGGATACCGATGCGAGCGGGTGGCTGCATTTCACCAACATTTTCACCCATGTGGAAATCGCGGAACACGCGTTTCTGCGCTCGCGGGGCCTGCTGGTATTTGATAGGAGCCAGGGTGGTTGGCCGCGGGTGAAAGTCGCCTGCGAGTACCAGCACCCGTTGCTGTGTGGCGATAAGATCGAGGTCCAACTCGCCATCGCCGCGCTCGGCACCGCCTCGGTCACCTGGAACTTCGAGGTCATCAATGCCGCCGGTGAACTCGCCGCACATGGCAGCATCACCACCGTGCGCGTCAATCATCTGGGCCGGCCCCAGCCACTCGATGCCACCGAGCGCACCCACCTCAAGGAGCGCGGGCTTTAGTCCGTGCGCAACGAGCCGAGTCCAATCCAACATCTATCGGGCGGGCTGAAGCCCGCGCTCCTTTCCCCCACCATGGACTCCCCATCCGAGCTTGCAGGCCGCATCGTATTGGTTCCCACGCCCATCGGCAACCTGGGCGACATCACGTTGCGGGCGCTGGAAATCCTCCGCGCGGCCGATCGCATCGCCTGTGAAGACACCCGTCATTCCGCGCCGCTGCTCGCTCACCACGGCATTTCCGGCAAGCCGCTCATCTCCCTCCACGAGCACAACGAAGCCCGCCGGGCGCCCGCCCTCGTTGCCGCCGCCCGCGCCGGTGAAACCATCGCTGTTATCACCGATGCCGGCATGCCCGGCATCTCGGACCCCGGCTATCGGCTCGTCCAAGCCTGCCTCGAAACCGGCACGCCTTGCGAGGTGTTGCCGGGGCCGTCTTCCGTCATCATGGCGCTCATCGGTTCGGGGTTTCCCTGCCACGCGTTTCGCTTCGGCGGTTTCCTCTCGGTGAAATCCGGCAAACGCCGCAGCGCCCTCGCCGCCGCCCTCGAATCCGGCGAGACCGCCATCTTTTTCGAGTCACCCCACCGCCTCGTTGCCACCCTGGAAATTCTCGCCGACCTCGACCCGGCCGCCCACACCTGTGTCGCCCGCGAGCTGACCAAGAAATTCGAGACCTATCATCGCGGGACTGCCGCCGAGGTACACGGCCACTTTCAAGCCCATCCGCCCAAGGGGGAAATCGTGCTGCTGGTGCATCGAGCTAACAGCCTGAACGAAGAATGAGCTTGCTCCCAAGAACAGGCCTGATACATTGAAGCCATGAATCCCACCGCTGATGCTGTATTTCAGGAGGCGATGCAACTTCCGGAAGACTCTCGGATGAGTCTGGTGGAGCGCTTGATTGTGGCGATGTCTTCCGATCATGCCATCGAAAGTGAACAAGTGACGCTGGCTGAATCCAGAATGCAGGACTTGCGCTCTGGTACCGTGCAGGGCGTGCCGGTAGAGGATGCCATTCGTCGCGTGCGTGAATCTCTTGGTGCCCGGGTGTCGGCATGACTCAGGAACTGCACCCCGAGGCGGAAATCGAGTCGCTTCAGACGCTGAATTGGCGTAGGGCTCCCCCACTCACTTTCAAGCCCATCCGCCCAAAGGGGAAATCGTGCTGCTGGTGCATGCCGCTTGATCCTGAAATTGATCCTTGCCTTTCAGTGAACACTGGTCTTCACTGCCGCGCCCCATGGCCCTCATTGTCCAAAAATACGGCGGCTCGTCCGTCGGCACCCTTGATCGCATCCGCAACGTGGCGGCTCGGCTGCTGCGCACCCGCGACGAGGGCAACCAGGTGGTGGCCGTGGTGTCCGCCATGGCCGGAGTTACCGATGAACTCATCAGGATGGCCCGCGAACTCTCGGAAAACCCCGCTGAGCGCGAACTCGACGTCCTCCTCGCCACCGGCGAACAGCAATCGATCGCCCTGGTCACCATGGCGCTGCATGACATGGGTGTGGATGCCGTCTCGATCACGGGTCGCCAGGCCGGCATCTTCACCACCGGTTCGCATACCCGCGGCCGCATCCTCAACATGGATCCGTCGCTGATGCGGGGCTTCCTCAATGACGGGAAAACCCTCGTGGTCGCCGGCTTCCAGGGGGTCACCCCGAATGGCATGATCCACACGCTCGGTCGCGGCGGGTCGGATTTGACCGCGATTGCCGTGGCCGCCGCGCTCAAGGCGGAGGTCTGCCAGATTCTAACCGATGTGGATGGCGTGTACACCTGCGATCCGCGGATCGTGCCCAACGCCCGCAAGCTGCCGGAGATTTCCTACGACGAAATGTTGGAAATGGCCTCCTCCGGTTCCAAGGTCATGCAATCCCGCTCGGTCGAATTCGCCAAGAAATTCGGCGTGATTTTCGAAGTCCGCTCCTCGCTCAACGACAACCCCGGCACACTCGTGTTAGAAGAACATCCCAACATGGAAAACGTCGTGATTCGCGGCGTCTCGATCGAACGCTCCCAAGCCCGCGTCACCATCACCGGCATCCCGGATGAGCCCGGCATGTCGGGCCGCATCCTCGGTGTCATCGGCGAGGCGGAGATCAATCTGGACATGATCATTTCCAACATCGCGCACGATGGTTTCGCCCGCCATTCCTTCACCATGCATTCCAGTGATCTGGGCAAGGCGCAGGCCGCGCTCAAGCCGGTCATCGCCGCGCTGGGTTCCAACGCCAAGGTCGAGACCGAGGGTGGCATTGCCAAGTTGTCGGCGGTGGGCATTGGCATGCGCTCGCACTCCGGGGTGGCCGCCACCATGTTCAAGGCGCTGGGTGCCGCCGGCATCAACATCGGCATGATCTCCACCTCCGAGATCAAGATCGCCGTCACCGTCGATGAAACCTGCATCGAAGACGCCGCCCGCGCCGTCCACGATGCCTTCGGCCTGGATAAGCGCCCGGCCTGAGGCACGCTTCGCGCCCAGGCACAGGTGCTCATGCGGGCGTTGCATAGGCATGATACCTACATCGTAGCGGCTTTTGAAGCCACGGGGAAAATAGGTTGAATTCTTTGCGCTTGCTTGGTTGACAAGGGGGGGCAGTTTCAGCACACTGCGACGAGCAACGCGCGGCGACTGTGTTCCAACGTTGACTAACCCCCACCCAATCAGGATTCCCAACACTGTGTTTTCCAACGAAGATTACCTAGCAGATTTGCTCGCCGAAGACGGTTTGGTGAGCGCCGATCAGATTGCGTACGCACGCAGCACGCTGTCAGGCAGGGAAACGCTCATCGAGCACCTGCTTGCCACCACCAGCCTGTCCCAAGAGGACGTGGCCCGCACGCTGGCCGCCAATGCGGGAATCCCGTTCGTCAAACTCGCCGATTTCACCTACGATCTGGCCATCACCGAAACCATCTCCGACGAGGTCGCCAAACGCTACCAGGTGGTTCCGGTGCAGGACGACGGACTCTACCTGACCGTGGCCGTGACCGACCCGCTGGATTTCGAAATGCTCGACAGCCTGCCCCATGTGATTGGGCGCGAAATCAATCTCACCTGTGCCACCCCTAAGGATATCATCCAGCACCTCAGCCAAATCTATGGCGTTGCTGCGGACAAATCCATTGATCCAATGGGCCTCACCATCACCACCGGCGACGCGGAAGCCGGTTCGGAGCCCGACGACGCGCCCATCATCCGCTTGGTGTTCCAAACCCTCACCGAGGCCTTCCGCTTGCGGGCCTCGGACATTCACATCGAGCCGCTGGAAACCTCCGTGCGCATCCGCTACCGCCTCGACGGCAAGCTGGTCGAGGTGGACAATCACCCGAAAAAACTCCTCCCGGCGGTCATCGCCCGCCTGAAGGTGATGAGCGGCACCATGTCCATCGCTGAAAAGCGGCTCCCGCAGGACGGCCGGATTCAGTTGAAGATGGGCGAAAAGGAAGTGGATCTCCGGGTTTCCTCCGTCCCCTCGAACCATGGCGAGTCCATCGTCATGCGGATTCTGGACAAGACCGCACTGCTGCTCGGATTGCCCGAGCTGGGATTCTTCTCGGACGATCAGACGGTATTCGAGCAACTCCTCGGCTTGCCCGATGGCATTCTGCTCGTCACCGGTCCCACCGGTTCCGGCAAAACCACCACCCTCTACGCCTGCCTCAATGTCATCAACCGCCCGGACAAGAAAATCATCACCGTGGAAGACCCGGTCGAGTACGAACTCCCCGGCATCAATCAGGTCATGGTCAAGGCCGACATCGGCATGACCTTCGCCGCCGCCCTCCGCGCCATGCTCCGCCAGGCCCCCAACATCATCATGATCGGGGAAATTCGCGACGCTGAAACCGCCAACATCGCCATCAACGCCTCGCTCACCGGCCACTTGGTCTTCTCCACCCTGCACACCAATGACGCGCCTTCCGCCGTCGCCCGGCTCGCCGACATCGGCGTCAAGCCCTTCCTCATCGCTTCCGCCGTGCGGGCCGTGATGGCCCAGCGGCTCGTCCGCAAGCTGTGCCCGATCTGCAAGGGCCCCGCCGACCTGAGCGAAAAGGAAATGCGGGCCCTGTCCCTGGATGCCAGCCGGGTCGCCGATGCCACCATTTTCAGCCCGGTCGGCTGTGAGAAATGTCGCGGCAACGGCTTCCGCGGGCGCATGGGCATCTTCGAGCTGTTCCTCATTGATGACGAAGTCCGCCAGATGATCAACACCGGCCTCACCACCACCCAGCTCCGCCGCCGCGCCCGTGAACTCGGCATGCGCACCCTGCGCGAAGATGGCATCCGCAAGATCCTCGCCGGCCTCACCTCCGGCAACGAAGTCGTTCACGCCACCATGTCCGATATGGATTGATCGCCTGCCGCTTCGCCAATCACAAGTTTCCCCGTCCCCGCCTCATGGACCACTATCAGCTCATCGAACTCTTCCAAGCCCGCGGTCTCATTGATCGCTCGCTGGCTCAGGACGTCCTCTCGGAAATCGAACACAGCGGCAAGGAGGTCGCGGAAATCCTCGCCGACTTCCAGATCATCCACTCGCGCGATGATGTCTGGCCCATCGTCGCCTCCGAGTTGGGCACCGAAGTCGTGGACATCCGCAACTGGACTCCGCCCGAGGCCCTGCTCGCACTGGTCCCCGCCGGCACCGCCCGCCTGCACGGCGCCCTCCCCATCAAGTTCGATGAAACCGGTCTTTTCGTCGCCCTCGTCGATCCCCTCAACCCGCAAACCGTCGAAGATCTCCGCTTCGCCATCGGCCGCGAAATCCACCTGCTCGTCGCCCCGGATTACCTCATCGAGCAAAAAATCAATGACTGCTACGGCGGCGAGGGCAAGGCGATGGAGGACCTCCTCAGCCAACTCGAATTCGGCGCGGATGCCACCAACGCCGCCGCCCTCGAAGCCGAGGCCAATTCCGCCCCCATCATCCGCTACGTCGATCTCGTCCTCTATCAGGCGATCAAGGAAAAGGCCTCGGACATCCATTTCGAGCCCTTTGAGAAGGACTTCAAGATCCGCTACCGCGTCGATGGCGCCCTCTACGAAATGGCCCCGCCGCCCGTCCATCTGGCCCTGCCGATCATTTCCCGCGTCAAGGTGATGTCCAACATGAACATCGCCGAGCGCCGCTTGCCGCAGGACGGCCGCATCGTCAAACAAGTCGGCGAGAAAATGGTGGACATGCGGGTCTCCACCCTTCCCACCCACCACGGCGAATCGGTGGTGCTCCGGGTGCTGGACCGCTCATCGGTCAATCTCTCGCTGGAAAACCTCGGCCTGCCCGACAGCATCTACACTTACGTCACCGAAACGATCGAGAAACCCAACGGCATCTTCCTCGTCACCGGCCCCACCGGGGCCGGCAAGACCACCACCCTTTACGCCGCGCTGCGCCGCATCAATACCATCGATTCCAAACTCCTCACCGCCGAGGACCCCGTCGAGTATGACATTGATGGCATTATCCAAATCCCCATCAACGAGGGCATCGGCCTCGATTTCCCGCGGGCCCTCCGCGCGTTCCTCCGCCAAGACCCCGACCGCATCATGATCGGGGAAATGCGCGACAAGGAAACCGCCACCATCGCCATCCAGGCCGCACTCACCGGCCACTTGGTGCTCTCCACCCTCCACACCAATGATAGCGCCGGGGCCATCACCCGGCTCATCGACATGGGCTGTGAGCCATTCCTCGTTTCCGCCTCACTCGAAGGCGTGCTGGCACAGCGCCTGGTGCGGACCATCTGCAAAGAATGCCGCGCCCCCTACGAACCGAATGAATCCATCCTAAGTCAGCTTGGCATCTCCCCGCATGAACTCGGCGACAAACAATTCTTCACCGGAGCCGGTTGCGACATCTGCGGCCAATCCGGCTACCGCGGGCGTCGCGGACTTTACGAACTCCTCAACGTCACCGACCCGATCCGCGACCTCATCACCGGGCGCGCCCCTACCGTCGTCATTAAGCAAAAAGCCATGGAACTCGGCATGAACACCCTCCGCGATGACGGACTCCGCAACATTTACCTCGGCACCACCACCATCGAGGAAGTGCTCAAGTACACCTGATTTCTCGCCCCAATCCGCATTTTCCATTCGCATTCCCCACTAACCAACGCTTTAATCCCTCTAGCAGTCACTCAAACCCGCTCAATCATCCCACCAGCCATGATCAACTTCCAATACTCCGCGCTTGACGCCAAAGGCGAGCAAACCACCGGCGTCGTTTCCGCTACCAACGAAGCTGAAGCCAAGCAAAAACTTCACGTCCAGGGACTTTACCTGACTCAAATTGACGAGGTCGGCAAAGGCAAGGCCAGCGCCAGGGCCAAGGCGCCCTCCAAGGCCAAGGGTAAGATGGCTGGCAGCACCAGCGGCAAATCGGGCAAGCGCATCAAGCCGAAGATTCTGATGATCTTCACCCGCCAGCTTGCGACCCTCATTGATGCCGGCCTGCCGCTGCTCCGCAGCCTTACCGTGCTCGGCAAACAGGAGCCCAACCCGGTCCTCCGCGCCACCCTCAGCGCCCTCGCGGATTCCGTGCAATCCGGCGCCACCTTCTCCGAGTCGCTCGCCCAGCACCCGAAAATCTATAACAAACTCTACGTCAACATGGTCAAAGCCGGCGAACTCGGCGGGGTCCTCGAAGTCGTCCTCAACCGCCTCGCCGAGTATCAGGAAAAGGCCCAAAAGCTGAAAAACAAGATCGTTTCAGCGATGGTTTACCCGGTGATCGTCATGTTCATCGCCATCGCCATTCTGGTGTTCCTCATGATCTTCATCGTGCCCAAGTTTGAGGCGATGTTCAATGAAATGGGCGGCGACCTCCCGGCCATTTCCAAGGTCGTCTTCGGCTTCTCCAGGTTCTTCATCGATAATCCCTACGGCGTGCCCAATATCGTCTTCGTTCTGATCCTCTTTGGCGTCCTGGTCTTCCTCTTCAATCTCTGGGGCCGCACCAAGCCCGGACGCATGGCCATCGACGCCCTGAAACTCAAACTGCCGGTCTTCGGCGACATTCAACGCAAGAGTGCCGTCTCCCGCTTCTCCCGCACCCTCGGCACTCTCGTCACCTCCGGCGTGCCGATTCTGCAAGCCCTCAACATCACCCGCGACACCGCTGGCAACGTCGTCATCTCCGGGGCCATCGAAAAAGTCCACGAGGCCGTCAAGGAAGGGGAATCCATCGTCTCCCCCCTGCAAGCCTCCGGGGTCTTTCCTAACATGGTCATCTCCATGGTCGATGTCGGCGAGGAAACCGGTCAACTCCCGGAGATGCTGCTCAAAGTCGCCGATGTCTATGACGACGAAGTGGACAACGCCGTGACCGCCCTCACTTCCATCCTCGAGCCGATCATGATCGTGGTCCTGGCCTTGGTCGTCGGTTCCGTGGTGTTCGCGCTGTTCCTGCCGCTGATCAAGGTCATCACCACCATGGGCCAGTCCTCCTGACCGGGGTCTTCGCCGCCCGGACCTCCCACTCCCCGTTGCTCTCATGAAACCTCCGCCACACCGCATCCGCCATGGCTTCACGCTCGTTGAGATGCTCGCCACCATCACCATCATCGTGATCCTCGCGGGCTTGGTCGTCGCCGGCACCGCCTTCGTGAAAGACCGCCAGAAGCGTGCCACGGCGGAGATCCAGATCCGGCTGCTCGCCAACGCCTGCGAAGAATACAAACTCGACCACGGCAGCTACCCGGGAAGTGATTCCAGTCTCAATGGGGATGGGAGAAACATGACCAACGGACTGTTCAAGGATCTCTATTGGGATTCCAACCGAGACGGTGCCGGCCCGCAAAACGATTCAGAGCAGAAGATCTACATCTCCGAACTCGATCCGAAAAACAACAAACAAGGCTGGACCGAAGGCAGGGGTGAGGCCGCCCGGATCGTCGATCCTTGGGGTAACGAGTACCGCTACCGCAAGGGCGTGAACGCCCAAAGCCCGGACTTTGACCTCTGGTCGCCAGGCAAGGATGGCAGGACCAATCCCGAGAATCCCAAGGATAAATTCAATCGCGACGACGTCCGCAACCTCTGAGCCAACCCGCCCGCCCTCACCCCTCACCCCGGAAGCAGCCCGCAGCATCCCTGCGGGTTGTTCGCACCACCCAACATGAGCCATCTCAGGAAACCAGCCACCCGCACGCCAAGCAGCGATGCTCCCACCCCTACCGTGCGCCGGATCTCCAATCCGCGCCCGAAAAAAACTCCCGGCAACGCCGCTCCAGCCCCATCCACCGAAGTTGACTCCGAGCCTCCCCCCGCCCCCTTCGGCACGGACATCCTGGCAGCCCCCTCCGCCTCTGCCACTCAGGCAAACAGCAGCGCCGCCCTTGCCGAGGCCCCTCCCGGCGCTCCCCATGCCCCTCTCTCAGCATCCGGCGATTGGCCCGAACCCGACGCCCCCACCACCGGTGGCAATGCCTTCCCGGATGGCAAGCGCAAACGCCGACGGCGCAAGGGCAAAGGCCAGTCCTCCAACGCCCAGGCCTCCTTCACCGCCCCGGATGAAATCCCCGCCCCCGACGAGCCTGCCGAGCCAGTACCCGCCGCCCCCGCCCCGAGCGAAGCGCCCAAGCCGCTCCATGCCGCCCCCCAGCAAGCGCCACGCCAGCCGCCGCCGCGCAAGCAAGTCGATCCGGAAGCCCTGGCCCGCAAAGCCTGGAAAATCTTCCTCGCCGAAGTCAGCGAGGAAGGCGTCGCCCTCATCGGCGACCAGGATGCCCGCGAACTCGCCCGCCGCTGCTTCCGCCTCGCGGAGATTTTCATCGAGGAACAAACGCGCCGCCTGTCCGGCAGCGCGTGATCTCACGCTTTCCAATTCAACGCGCCCTTCTTCAGTGCATAGACGTAGGCAATCGCCAGCGTGCCCGCAAAGCCCGCCATGCTGACCAACGCCACCGGACTCTCCGTCACCAGATCCCGGAACTGCACCGCCCATGGATACATGAAGACCACCTCAATGTCGAAAATCACAAACAGCATCGCCACCAGATAAAACTTCACCGAAAACCGCGGCGTGCCCTCCCCCACCGGCACCATTCCGCATTCATACGGGCTGTCCTTGGTCGCATTGCGCTTCGCCGTGCGCCCGAATACCACACTCAGCAGCAGCACCGCTGCGGCAAAGCCGATGACAAGCAGGACCTGGAACAAAACGGGAAGATAATCGTAAAGCATGGCGTGAAACGGGGCTGCGACAGTCTTAGCCTGCCCGCCCCGGCATGGCCAACAAAAAAACCCGCACCTCTTTCCGGTACGGGCTTAGCGCAAATCACCAGGACAATTTCATTCCACCTCGGCTTGTGCAGCCACATAGGTGCTCGAGGCCTCATGCACCCGCGAGGTCCCCTTGTATTCCTTGCCGAGCTTCTCAACCAGCCCCCGGGTCACCAGATTCTGCAGCTTCTCGTAGGCCCGCAAACGGAGCATCTCCTCCCCGCCACTCACGGCATTCCGCAGCTTCAAACTCGCGAATACCCGCTCAAACAAATCGTTGAAGCCGAATACCTTCTTGTCCGTCAAGACGGTCACCAACTCATCGGTGACATGGTCTGGAAGACGGCGGGAAAACCTGGTGCGTTTCGTGGGGGTTGCCATAACGGATTTAAATTAGCACCGGTTCCCGGAAAAGCGACTCAAATAATCGGTTTCCTTCCGCAATCCGCGCAAACCGGCTTTTTTGGCGCATTTTCCAATGCCTGCTTGACAGCCCTGAATTCCCGGCCATTCTCGCGTGCCCGCCGCGTTGGAAACGTGGCGCCAGCACCCCATCCCAATGAAAAAGGACCTTCATCCCAAATACCATCCGGTCGTCTTCGTGGACATGAGCACCGGCAACCGCTTCGTCTCTCGCTCCACCAAAACCTCGGAACGCAAGGAAATCATTGACGGCGTCGAGCACAGCCTCATCTCCATCGGCATCACTTCCGCCTCCCATCCGTTCTACACCGGCCAAAACCAGTTCGTGGACACCGAGGGCCGCATCGACAAATTCCAGAAGCGCTTCGGCACCGTCCGCCGCGTCGGCAAGCCTAAGCTCGTCTGAGCCCCCGCGGTTTGCCGATTCACCCACCCCGGGCGCGATGCTTCACCTCGCCCCCAGGGTGGTTAGGGTCTCCGCCTCGACCCGTCCTACCTCTTCCTCTTGGCTTGCGTCTTGGGTCTTCTCACGCTTTGCTCCCTGCGTGCTCGCCAAACGAATTATTCCCTGCCTCGACGTCACCGCTGGCCGCGTCGTCAAAGGCGTCAATTTCGTCGATCTCATTGATGCCGGTGACCCGGTTGAATGTGCTCTGGCCTACAATGCCCAGCAAGCCGACGAATTGGTCTTTCTCGACATCACCGCCTCGTCCGACCGCCGCCGCACCATGGTCGAGGTGGTCCGCCGCACCGCCGAACACTGCTTCATCCCCCTCACGGTCGGCGGCGGCATTCGCAGCGTCGATGACATGCGCGAAATGCTCCTCGCCGGCGCGGACAAAGTCGGCATCAACACCGCCGCAGTCACCCACCCCGACCTCGTCGATGCCGGTGCCAAGGCCTTTGGCAGCCAGTGCATCGTCGTCGCCATCGATGCCAAATGCGAAGGCCCCGGCAAATGGGGCGTTTACACCCATGGTGGCCGCACTCCCGTCGGCCTCGATGCCGTGGAGTGGGCCAAGCAAGTCTGGCGTCGCGGGGCCGGCGAAATTCTCCTCACCAGCATGGACGCGGACGGTACCCAGGCCGGCTACGACATTGCCCTGACCGCCGCCATTTCCTCCGCCGTCGGCATCCCCGTCATTGCCAGCGGCGGTGCCGGCACCCTCGACCACATGGTGGAAGTCCTCGAAGCAGGCAAAGCCGATGCCGTGCTCGCCGCCAGCATTTTCCACTTCGGCACCTTCACCGTCGCCGATGCCAAACGTCACTTCGCCGCCCGCGGCATCCCGGTCAGACCACCGTGCAAGGTGCCATGAAACAAGCGTTGCCAGAGTCACGGGGCAAACTCCGGGAGGGCGGCGACGTGGTGGCCGCAGGTCTGTGGTGTCAGACCCATTAGTCACGGCGACGCGGCAAGTCCCGGTTTCGCCGGGGCGTCCATGCTGTGATGCGATCATGACCCTCATGGGTCTTCCGGGTCTGCATGCCATGGGATGCCGGCGTTGGCGTTGCGTTGGAGATCGGCGATAACCTGGGCTCCGAGCAGCAGGATCAAAGCCACCGCTTCCAAGGTGAACAGGACGATGATGAGGGTGGCCATTGACCCGTAGAGCACGTTCACCATCGAGACATTCGTGTAGTAGGCGACCAACAAATGGCGGGTGATTTCCCAGAGGATGGCGGCGGTGAGCCCACCGGCAAGGGCACGCCGGAACGAAACCCTCGCCACCGGCATGATCTTGTAGAACAGGGTGAAGAGCAGAACCAACCCGAGCACGCCGGTTAGATAGATGATGAGGCCGATCAGGTTGTGCATGATCGCATCAATGCGGGGAAACCTCCGCCAGATCTGGCCTTGCGCGTCGATGATCGCGTTGACGGAGGTGACCAGGATCAGGCCGGCCGCGATGATGAGAATAAACAGATAGGGCATCAGCGCGGAGACCCAGAACTTCCGTTTCAGGGTCGGCAAGGGACGATGGAAGATGATGGCGATCGAATCCTCGAGAATCCGGAAGGCCATGGAACTGAAAAAGAGCAAGACCAACAGGCCGATCCAGCCGACGAGTTGGCGGTTGTGGAAAAAGCCTTCGAGAACCTCGGAGAGGGTGGCCGCGAAGCCCGGTGCGAGGAGGGAAACCTCGACGGTGAGCGAGGCCTTCAAGTCCATCAGGATCCGCTGCTCGAAGCAGTGGGAGAATGCCACCATCAGCACCGCCGAGAGCGGAATGAGCGAGAGCATCACGTTGTACGCCACCGCCCCGGTCAGCAACAGACCGTGATTGCGCATGAAAAAGTCACGCAACACCCGGCTGGCAAACCGCCCCAACTTGACTGCTAGAAAACTGCTGTGCGGGCGACCGTGCATGGGAAAGCCAGGGGTGTAGTGGAGAGCGGGGAATGAGGGGGCAGGTGAGCAGGTTTCACATTACCGGGGATCGCACGCGCTGACGTCGCCCGGCTTCGCGGCAACACCGGCGCAGCACCACCCATACCAGGAAACGAGTGTGGCAAAACCGGCTTTCGCGCTCGACGAAGAACTACCACGCCCCCCGGGGTGCCGCAAGCGAAAGTCCCGGCTTGATGGCTTTTCCTGAATGCGTGGACGTGGAGCTGGCCGCAGGTGCCGAAATGCGTCGGAGGACCACAGTCGCGGTCATGGCAGCGGTGATGAAGGCATTTGAAGATTTTTCCCATTGCGCTCGTTTCGGGAAAGATTACGCTTCCTGCGACGGCGGTGCCAAGGTCGGGCTGCCTGAGTGGTCAAACTCCATGAATTCCCCGCACCCCAAATTGCCCATGAAAGCGCTGCCCCCTTTCCTCGCCTGCTCTGCATTGACCGCGCTGGCACTCGCTGCCGCCCCGGCGCTTCACGCTCAAACCACGGATGGCGAGGCCACTGCCAGCCAGCCTCCTTCCCAGCAGCCGAAACCACCTGAACGACCGGAATTGCCAGGCTTCGCAGCCATTCCAGGCGGTGAGTTCACCATGGGCGATACGCTCGAATCGGACCGCAGAGCCCCTTGGCACAAGGTCAACGTGAGTGCCTTCCACATGCAACAGAAAGAGGTGAGCAAGGCGCAGTGGGATGAGGTGCGGGACTGGGGGCGGCGACACGGCTACCCCGACCTGCCAGACGGCGGAGGCAAGGCGGCGAAGCATCCGGCGCAGGCGGTTTCCTGGCATGACGTGGTGAAGTGGTGCAACGCGAAGAGCGAGAAGGAGGAGCTAACACCTTGCTATTACACGGACGCGGCGCAGACGGCGGTCTATCAAACCGGCAAGACGGATCTCGACAGCACAATGGTCAACTGGACTGCGAACGGTTATCGCCTGCCGACCGAGGCGGAGTGGGAAAAGGCGGCGCGAGGCGGCCTCGACGACGAGCACTGCGCGCGCTTTCCGTGGGGCGATACCATCAGCCACCCGCAAGCGAACTTTTGCAATGACGGTAAGGAGAAATATCAAACTGGCACCACCGGCAACCATCCGGCCTACCAAACGGGCGAAGCGCCCTTCACCTCGCCGGTGGGGAGTTTTGCGGCGAACAAATACGGGCTCTATGACATGGCAGGGAACGTGTGTGAGTGGTGCTGGGACCGGTATGGGAGGTATCAGTGGGAGGTCTCGACGACGCAGACGGATCCACATGGGCCCGTTGAGGGCCGGTTCCGGGTGATGAGGGGCGGCTCTTGGTACAACCACGCGTACTTTTGCGGCGTCGCATACCGCTATGACTTCGGCGACCCGTCCGGCTCGAGCTACAACGTGGGGTTCCGCCTGGCACGCAGTTCAGCCCCATAGCCATTGGCCGCGAAACTCCCCACCGGTGCCATGTGGAAAAGGGTGCCGGTCTGGCAGGTCGGATGCCAGCCGCATTGACAGAACCGGTTGCGTGTTGTTGAGTTTCTCCCGGCCAACCCGGCAACCCCATCCCCACCCATGACCATCCGCAATTCCATCCGTTTCCTGCTGCAGTCGCTGCTGCCGTTTTCAGGACTGCTGGGAGTCGCTGCTGCGGCTCCCAAACTGCTGCCGGTGCTGAACCAACCGATTGCCAATCTTTCCACCATTCCAACCGCGCCGGTGGCCCTCGATCTCAACACCTCGTTCGGTACCGAGGCCATCGACGATCAAGTCGTGAGGTTCACTTCCCAATTCAACGCCGGCAGCGTTCCCGTGGTGCTGGACATGGCGCTGTTCAGCAATCGCACCCCGGTCACGCGGACCAATTTCCTCAAGTATGTGGCCGATGGGGATTATGTGAACTCCTTCATCCACCGCAGCGTTCCGGGCTTCGTGATTCAGGGCGGTGCCTCGCGGATCGTTTCTAACAATATCGTGGCCGTGCCGACCGATCCGCCCATTGTGAATGAGTTTGGGGTTTCCAACACCCTGAGTACCATCTCCATGGCCAAACTCGGCGGCGACCCGAACAGCGCCACCAGCCAGTGGTTTGTCAGCCTTGGCGAGAACACCGACATTCTGGACCCGCAGAATGGCGGCTTCACGGTCTTCGGGCGGATGACCAGGGAAACCTTCCCCAATGCGCAGATCTTCGGCGATTCCTATTGGTTTCCGATCTACAACTACGGCGGGATTTACACCGAGTTGCCGTTGTTCCGCTCCTTCAACCAGGCGATCGACAATCCGACTGATTTCCTCATCCTTTTCCCCAGCGTCGCGCTCGCCCCCCTGCCGGCGGGACAGGCCGGTGAAATTGCCACCCTCACTTACACGGTGGTGTCCAACAGCAATCCGACGGTGGCCACGGCAAGCGTCCAGTCGCCAGCCACCCTGAATCTGGTGCCGCAAGCAGGGCAAAGCGGCACCACCACGCTGGTGGTGCGGGCCACCGACAGCGTCGGCAACACGGTGGAGGACAGCTTCACCCTGACGGTCAACGCGAGCGACACTTACAGCACCTGGGCCTCACGCACCGCGTTTCCCGGCGGCCAGAGTGGCACGGGGCAAAATCCCGATGGCGACACTCTAACCAACCTGCAGGAGTATGCGTTCCTTGGCGATCCCGCGGTTGCCAGCCAGGCGCCGGTTCCGGTCTTGGGCCAGACCGGGGGGGCACCCGCAACGCAATTCATGACCCTGAGCTTCCCGGTGCGCAAGTTCACCACGGGCCTGAGCTACCTCGTGGAGGCCAACAACCTCCTGAGCGGAACCTGGTCGCCGGTCTGGAGTTCCACCGCCGGCTTTAGCCACGCCCAAGTGCTCAGTGCCGTGGACCAGGCGGACCGGACCGTGGTGACCATCAAGGACACCGCCGCACTGGCAGCCCAGCCGCAGCGCTTCATGCGGGTGAAAGTCCTGCAAAATTGACATCCCGCGCTGGACAGGCGGCCCACGCCATTCCAAGCTCGCGGCATGTCAATTTTCGTGTACCCCTCGGTCAACTCGCAGCAGGCAGTGCCAGCGGAGGATTTCGGCGCGGCGCTGACGGACAATGTCGTGTGGATCGACTTGCTGAAAGCCACCCCCGAGGAGGTGGCGACGCTGGAGAAGACCCTTGGCATCGCGCTGCCCACCCGGGAGGAAATGCGCGAGATCGAGAGCACGAGCCGCTTGTATTGTGAGGACGGTGCGAGGTTCATGACCACGCCGATGCTGTTCAGCACGGAGTCGGAGTCACCCGAGTCCACGGAAGTCAGTTTTGTGTTAGTCCGGCGCTTTCTGCTGACGATCCGGGATGTGGAGCCGCAGAGTTTCCGGCAGACCGCCGCCATGTTTTCCAGACGGGTCAGCGCCTCCCGCGACCAGGTGTTCGTCTCGCTCATCGAAGCCATCATTGACCGGCAGGCGGACCTCTTGGAGCGGCTGTCCAAGGAAACCGAAGAGCTTTCGCAACGGATCTTCAGGAGGGTCCCGCGGGCCAAGGAGTCGGAAAGCAACCTCCGCGAAGCGATTTTCCAACTGGGCCGCAGCGGCAACCTGATCGCCCGCGAGCGGGACTGCATCGTCTCGCTGTCCCGGCTCGTCCAGTATGCGGGCCACGAGGACTTCGATGACGCCGGTGACGGCCCGACCTCCCCGATCTATCCGCGACTCAAGCCGGTCAGCCGGGACTTGCAGTCGCTCTCGGAGTTCGCCGGATTCCTCTCCAGCAAGGTGAATTTCATGCTGGACGCCACCTTGGGCCTGATCAACATCGAGCAGAACTCAATTGTGAAAATCTTCTCGGTAGCCGCCGTGATTTTCCTTCCGCCGACCTTGGTGGCGAGCATTTACGGGATGAATTTCGACATCCTGCCGGAACTGCGCTGGCACTTGGGCTATCCCTTCTCGATTTGCCTGATGATCATCTCGGTGTCCGTCCCGTATTGGTATTGCCGCCGGAAAGAGTGGCTGTAGTTCGGGGAAGGCTCATCCTTCCCACGCACCCAGCCGACAGAATCCGCCGGTGACTGCCCCAAGCACCGCCGGCATGCCCGGGCACCTGCTGCCATGCGCTACCGCTCAATCACGATCATACCGCAGATGGTTACTGCTCAGATAGCCCCCCGTGCCGGGAGGCTACTGGTGATTGATGGGCCAGATGACCGCCGCGCTGGCCTGGATTTTTGAAAATTCCCATTGATGTGTTCATCCGAACGTCTATCTTGTCCCCGTGTCCAAACCAACGACACCCTCGCCCGATGGTTCCGCCGCGACTCCGGCCCGGTTGAACTTCCTCCAACACCTCGAAACCCAAGCGATCCGGCCCGCCGCCCGCGACTATTACGTCCGCTGGGCCGAAAGCTGGATCAACCCGCCAAATGGATTGATGAGTGATGATTGCTGAATTTTGATTTCAGAAGTGACTGAAAGGCGAATTCTTCATCTTCCATTCAAACCTCAAAAATCAACACTCAGCACTCATCAATCTCCTTCCAACCGCCGACACCACCTCCGCCTGGTTCGACGCCTTGGGCCGCTCCACCCACCTCGCCGACTGGCAATTCCGGCAGGCCGTGGATGCGTCGGACGCGTCGGACACGTCGGACACGTCGGACGCATCGGACGCATCGGACTTGTCGGACGCATCGGACATATCCTGGCGCACGGGATTCCCGGCCTCCCCTGGGCGGCCGCCTTCGACTGGCAGGGCTTGGCCGACCAGGCCCGCTTGCCGCCGCCACGCTCTGCCCCCACCCCCGCACCGGGCGAATTGCCAGGCACCACCTCCACGAGG
>JAPLUI010000291.1 GCA_026397725.1 Verrucomicrobiota bacterium | reverse complement strand
GGTGGAAGACCGGAACACGTTCGTTCTCCGCCGCGTGAAGCCGAAAAAGCCCGTGGTTAAAGGGAATAAGCCCTTAACTTGACGCGCATGCCCATCGGGGTGGCGAATTCGTCGAATTATTGGGATGGCGATTACGTTGGCTATCCCGGCATGGCACTTGCCAATGTCGGGGCTTATGGCGCGAATTACGGACCGGACGATGGTCCGGCCGCAGCGAGCGGCGGGACTTAGCCACAGCGGGGTGGCGCTGCGCTTCCCACCGCACTCCATACCTTCACCTGCCCAGGCGCGAGCCAAAGTCTGGAGTGCGGTGGGAAGGGCGCAGCCCGCCACACCGCTTTGGCTAAACCGTTAGAGCGGCGGGGTTCCCATGAAGCACGCCGAAGATTTCAACATTCAACATTCAACATTCAACTTCCAACATTCAATGATCAAGAAAGAGCAAGACATGACCCCACATCGGCACTGCTGCCATCCGAAAACCCCTGCGCGGATGATTCACGAATTCGTCTGAAACGCCAGCCAGTGCCAACTCATTTTCCGCCGGGATCAGGCACAGTGCCCCTGGTGGCAGAGGATGCCGCCGCCATGGGCACTGATGTGCTTGCCGTTGTGATCCAGCCACCATGCTCCCGGCTCGAACGCGGACAACTTCTCGGGCTCGGCCGCGAGCAAGGGCTGGGCAAACCCGAGGGCGAGGATTGCGAGAAGGCTGGATTTCATGAACCTGTGATGCGGCTGGGTCTATTTCATCAACGAAGTGAAAACATAAGTGCCAGACCCGATTTCCATGACCGCACAGGCACCCTGCATCCTGGCGGAACTTGCCACGCCACTGGACTTGGGGTCCGCCAAGCCATCCTCCCTAACGCTTGCAACATCCTTCGCCGGCAGATGCACCGTCGCGCTCGTGTTAGGCGGAATCGTCACCGTGAGGGTGAGCTTGTCGCCGTCGCGCTGCCAGGCGCTGGCGATCATCCCGTAACTCGAGTTGTGGCTGCCCTTGACCCAGGTCAGGTCACCGACGATCTCCGGCTTGATGATGATTTTCCTGAAGCCCGGGGCTGCCGGGTCGGGGCGGAGGCCGGCCAGGGTTTGATAGAACCAGGCGGAGACATCGCCGAACATCACATGGTTGTGACTGCCGCCGCCGCCCCATTCCTCCCACAGGGTGGTGGCGCCCTGGTTGATCCAGGCGCCCCAACTCGGGGCGGTGGTTTGTGTGGTGATTTGGTAGGCGACATCCGCCCGGCCATTGTCGGCGAGCGCGTGGAGCAGGTACTTGGTGCCCAGGATGCCGCAATCGAGGTGGTTGTCCTGCCGCTCGACGTTGGCGACGAGGTTGTTGACGATGGCAGCCACATCGGCGGGTTCCGCCAGCCCCTGATAGAGCGCGCACGACAATGCGGTCTGGGTGCCGCCGGCGTATTGCATGGTTTGCCGGTCGAGAAACTCGCGGTTGAACACCTCCTTGATGTTGCTCGCCAGGGTGGCGTATTTGGCAGCGTCGGCAGGCTTGCCGAGGATGGCGGCGATTTTCGCAACGATCAGGGCGTCGCAGTAGTAGTAACCGGTGGAGGTGACCTTCTCCGGGGTGGTGGTTTTGGCCGGGCACCAGTCGCCGAGACCGATGCCGACGATGCCGTGGTTGGTCTGGCGTCCCAGGTAATCGACGTAGCGTTTCAGGTTGTCATAATGCTCGGCGAGAATCCGCACGTCGCCGCAATATTGATAGAGATACCACGGGATCAGGACATAGGCGGAATCCCAGGCCGGGCCGTTGCCCCACGCATAGCCCCAGCCGCCGGTGGGGACGATGCCTGGCAGTTCGCCGCTGTCGCGCTGCTCATCCTTGAAGTCCTTCAGCCACTGGGTGTAGGCGGCTGCGGCATCGAAGTTATACAGTCCGGTTTCGGCGGCGAGGTGGGCGTCGCCGGTCCAGCCGTTCTTTTCGCGTTGCGGGCAATCGGTGGGATGGCCGTGGAGGTTGTTGAGATAGGACCAGCGGGTGCATTGTTGGATCTTGTTGAGCAATTCGTTGGAGCACTCGAACGAGCCGACGCTATCGACATCGGTGTGCATCACCAGCGCTTGCAGGTTCTCCAGCGTCGGCTCGCCGGGAAAGCCGGTGACCTGCACATATTGGAACCCGTGGTACATGAAGCGGGAATGCCAGGCTTCGGTGCCCTTGCCCTTGAGCAGATAGCGTTCGGTCTGGAACTCGGCGGATTTGCAGAACGCCTTGATGTTGTCTGGGTTGAGGGTGCCGTCGGCACGCAGCATCTCGGCGTACTGCAGTTTCACCTCGGTGCCGGCCGGGCCGGTCACCGTCAGATGGGCCTTGCCGGCAATGTTCTGGCCCATGTCATAGACGAAGACGCCGGGCTTCGGTTGGGTGAGCTTGACCGGACGGATGACTTTCGTAAAGCGGATCGGCTGCACCATCTGCGGGGAGAGCCTGCCCTTGGGTGCCTCGACCACCTTGGCGGCGGCCCACGCCGAGTCATCATAGCCAGGGGTATCCCAACCTGCCTGTTCCAACCGGGCGTCATAGACCTCGCCACTCAGCATGCCATCAAACTGAATCGGGCCGGTGGCGTATTTCCACGACTCGTCGCTGACAATCACTTGCTTGGTGCCATCGGTGAACGTGATCTCGACCTGCAACAACAACTTCGGCCTGCCGCGCCAGGGTGCGGTATCGAAGTCCCAGGCGTTCTTGACATGATAGTTATACCAACCGTTGCCTAACATCACTCCGAGCACCGTGCGGCCGGGCTGCAGTTGCGGGCCGAGGCTGTGGGTCACATAAAGCACGCGGCGGTCATAGCGGGTGAATTTCGGGTCCAGCTCGTGGTTGCCGATCTTCTTGCCGTTGATCGAGAGTTCAAAGTAGCCCAGGCCGCTGATATATGCGATGGCACTTAGGATTGGCTTGTCGATGGAAAATGTCTTGCGCAGGAGCGGGGCCGGTTCGACGGCGGCAGCGGTGGGCGACCCGATCCACTTGGCCTGCCAATCCTCGGGGTTGAGCAAACCCATCGTCCAGACGGTGGGTTTGCTGGTGGCCGCTTCGCCGGTATCATTCCACACCTTCACCTTCCAAAAACAGAATTGCCCACTCTGCAACGGCTTGCCAGCGTATAGGATCTGCGAGGATTGGTCCGAGGTGACTTTGCCGCTGTCCCACAGGTCACCGGTACCGGCGGCGATCAGGCTGCCCATTGACGCCACCAGCACCTGATAGGCGACTTGCTTCACGCCGCGCTGGTCCGACTCGATGGCCCAGCTCAGCCGCGGTTGTGGCGTGTCGATGCCGAACGGGTCGGCGTGATACTCGCAGCGGAGTTGGGTGACGTTCAGGCCGGCGGCGGCCAGCGACGTGAGCGAAACCAGGCAGGCCAGGACAAGGCGCGCACCCATGGCACGCGGGGGTCTCTTGTAAGTGTTCATAATACGTTACTTTCCAGGTCGTAGGTGCGTTGGTGACAACGCGCGTGGGCGAGACCGAAGCTCTCCGGGCGGCGGAGTCCAAGACCACGCGTTGTTACAAACGCGCCTACGTTTCTGGCATCGAATCACTTGTATTCCACTTTGACCGCCTTTTCGCCGGTGGGATCGTTGAAGGCGTCGCCGGTGGTGTCGTTGTAGGCCCCGAACTCCGTGATGCAGGGATTGTCCTTGGTGGTCTGGATGACCAGCAGGCGGACCTTTTGGGTGCTCCGGCTGATGATCGGCGCAACGAAATCCGCGCCAATGCCACGACCGTTGAAACAACTCACCCATTTCTTGCTGGAGGCATCCCAACATTGGATGACGTAGCGGATGATCGAGGAGGACGGATCTTCCTTGAGGCGGAATTCGTTGATCGTGGTGGGTGCGGCGAAGGTGAGTTCCAGCCATTGCTCTGGGGCCCCGTCGGCCTTCCAGACGGTGCCCTCTTTGCCGTCCACGACCATGGCCGCCTCATTGCCGGCCACCGCCGATGACGCGGTGGCTTTCGCCTTCAGCGCGAGGTTGGTCGTGCTGCAGGCCTTGACGAGCGGCTTGACCAGGCAATTTTCGAACTTCGAATGTTTGTCCTTCTCGGGGTCTGCCACCCGCATGAGGACTTCGCCGGGCGAAAGATAGAACCGGCAGTTGGTCCAGGTCGCTTGCGTGTGATCGGTGGTGTTGATGATGGCGCCTTTGCCAAGTCGGATCGGCCGCTTGGACTTGCCGTTGATGAGGCAATTCTCCATCTTGATCGCTTTGTTAGGGTTGCCGTCGGAGGCATAACAGCAGAGCAGGAAGCCGGGGCCGTCGGTGTCATGGAACAGACAGTTTCTCATGAGCATGTTGTCGCAGTTGCCCTCGAAGTCGAAGGCTTCGGCGTCACCGCTGCCGCCGCCGATGTCCACGAAGCCCCACTCGCAATTCTCAAAGACCCAATCCTTGCACCGGAAGAACATCGAACCGGCGACGCCGTTGAAGGACAGGAAATTCTTGTAGCGGCCGGTGTCGTGGGTGACGCAGTTGCGCATGGCACCGCGTTCCACCCCGCGGATTCCCTGTTGCCATTGCATCCCTTCCTCGAACAGGCAGTCCTCGAAGACCAGGTTGGCGAATGGATAGATGAAGGACGCGTTCTTGTTGAAGTTGTCCGGGCTGTTGGTCCACACTCCCGAGGCCAGCCTGCGGAACACGCAGTTCTTGATCGTGATGTCGGTGAGCACCTTCTTGTTCTCAAGTTCAAAGGTGAACAAGCAGATGCCCAGGCCGATCTTCCGCTTGGGATAGTCCTCGTAGTGCTGATAGAGCGTCGAATCGTGGAAATAGCAGTCCTCGATCGAAATGAATTTCTTGGTCGGGCAATTGTCGGAGTATTCCGCGTAGATGCCCGTCATGCAGTGGATGAACTCAAGGCCGACGATCTTGAAGCCGCCCTGATCGGCCAGGCGAATGCCGGCGCGGTCCTGCCTTTCGTCCTGGCGGTCAATGACCGGCTTGGCCCCCTGGCCGTAGTAGCCGATGACAATCGGGTTCTGAGGCGTGCCCTCGCCCTTGGGGAAGAGTTCTTCGTTCCAGGTGTCGCCGCATTTCAACAGGATGCGGTCGCCGGGGACGTACTTGGTGGAGGCCTTCGCCAGGGACTTCCACGGGCCCGTGCCATTCCCCGGGGCCTCGGCCAGGCCGGTCCAGGCGTCATTGCCCGATGATTCACTCACGTAGTAGCTTTTCGAGTGCGCCGGTTGGGTGCCGAGGCACAGGACGAGCGAGACCGCTCCGAGCATGGAGGAAAACCGAACCTTGGTTAGTGATGCTGTCATGTGGTTGATTTGATTCTTGCGATTTGCTTCGCGCGGCGCCGCCGCGAAGCATGCATTGGAGGTGCCTGCCAAGCGTTGACAACGACAGCGGAGCACTCACTCCGCGACGTCGTCAAGCTCGCGCCGGGGCCGTTTACGCGCAAGGACGAGCGGATCTTTCAGGGTGTCCACCCGGCATGCGGCGGCCCGGTGAACCGGCACGCGGCGGAGTTTGGCGCAGCCCGGCAGCGCCGGTCACCGAGCACCGCTGCGGAGCTGATCTCACACGCTGCAGATTTCCAACCCTTGCTTGAGGCTGGCGAGTTTGTCCGGGCGTTTGGGGATGAACTCCTGACCGACGAAACCGGAGTAGCCGGTGTCTGCGATGGCACGCATGATGGCGGGGTAGTTCAGTTCCTGGGTGTCGTCGATCTCGTTGCGGCCGGGGACGCCGCCGGTGTGGTAGTGGGTGAACCAGCGGTGGTGTTCGCGGATGGTGTGGATCACGTCGCCCTCCATGATCTGCATGTGATAGATATCATAGAGCAGACCGAAGTGCGGATTGTCCAACTTCTTGCAGAGTGCCACGCCCCAGGCGCTGTGATCGCACATGTAGTCGGCGTGGTCCACCTTGCTGTTGAGCAGTTCCATCACGAGCTTGAGGCCGAGGTTCGCGGCCAGCGGCAGGAGGCGCTGGAGGCCGATGGCGCAGTTTTCGAGGCCTTGCTGGTCGGCCAGGCCTTCGCGGTTGCCGGAGAAACAAATGACATTGCTGGCTCCGGCGGCGGCGGCGGCCTTGAGGTGGGGTTCGTAGGCCGCCACCAGTGCGTCGTGATGATCGAGGCGGTTGAAGGCTTTTGCGATGGTTCCCACCGGCACGCCTGAGGCGGTCTTGCCGACGGGATTGGCGACCATCGCGCAGGTGAGGCCGTGGCTTTGCAGCGTGGGGAAATCCCCCGGCATGAGCAACTCGATGGATTTGAGGCCGAGGGCCTTGCCGGCCACGCAGAGGGCCTCGAGCGGAATGTCGCCGTAGCACCATTTGCACGCCGAGTGATTGATCCGGGTGCCGGGCACGGCAGCATCCGCGGCGTGGAGACGGGTGGCCAAGGAGGTGGCGACGGCGGTGATGGCGGCGGATTTTCCAGCGGTCATGAGAAAGGAGCGGCGGTGCATGCTGAGCCGCATTGCACCATGTGCGGCCGGACTTGCAAGCACAAGAATAATTTCGCCGGAACTTTCGTTGCTTTTGCAATTTTCCAGGTTAGGTTGCTGAGTTGGCACGCTGCTTGCTTTGCAAGCTCCGGTTGTCACCCCCCCCAAACACATCCCAATGAAATCATCCAAATTGCTTATCGTTAGCCTGCTCGCGCTTGGCTCGACCCTCATGACCCGCGCCGGGGAAGCCACGCCCGCCCCGAGCGCGGCGGGTTCCGTCGCGGCGGCACCGCAGTTCACCGGGACTGCCGCCATCGGCTACAATTCCATCTACGAATTCCGTGGCGTGGACTTGGGCAACGACATGGTGGAAGCCTCCGTCAGCCTCGCCACCGCCTACAACGGCTTTGGGCTCTCCCTGAGCGCGTGGTATGCGACCGTCAACGACGACAACAATCCGACCCCCAACGAACTCGACCTCACCCTCGGCATCACCAAGTCGCTGGGCCCCGTCAACCTCAGCGGCGGCTATATTTACTATAGCTTCTTTGAGGCCTCCGAAACCAACACCCAGGAGCTTTACCTGGGGGCCAGCATGGAGGTCATCGCCGGCATCTCCGCCAGTGTCACCGCTTACTACGACATTGATCGCTACAACGGTTGGTATGGCGATTTCAACTTGTCAAAAACCTGCAAGGTCAGCGACTCCGTGAGCGTGGTCACCACAGTGGGTCTTGGAGTGGCTGATGATCACGGCCTGCAACTGACTGACAACGGTACCCTTGACGGCTATCAACAATTCTATGCCATGGTATCGGTGCCATGGACCATCCGCCCAAACGTCACGCTCGCCCCGTATCTGAGATATGTGAATGCCTCTTCCGAACTCGTCAGCGATATCCCGAGCAACTCCATGGGTCAGGATCACCTCATCGGCGGCGTGAAGCTTTCGTTCGCATTTTAGCCTTAACGCAATCTTTACAATATTTCCGGCAACCGCCCCGGGGATGTGGAGTTTACCTGATTGTCGCGCTCGGCTTGTTGCCGCTCCGACCCACCAACCAACCAACACCAACCAACACAAAACACGATCATGAAAACTACCATTGCCACCCTCAGCGCCCTGGCCATTGCCGCGTCGCTGGCGTTCGCACAAGACAAACCGGCCGGACCGCCGAAAGGCCCCGGTGGACCAGGAGGACCGGGAGGACCGGGAGGACCGGGCCAGCGCCCCAATCCCGAGGAGATGTTCAAGAAGCTCGACGCCAATGCCGATGGCAAGGTGACCCTCGACGAATTCAAGGCCTCTCCGATGGGCCAGCGGGATCCCGCCATGGCCGAGGAAATCTTCAACAAGATCGATGCCGATGGCGACGGCGTTGTGACGCTTGAGGAATTCAAGGCCCATCGCCCGCCACCGCGGCCCGGCGGCCCGGGCGGCCCCGGCGGCCCCGGCAAGGGCGGCCCCGGCAAAGGTGGCCCCGGCCAAGGCGGCCCCGGCAAAGGTGGAAAAGCCCCTGAGCACAGACCTGCGGCGCCTCCTGCTGAGTAGTCCGGAAACCAACAGTTGTTAATCAAGTGTTCCGCGCCCGCCACTTCGGGCGCGGAACGTTTTTTTGCACGCATCCACCGTACCCGGGCCATCATCAAGCCGACCGCCGGGCCGCGGCCAAGGCCGGCAACAACGCAAATGATTCGAAATCGTCACTTCTCAGGTCTCAGTCATTGATGGGTCGTGGATTGCAGCTCCGCAGGCGCGGGACGGGCCTCACGGCGGGCCCCTCAACTCATCGATCATGTCACCTGATCATCATTTTGCCATCCTGGCATTGGATGCCGCAAAATGGCACTTGACGCCAAGCGTCCGGCAGTATGGGCTGCTGCGGTGTTGCCGCTGAATGCAGGAATTCCACACGGTGCTGCGACGGAGGGTGAACTCACTGCGGAGACTCGCGGTGCGGCATTCGCCGCTTCCCAGCCGACTGGCTTCGAGCACAGGGCACGGCAACCGGAACCACCAACGCGTCCTAACATTGGAAACCAAAAGTCAGAGTGCCATGAAAATCCCCAGTCCCATCAAGAACACCGGAGCAACCATCACCGCCTGCGCCCTTGCTTTGGCCGTTTGGGTGGGGGTAGCGGCGGGCAGCGTGCAAGCGACGACGGCCACCAGTACCCGCAATCTCGGGCCACCAGATGGCGGCACCACCATCACGGGTGGTGGGTCACTCGAATGGATCGCGCAGGGAGACCTGCCCCCCGGCTCAATCCTGAGGTCGGTCTCCATCGACGCCAGGCTCGATGCCATGGCCCCCGGCAGCGACAGTTGGGCTGCTGACCTCAATGTTTACGTGGACGGCCTGCTGCGAATCGGCACTAACGGTAACAATTGGCCGGCGGCGATTGCGGCGATGGACTGGAACGGTTCTGGCATAGGCGGCGTCGGCACTGCGGTGATTTGCGAGCGCAGCGTCGCCGGTGGTGACTTCCCGGATACTGTTGATCTGAACAGCGCCACCTTGTCTCTCGTGAACGCTTACGACACCGCCACTTGGTCCGGGACGGTCACGGTCATTTATGATACCCCGGGCCCGGCGCTCATTGTGTCCTTCGGTCTCCGGGGCAACCCGGCAGTGATTGACCAGGCTGCGAAAACCATCACTTGGAACGTGCCGTTTGGAACGGATTTGGAGACCCTCGCGCCCACCTACAGACTCTCCTCCGGGACCTGCTCGCCGGAATCCGGCGTCGCGCCGGACTTCGCCACTACCAGCCCGGTGACCTACACCGTCACCGACGGGGCCGTGGTGAACGGCTATACCGTAACCGTCACCGTGCTACCTGCCCCCAGCGATTACGACATCTGGGCAGATGGTTTCGGGGCTGGCTTCAGCGACAGGGCCCCCACCCACGATCCTGATCACGACGGCATGACCAACCAACAGGAATACGCTTTCGGCCTCGATCCCACCCTTGGCTCGTCGGTCAACCCGATCATCGTGCCGCTCGATAAGACCACCGGCAGGTTCAGCTACACCCGGCGTGATCCACCCGGTCTCGCCTACACGGTGTGGACCTCCACGGATCTGGTGGCTTGGACGGAGGACGTCGGCGCGCTCCAGACCCCCGGAGCCTCCATGGCTGGCGTCCAGACGGTGGCGGTCATCCTCAGTGGCATGCCCCTGACCGCGCCGACGCTGTGGGTGCGCGTGCAAGCGAAGTGAGTGAGCCCTGCGGTTCTGTCAGGGGAGTTGGATCAGCCATCCGGATTGAATATGGCCCGAGCCGGGAGTGGGACGCCACGCCTTGCTGCTGGCGGGCGCTGCCAGCAACACCCATGAACTCTGCCAGTCTCTTAATTCATTCGGCTGCCCCGGCGAAACCGCCTCGCCCGAACCCGGCACGCAGCCGAATCAGCCTTGGCAGCCGTAGCTGCCGCAGGCGTAGGCGGTGTCGAACATGGCCAGGATGTTTTCCGGCGGGACTTCGCCCTGAATGTTGTGGCAGTTGTTGAAGATGTAGCCGCCGCCGGGCATGAGCGCCCGCAGGTTGTGGCGGACGTTGGCGGCGACTTCCTCCGGCGTGCCCCGCGGCAGGATGTGCTGGGCATCCACGCCGCCACCCCAGAAGGCGAGCTGTTTTCCGAAGCGGCGCTTGAGGTCGTCCGGGTCCATGTTGCGTGCGCTGAGTTGCACGGGATTGAGGATGTGCGCGCCGTTGTCAATGATCTCCGGGATGAAGTCCACACAGGAACCGCAGGTGTGATACCAGATCTTGGCCTGGGTGCGCGACCGGATGTATTGCACCAGGCGCTTATGGCGCGGCTTGACGATGCGGCGATAGAGGGCCGGGCTGAAGAGCGGGCCGTTCTGCCCGGCGAGGTCGTCGCCGATCATGATCACGTCCACCACGTCGCCCACCTCGTCGAGGAACAGGCGGAACCAGTCCAGCCAGAACTTGAGCGTCCGCTCGAGCATGGCTTCACATAACTCCGGCTCGGTCACCAGGTCGCAAAACCATTGTTCGAGGCCGCGCAGATACCAGCAGATTTCATAGACCACCCCCGAGATGCCGCTGACCACCGCGTAGGGCGTGTCCTTCCGCAGTGCCAGCGCCCGCTCGCGCAGCCCGGCAAAGCGGCTCGGATCGTCCCCGGTGGGCCACGGATAGTCCTGGAGGTCGCCAAGGGACGCGGCGGCCAGCGGGTGGTGCGTGATGTCCATATAATACGGCGCATCCTCGGGCATCGACCAGCGGATGCCGAATTCGTCGGTTAGGTCCTGCCACTCGCGACCGTCGCGGGTGGCATGGACGATGCCGCCTTGCCAAGCGGCCGCAGCACCGGCGCGGATGTAGCGCGTGTCCACATGGAGCCGCTCCAGCACTTGCTCGCACGGCTCCGCCAGTTGCTGCACGGCGTCCATGATGCGCACCTCATCGGCGATGCCGAGGTGCTTGACGAGGTTGCGGTAGGCATTCTGGTGGATACCGGTCTGGTTGCCGCCGAGATCAATCGGCACGCGATCCGGGATGGCATGATTGAGTGCGGTGAGGACGCGCTCTCTGGAGGTCATGGCGGCTGGCTTGGGCATGGGTTCCTTTTTCGGTTCGTGGTGGATTCCGCGTGCCTTGGAGCTTACCTATCCTTGCTCGTGTGCCAAGGCGATTCTTGGAAATTTCACTGACTGCCAAAGAAATCGCATTGGGGGTTGGCACGCGTGAGACAGCAGCGAAAGTGAGGTTCGGTGCGCGGGAAAATGGGGGTGGCTTCGCCCAACCCGCTCAAATCCAATTGCCAACGACACCAACAGGATTGCCTCGACGATGGGTCTGTCCGATGGTTTTCAGGCAACATGATGGACGGGTTCAGTGCTGGCATGGAGTGCGGTGGGAAGCGCAGCGCCACACCGCTTTGGCTAAACCGGGAGCGCCCCGGCGTTCCCGCCAGCCGCAGCCCGTCTCGTGACCGGATGAGAAAATTGGACCGCGACGGTGCCAAGGACGTCGCAGGAGTGGCGGCGGGCACCCGGCGCAAGGCATGAATTCAGACGGTGGAAGATTTTTTTGCGGGAAGACGATGGACAATGTTTTTGATTATTTCTCTGACACCATGTGTGTTGCAGCCCATTCGTTGCCCAGCGCGGTATGCATCCGCAGCAGGGTCGCCAGCGCCACCTTGCGCGGATCACCTTTCCGGGCGGGCCGCAGCTTTCCCTTTTCATCGCAAGTGGTCGTCTTTCCCGATGAAAATGGCCTTGCCGCCGTCACCACGGGCCATCACATGATGGACCGCGCCTGCATACTCGAATCTCAAGGGTCTCGCGATGCGCGAATCCGGCCCGGTATTCCGCCCGAGTCAAGGAAGATGTTGCCAGGAAAATGTTCCGATGCAGCCACGCTCCGTTGGAGTTCCCAGCCCCTGAAACATCATCCAATTCCCTTCTTCAAATCCCTAACACTCCACAAGATTCCGGCCGCTGCCGCCGCGTTGCCCCGCAACCTCCGCGCCCCGCTCGTGCGCTTGGGCCCGAAGCGACTCCGACACGCCCGGAACACTCCGTCCACAAACTCCCGGCTCCCAAGCACCGCCCCATCCGAAAAATACCGCACCCGGCACCGCAGCATCTTCCCCAGCGCGACATCCCGGCTCCGCTCCAGTTGGGCCAACTCCGCTGCTACCACCTCCTTTCCCATGCCCTTTCTAACCACCTTGACCTCGATGCCGCCCCCGGCACCACGCACTTCCTTCAGCCGTTCCTCGCCCTCAGCTAACAATGTCATCCGGTAGTCCCTTGACACCCTGCCCGCCCAATGCCGCGCATCTGCCTCGTAACCCTTGTGTGCCATGAGCGCCCGCACCAGGCCGGCCCGCGCTTTTTTGCCGTTGCCTTTCGCGCCGCCTCCCATCGCCTCGCCATAACTGCTCCACCGATAGTCCGCCGGGTCCGCCACCATTCCGGCCCGCACCGGATTGAGATCAATGTAGGCGGCCATCGTCCGCGCCGCGAGGCCGTCCTCCACCAGCACGCTCTTGAAACGGCTCTCCCACAGCGTGCCGGTGCGTTCGTGATGCGTGTTGAACCACCGGGTGAAACGGGCCAGCAGGGTCTTCATGAACTCGCCCAGGTCATGCATCCGGTAGGTGTAACGCTCGTGGATCGCCGTCGCATGCGACTCGTCGGCCAGCCCTTCGCGGATCGCCTCGCGGGCCGCCAGCAACTCCCTGGCCACCAGCTTCACCGCGTCTTCGGGATAGATCGCCCTCAGGCGTTGCAGCAACTCCGCGTCCGTAAGGCCGCCCGCCTTCATCGGCGGCACTTCCAGCAGAATGTGAACGTGGTTGCCCATCAGGCAGTAGGACAGCACCCGGCAGCCCGAGAAGTTCTCATACATCCGCATATAGCAGCGGAACTGCTCCTTGTCCTCCGCCTCGAACGCCAACCGCCTCTCCACCACCCGCGTGATGCAGTGGTAGATCACGGGTTTCTCGCTCGAGTCCTTCCAGGGTGCCAGCCAGCGTGCGCGTCTCATGGGATTGATGGGATTGGGGGTGGGGTGATTGGTTGTTTCAGTTGCTGTCGTCGTCGCCGACGAAATCGGTTCCGCTGACAGGAGCCTAGCGCATTCCGGCTAAGGGTCAACCACAATCTCAATTATTCTTACGTCCCCCAATACATAACCGAAGCAGCCGAACGCGTGGTGTTGGCCTTCGAGGTAACTGCTCGTCACGTCGTAAAGAAAGAGCAGGGGCTTGCCGGCGGGGTGGTTTTTCCCGAACATCCGTTGAAGCGCCATAGAGTGCCAAGTCATGTTCCACCGGGATCAGGGGCCGTGAGGTTATGCCGGGTGGAGTTGTCCTTGCCGCTTGCCAACCAGGCGGGAGATCAGGACAAAGAAGAACGGAATGAAAATCAGATCGATGAAGGTGGCCGAGAGCAAGCCGCCGGTAACGGCCGTGCCGATGGCGTTCTGGGCGGCGGCGCCGGCGCCGGTGGTGAGCGCCAGCGGCAAGGTGCCGAAAAAGAACGCCAGCGAGGTCATGATCACCGGACGCAACCGGATCCTGACCGCCGTGAGAGTGGCTTCGACCAACTCATGGCCCTGATGCAACTGATCCTTGATGAACTGGATGATCAGAATGGCGTTCTTGGTGGACAGCCCCACGGTGGTTAGAAGTCCGATCTGCAGATAGATATCGTTGGGGAGCACCCGCAGCGTGACCGCCGTCACCGCTCCCACCAGCCCCAGTGGCAGCATCAGCAGGTTGACAAAGGGGATGGTCCAACTCTCATACAGGGCCGCCACACTCAGAAACACCACCAGCAGTGAGATGGCATAAAGCGCGGGTGCCTGGGCGCCGGCTTTCTGCTCCTCGTAGGAAAGCCCCGTCCACTCATAACCGGTGCCCGGCGAGAGTTGGGCGGCCATCTGCTCCATTTCGGCCATGGCCTCGCCGGTGCTGATGCCGGGGGCGGCCTGCCCCATGATCTCCACGGAGGGGATGCCATTGTAGCGCTCCAGGCGGGGTGACCCATACTGCCAGTGGGCGCTGGCAAAGGCGGAGAACGGCACCATCTCGTTGCGATGGTTTCTAACATACCAGCGGTTGATGTCCTCCGGCAGCATCCGATACTCCGAACCGGCCTGCAGAAAGACCTTCTTGACCCGGCCGTTTTCAATGAAATCGTTCACATAGGAACTGCCCCAAGCCGTGGCCAGCACGCTGTTGATGTCATTGAGCGAGACTCCCAGCGCCCCGGCCCGCACATCATCCACGTCGAGCTTGAACTGCGGCGAATCCTCCTGACCGTTGGGACGCACCCCGATCAATTTCGGGTTTTTCATTGCCATGCCCAACAGTTGGTTGCGGGCCTCCATCAGCTTTTCATGCCCCAGGCCGCCACGATCCTGCAGTTGGAAGTCGAAACCGTTGGCTTGGCCCAACTCCGCCACCGGTGGAGGGGAAATGGCAAATACCATGCCGTCCTTGATCTTGGTGAAGGCACCCATGGCACGTGCCGCAATCGCGGGGGCCTTGAGCTGAGGGGACTGACGCAGTTTCCAGTCCTTGAGCCTGACAAAGGCCAGCCCCATATTCTGACCCCGTCCGGCATAGCTGAAGCCGGCCACTGTGATGACCGATGCCACCACCGCCTGTTCATTCTGCTCAAAATGCTGCTCCATCTGTTGCATGACCTTGACGGTGCGGTCGATTGTGGCCCCGGCCGGCAAATTGACCAGACAGACGAGGAACCCCTGATCCTCATCCGGCAGAAACGCGGTGGGCAAACGCAAGAAGAGGAACCCCATGCATGCCACGATGGCCGCATACACTGCCAGATAGCGCAGCGGCTTGCGGAAGGAGGCGCCAACCATGCTTTCATACAGCGTTCGGCTGCGCTCGAAGCAGAAGTTGAACCAACGGAAAAATCCCCTGAACCAACCGGCTTCACTGGCCGTGTGCCCTTTGGCCACCGGTTTGAGCAGGGTCGCGCACATGGCCGGGGTCAGGGTCATGGCCAGCAACACCGAGAGAATCATCGCGGAGATGATGGTGACGGAAAACTGTCGGTAGATCACCCCGGTGGAGCCCCCGAAAAAGGCCATTGGCAAGAATACCGCCGTCAGCACGGTGACAATCCCCCACAGCGCGCTGGTGATCTGCCCCATGGATTTGATGGTCGCCTCCTTGGGTGGCAGGCCTTCTTCACTCATGATCCGTTCCACATTCTCCACCACCACGATGGCGTCGTCCACCAGCAGCCCGATGACAATGACCAGGGCGAACAAGGTGAGCGTGTTGATGGAAAAGCCGCAGGCCGAGAGCACCCCGAAGGTGCCGAGCAGAACCACCGGCACTGCGATGGTGGGGATCAAGGTGGCCCGGATATTCTGCAGGAAGAGGAACATGATGATGAAGACCAGACAGATGGCCTCGGCCAGGGTCTTGACCACCTCCTGGATGGAGATTTTGACAAAGGGCGTGGTGTCGTAGGGGTAAGCCACCTTCACTTCGGGAGGAAAGTACTTGGACAGTTCCTCCATCTTCGCCTTGATCCGCGTGGCGGTCTCCAAGGCGTTGGCCCCGGCCGCCAGCCGGATGGCCATGGCACCCACCGGCTTGCCTTTGTAGAACGACTGGACGTCATAGGTTTCCGTGCCGATCTTGCACTCGGCCACATCCTTGAGCCTGACCGTGGAGCCGTCGTCGTTGGTGCGCAGGATGATGGCCTCGAATTGTGCCGGGGTCTGCAGCAAGGTCCGCGCGGTGATGGTCGCGTTCAACTGCTGGCCGTGCATGGCGGGGATGCCGCCAAACTGACCCGCCGAGACCTGGGCGTTCTGCGCCTGCAGCGCGGCGATCACCTCATTGGAGGTCAACCGGTAGTTGTTGAGCTGGTGCGGGTTCAACCAGATCCGCATGGCATTCTGCGAGCCGAATACCTGGAGTTCACCGACTCCTTCGAGGCGGCTGACAATCTCCTGCACGTTGGACACCAGATAGTCGGTTAGAGCATTGCGGTCCATCGCGCCGTCTTCCGAGACCAGTCCGACGAGGAGCAGGAAGTTGCGGGTGGACTTGAGCACCGAAATCCCTTGCTTCTGCACGACCTGGGGCAGCAGCGGCGTGGCCAGTTGCAGCTTGTTCTGCACCTGCACCTGGGCGATGTTAGGATCGGTGCCGGCCTTGAAGTTCAGGTTGATGGCCACGGCCCCGGACGAGTCGCTGGTCGATGACATGTAGAGCAGGTTGTCGATGCCGTTGAGTTTTTGTTCGACAACCTGGGTGACCGTGTCCTGCACCGTCTGGGCGGAGGCCCCCGGATAGGCGGCATTGATGGTGATCTGTGGCGGCGCGATGGGCGGATACTGGGAGACGGGCAGGGTCTTGATAGACAGCAGCCCCGCCAGCATGATCATGATGGCGATCACCCAGGCGAAGATCGGGCGGTTGATGAAAAAGCGCGGCATGGCGGGGGTTCCGTTAGTGCTGGTCGGCGGCGGGCGGGGCGGGTGCGGCAGGAGCTGCCCCCGGCTTGATGCCGAACGGCACGGCGATCACGGGCGTGCCGGGGCGGGCTTTCTGAAGGCCTTCCACGATCACCCGGTCACCCACTTTCAAGCCGTCGCTCACCAGCCAGTTGTCGCCGACGGTGCGATCCACCTTGATGACCCGTGGTGCCACCTTCTCGTCGGCACCGACCACCATGACCATGGCCTGACCGGTCGGATTGCGGGTGACCCCGCGTTGCGGCACCAGCAGGGCCTGGTCCTTGATGCCTTCTTCGAGCACTGTTCGCACGAACATTCCAGGCAGGAGCAACAGTTTGGGATTGGGGAACAGGGTGCGCAGCGTAACCGAGCCGGTGCTCGGATCGACAAAGGCCTCGGAGAACTTGAGGCTTCCCGGCTCCGGATACTGCGTGCCCTCATCCAGCAGCAACAGTACCTTGGCCTGGCCGTCGGCACTGCTGAGTTGGCCGCTTTCCAAGGCCTTTCTGAGGCGCAGCATTTCCGTGCTCGACTGGGTGACGTCCACATACACCGGATCGAGCTGTTGAATGGTTGCCAGTGGCATGGGTTGGCTGGCCGTTACCAAGGCGCCGTTGGTCACCGCCGAGCGGCCGATGCGCCCGGAGATCGGGGCCGTCACTTTGGTATAGGCGAGATTGATGCGGGCGGTTTCCAGCGCGGCCTTGGCCAATTCAATCTCGGCCTCGGCCAGTTTCCGCGCCGCCGAGGCGTCATCAAAATCCTGTTGGCTAACAGCCTCGCTCGCCAGCAGTTCCAGGTACCGTTCGGCCTTGAGCCGGAGCGGTGCCACAGTGGCTTCGGCCTTGGCCAAGGCGGCTTTGGCGCCGTCATAGGCCGCCTGATAGCTGGCCGGGACGATCTGATAGAGCAACTCATCCGCCTTGACATCGGCACCCTCGGTGAACAACCGATTCTGAATGATCCCTCCCACCTGGGGTCGCACCTCGGCGGTAAGTGAGGCCGACACCCTGCCGGACAATTCCGTGGTCAGCGCGACCCGCTGGGTTTGCATGGTGACGACTGACACTTCCGGCGGCCCGGCTGGCGGGGGGCCGCCGGGAGCGCTTTTCTTCCCACAGGAGGAGAGCGGGACCAGCATGATCGTTAGAATCGTTAGAAACAATGCGCGCATAGGAGGGCGGGGGATTGGTGATGGGTGATGGGGAAAGAGGCTCCGACCGATCTAACTGATCGGACTGATTCATCTTTGCGGTCTTCTCATTGCTTGCTCATGGGTCCTGGGTCTTCAAGGTTTGGGTCTTTCTACCACTCGCCGCCGAGGGCTTTGATGAGAGACACGGAAACCGCGAGGCGTTCGGCGCGGATGGCGTTGGTGGCCCGCTCGGCGTCCAGGCGGGTGCGCTCGGCATCCACCACGTCGAGAAAGCTAACGAGTCCGGCCTGGAAGCGCTTGACGGACAGCTCAAAGGTCTTGCGGGCGGCTGCCAGCGCCCGGTTTTGCGCCACCTGGCGGCGCTCCAGAATGGCACTGCCTTGCAGCGCGTTCTCCACCTCGCGAATCGATTCGAGCACCGTCTGGCGGTAATCCGCGCTGGCAGCTTCGTGGGCGGCCACCGCGGCGGCACGCTTGGCTTGGAGCAATTTTTGGCTGGTGATGGGCACCAGCACGCTCGAGCCAAGCGACCACACCAGCGCGGAGGCATCGAACAGACCGCCCGGACTGGCGGCCTCCAAGCCACTTGAGGCATTGAGCGAAAATGACGGGTAAAACGCGGCGGTTGCCACGCCGACGTTCGCATTGGCGGCGGCCACCCGGCGCTCGGCGGCGCGGATGTCCGGGCGTTGGCGGAGCACTTCGGATGGCACCGACAGTGGCACCGCCGGGGGGGGCGGCAGGTCGGTTTGCTCGGCAACGGCGGAACCGGTCGCCAGCGTCCCGCTCAGCACCGCCAGCGCGTTGACCAGCACGATGCGATCCTGGTCGAGGCGAATCCGTTCGGCCTCGGCGGTGGCGACTTCCGTCTCGGCCCGTGCCAGGTCGAGGCCGCTGATGTCGCCCACGTCACGGCGTTTGGTGAGGAGATCGAGTGCCTTGCGGCGAATTTCCAAGGTGCGGGTGAGCACCGCGCGGTTGGCGTCCACCGCCCGCAGCGCCCAGTAGGTTTGCGCCACTTCGCCCGCGACGCTGAGGCGCAAGGCGTTGAGGGTTTCGCCCGCAGCCGCTTCCGAGGCGCTGGCGGACTCGACCTGCCGACTCACTTTTCCCCAGACGTCGAATTCATAGCGGAAATCCACGGGCACGGAGAAGTTGCTAGATAACACGCTGACCCCTTCGCCGGGCCCGCGGTAGCGGAATTGCGAGCGTTCGGCAATGGCCCCCAGATTGACGTCGGGGAAATACAGCGAGCGGGCCACCTTGCTCATTTCACGGGCCTGCCGCAGGCGTGCCACCGAGCCCTTGAGGTCCTGATTCATCTTTAGCGAGCGCTCAATCAGCGAGCTGAGCGTCGCATCATGATAGAGCCGCCACCACTGCTGCGGGCTCGGCAAGGGCTCTGGCGAGTGCCTCTTCCATTGCACGCCACCTTGGGAAAACGCCGCCGGTAACGCCATCGTCGGCACCTCGTGGTTCGGCCCCACCGCCACGCACCCGCTCAGCCCCAACAGCACGCAGCAGCTCAGGAACGGACGGATGCATTGGGAACTCGCCATGACCGAGACGGATTTAGGCGGGATTGTGCTTGCATGCAAGCGATTACTTGCGGAATTTTGCGCTTGTGAGCGCGGTGCGTCCCAACCAGAAACCTTCGGAGGCCCCCGGCACGCGCCAGCGCCTGATGGAAGCGGCACGGGCGGAATTTGGCGACAAAGGGATCGAAGCGGCCACCACGCGGGGAATTGCGGAACGCGCGGGCTGCAACGAGGTCACGCTGTTCCGGCATTTTGAATCGAAGCAGAAGCTGCTGGTGGCGGTGGTGCAGGAGACTGCGGAAGAATTCCTGACCTGGTGTGAATGCGGGGGCGGGTTCAGCGGGGATTTGCTCGAGGATCTGGCCCGCTTTGCGCGGGTTTACAATGAATCGCTGGAGCGGTGTGAAGGCATGGCGCGGGCGATGATCGGCGAGAGCCGACGCCGGCCGACCCTGGCCAAGGAATTGATCGGGGATGTGTTGGAGCCGTTTCACCGCAGCATTGCGGGCTATCTGGAGGCACACCAGCAGGCGGGCCGGGTTCGCTCCGACCTGGACACGCTGGCGTTTGCGGAAGTGCTGACTTCGGCGTTGATGGGCGGCTTGTTGCGCCGGTCCTCCGGTTTGTCGGCATTGGACCGCGACGGGTGGATTCGCGAGACCGTGGCGATTTTCGTCCGGGGCATCATGGTCTGACGGAGCGCCGGCTGAAGCTGGCGGGTGGGCGTGGGGCTTGTGCCCGACTCCGCAGCCAGCCTTGCTTTACTCGCCGGCTGAAGCAAGCGCTCCGCCAGCATCTCCCGATTCCGCTCGCGCCGGCGGCAGCGATGAGTTAAGAACCTCCCGCGCGTCGCCTGGCAGGGTGGGTCTTGCCGGCGCGGATCTAACCGTTCAATGGAGGGATAGCCATGCTCATGCTCGTCATCAAATACGCCGTCACTGCGGCGGTGGTCGTGCTGGTTTCGGAAGTGGCCAAGCGCAGCGACAAGGTTGGCGCGCTGGTTGCCTCGCTGCCGTTTGTTACCATCATGGTCATGATCTGGCTGCATGTGGAAAAGCAGGGCAGTCAGAAGATCGGGAGCCACGCATACTATACCTTCTGGTATGTGCTCCCCACCTTGCCGATGTTTCTCGTGATGCCATGGCTCATGTCCAAGGGCCTCAATTTCTGGCTCGCCCTGGCCATCTGCGCGGCCGTGACCATGGTGAGTTTTGCCGTGACGGCGCTGCTGGCAAAACGCCTGGGCGTGAATTTGATGCCCTGACACGGGCGCGTGCGGCAGGCCAGTGGCAGTCAGCCCTGCCGCTCCAACCCATAGATCCGCGTGGCATTCGCATGGAACAGCCGGTGCTGGTCAGACGGGTCCGCGTGGGCAACCAGCTCGCGTGAAATCGCCACCCACTTCGACAGCGTGGAGGTGATCGTGCAAACCGGCCAGTCACTGCCCCAGACCACGCGATCCCAGCCGAAGCATTCCAGGCAATGCTCGACGAAGGGCCGCACGGCGGCGCCCGTCGCGTGGTCGGCCTTGGCATAGGCGAGCACGCCGGAAATCTTGCAAGCGACGTTGGGCAGGCTGGCGAGGTGGCGGAGGTCTGCGCGCCATGGGTCGAGGGCCTGGCCGGCCACATCCGGCACACCGCAGTGGTCGAGGATGAACTGGACGTTCCCGCACTTGCGGGCCAGCGCCATCGCGAGCGGAAGTTGGCGGGCTAACACACACAGGTCAAAGGTCAGGTTGCGCTCACCGAGCAAGCGCAGATTCGCCGCAAAATGCGCCGTGGTGGAGAGTTCGTCCGGCATGACATGCAGGATGCGGCGCAGTCCCACCAACCTGGGATTGGCGATGGAATCCAGATGCGCGGCAAAGCCAGCCGGTTGCTCGGGTCGGCAATTGGCGATGACTCCGGCAATGCCCGCATCCGGCCGGGAGGCCAGTTGATAGACAAAGGCGGTTTCCCGGATGCAGTGGGGGTCGTCCGGAGTGGTTTCCATGAAGATCGTGCTGGTGATGCCCGTGCCCTCGCTCGCCGTCAGATAATCGTCCTGCCGGAAGGCCTTGCCTTGCAGGGCAGGGATGGCAGCGGTCCAGGAATACGGGTATTGTTCCGGATAGATCAGATGCTGGTGCGTGTCAATGATGGGGATGCTCATGGCGGTGGCTTGCATGAATGGGGTTTGAGCGCCGCGAGCCGTTGCAGCAGCGGCGGATGCGAATAATCCAGCCACACCCGCAAGGCGGCGGGGGCGGGGTGGGAGAGGTGATCGACGGAGAGTCGCTTGAGGGCCTCGCCGAGGGCGGTGCCGTTGCCGGTGGCCTTGGCGGCGTAGGCATCGGCCTCGAACTCGTGCTGGCGTGACCACGCGTTGGCCAGCACGCCCAGCCCCTTGCCGACCGGTTCCAGCAGAATCATGAACAGGACCAACCCGACGTGCGGCGAGATGGCCGATACCCCGAAGGCCGCGAACAACACGCGGGCAAAGGCCCCGTCGGGCGCGGTGGCAAGACCGAGCAGGAAAAAGATCACCGCGCTTTGCAGGATGCCCACCGCCAGCCGTTGCCTGATGTGACCGCAACGGAAATGGCCGATCTCGTGAGCCAGCACGCCGAGCAGTTCGTCCTGGCTGCTCTTCTCTATCAGCGTGTCAAAGAGCGCGATTTTCTTCCGTTTGCCCAGCCCGGTGAAAAAGGCGTTGGCCTTGGTCGAGCGCTTCGAGCCATCCATCACGAACACGCCTGTTAGAGGGAACTGGCAGCGTTCGCCGAGCGCCTCGATGGCCTGTTTGAGTGCGCCCTCCGGCATCGGCGTGAACCGGTTGAACAGCGGCATGATCCACGACGGTGCGAGGTAGGTGAGGGCGAGTTGAAACCCCGTGACCACCGCCCAGGCCCACAGCCAGGCGTGGGCGACGTTGCTGAAAATCCACAACACGGCGGCCAGCAGCGGCAGCCCGAGCAGCGCGGCCAGCAGCAAGCCCTTGAGGCGGTCCAGGATGAACGTGCGCGGCGTGGCGCGGTTGAAGCCGAAGCCCTGCTCGATGACAAAGGTGTCGTACACTGCAAAGGGCAGTCCCAGCAGGGCTTGTCCGAGCACCAGCAACGACAGAAACACCAGCCCTGCCACCAACTCCGTGCCCGCCCAGGCCCGCGCCACCCCGTCCAGCCAGCCAAACCCGCCAAGCGCCCAGAACAACAGCAACTCCGTGAGCGAGGCACTCGACTGCAGGATGCCGAAGCGGGCGTTGACCCGCAGGTACTCGCCCGCCTGCCCAAGTTTTTCCTCGCTCATCAGATCGGCGAGGTCAGGCGGCACGGTGACCGGGAAGGCTTTCAGGTTCAGCAGCGTGGCGGCCAGTTCCAGCTTCCACAGCGCGAACACGCCTACCACTATGATCACTGTCATGAAATTCCAATCGCTCACCCGCGCCATCCTGCACGGCGCCGCCCGCCCGGCAAGCCTCAAGTGATGGTGTCCAGCGGCTGCTTGCGCGATCATGAGGCCAGTCCCTCGATTTCGCAAATTGAACAACGGATTCGCGGAATATACCTTGTCCCGCCCGCGGGGATGCTGTCTCATGGGCACGTCAGCCTGCACGGGCGGGTTCTTGTGCGCGCTTGGCGGCAGACCATGCACCATTATCTAACACAATGAACCACGCCCCCTCTCTAGCAAACCTGACCGGCTCTGGCCGGTTCCCCCGCCTCGGAGCCTGCGCCATGGCCATGGCGGGCTTCGGCGCGTTGTCCGGAGCCGCCACGGCCGAAATCCCGAGGGCGAGCATCCAGGTCAACCTGTCGCAGCCGAAAGCCCCGGTGCCGCCGACCCTCTACGGCATCTTCATGGAAGAGATCAGCCATGCGTTCGACGGGGGGATTTATGCCGAGCTGATCCAAAACCGCAGTTTCGAGGAAGGCGTGTTGCCGCAGGGGATGAAGCTGGTGAAGAAGGACGACGGCAACCTGAAGATGGAACTCGCGAAACTGCCACCGGGAGTGCCCAAGGACAAGTGGGACATCCCATGGCCGTGGTTCAACAATTGCGGTTGGCAGCCCGCGCGTGATTTGTTGGGCTGGACGCTCGAAACCACCGGCGGCGCGACCGGTGAGATGAAGCTCACCGAGGCCAACCCCATGAATGCGGCGTCAAGCCGTTCGCTGGCTCTCACGGTCGGCGCGCCGACCGCAGCCAGCGGGCGTGCCGCCCTGGTCAACAGCGGCTATTGGGGCATCGCCGTGCGGACCGGCACCAGCTATGCCTTGAAATGGTATGTGCGCCCCGGCACCTTCGAGGGCACCGTGACCGCCACCCTGGAGGGGAAGGACGGCAAGGTGCTCGGCCAGCACGAGTTCGGCACGCTCGCGCCGGGGGACCGGTGGCAGCGGCTAACGGCCACGCTCGCGGCCACCGGCACCGATCCGCAGGCACGCTTCGTGTTGTCGTTCCGCGGCAAGGGTAACCTGCAGGTGGACTGGGTGTCGTTGTTTCCGCCCACCTACAAGAACCGGCCTAACGGCTTGCGGGTGGATTTGGCGCAGCATCTGGAACAATTGAAGCCGTCGTTCATCCGCTATCCCGGCGGTTGTTATGTGGAGGGCCTGTCGTGGGAATCCGCGCCGGACTGGCGCACGATGGTGTGCCCGCCGGAAGATCGTCCGGGCCAGTGGGGGTATTGGCAATACCGCTCCACCGATGGCTTCGGCTATCATGAGTTCCTCCAGTTCTGTGAGGACCTCGGCTCCGACGCGATGTATGTCGCGTTTTGTGGGATGACGGTCCATCCGGACAACAACATGCCGCTCGACCAGCTTGGGCCGGTCATCCAACAGACGCTCGACGCCATCGAATACGCGCTCGGGCCGGTGGCTTCCAAATGGGGCGCGGTGCGGGCGAAGATGGGGCATCCGCAGCCGTTCCCGCTCAAATACATTGAAATCGGCAACGAGCATCCGCCCGCGCTCTACGGCGATTACTATCAGAAGTTCCGCGCCGCGATCAAGGCCAAGTATCCTGACCTGGTGGTCATCATGAGCATGTATTGGAGCGGCCTGAATCCGCAGGCCATCGCACGCGCCGGCGACGATGCGATCGACGTGGTGGACGAGCATTCCTACAAGCCGTCCGGCTGGATCCGCAACAACTTCGACTACTTCGACAAGTACCCGCGCAAGCCGTGGAAGATCTACGTCGGGGAATACGCCCATCACCACGGCGGCGGCGACTGGAGTGCCGCCATGGATGACTCGGTCTATCTGATGATGCTCGAACGCAACGGCGATCTGGTGAAGATGGCCAGCTATGCGCCCCTGTTCGTCAACGTCAACAATCGCAGTTGGGGCGTGAACCTCATCGAGTTCGATGCCTCGCGCAGCTTTGTCCACGCGTCCTATCATGTGCAGAAAACCTATGCTGAAAACCGTCCTGACGTGAATCTGGCGACCACCGTGGAGGTGAGTCCCAAGCCGGACCCCAAGCTGCCGTTGTTGGCCGGCAAGTTCGGCCTCGGTTCGTGGAGCACCCTCACCGAGTTCAAGGAACTTCGCATTTATGACGGGAACAACCAAGTGGTGTTCAGCGACGATTTCGCCAACCTGCAGCACTGGGACGCGCCGGGCCTCGGCCAGTGGAAGACGGAACACGGCGTGCTCAAGCAGAGCGACCCCAACCGCGGCCCCACCAGCCTGTTCCTCAAGACCGAACTCAAGTCCGGCCGGGTCACCGTGAAGGCACGCCGGGTGGGCGGCAACGAGGGCTTCCTGATGTTCTTCCATGCGGCGGGGCCGGAGCGCTACATGTTCTGCAACTATGGCGCGGCGGGCAACCATTTCTCCGCCATCCAGGGGACTCCCTCCGATGTCATCGCCACCAAGGGCGGCGGGGACCTGCAGGGACCCATCGAAAACGAACGCTGGTACGACCTCACTCTGGACCTCACCAGGAACACGGCCGAAATGCTGCTAGACGGCAAGCGCGTGAGCAAGATCGAGGCGGATGCGCTGCCCGCGTTCTTCGCCACCGCCGGCTATCAACAGCAGAACAAGACGGTGCTCGTCAAAGCCACCAACTACCACCCCACCCCGCTGCTCGCCGAGATCAGCCTCGATGGCGTCGCGAATGTCGCGGCCACCGGTCAGCACCTCGTGATCCGGGCGGACAAGGCGGAGGACGAGAACACGCTCGAACAACCCAACCGCATCGTGCCGCAGGTGTTGCCACTCGGCAATTGTGCCAAGCGCTTCCAGGTCACCCTGCCGCCGCATTCGGTCAATGTCCTGCGCATCCAGGCCAACTGACAACAGTCGGAGTTGCGCATTGCTCCTGTCCCGATCGCCATGCCAAATCTGACAAACTGTTAGGCCAGCCCGCCGATTTCCGCTTGGGTGGGCTGTTGGTCGAGGAAGACGAGGGTGGCGGCATGCTGGATGGCGGCATCGGTCACGGCGAGGATGCGCTCGCGCCAATGGGCGGGAGAGGGGATTTCATTGAAGTCAAGCACGCCTTCGCCGGCCCAGGCGGCGTGGGCACCGGTGGCTTCAAAGGCGAGTTTGCTCTGGGCGATGACGAGACGCTTGGCACGGTCGAGTTCGCCGGGGCGGGGGCCGTGGGCGACGATGTCGTTGATTTCCCGGAGGATGCAGGCGATGGCTTCACCGCGCGATGCGGGATCGAGTCCGGCACTGACCTCGAAGGCCCCGGTGTCGGCGAAAAGGGTGACATCGCTGGTGATGTGATAGCAGAGGCCGCGTTCCTCGCGCAGTTCGAGAAACAGGCGGGAGCTGGCGGTTTCGCCAAGCATCAGGCTGAGGAGGCGCAGGGCGTGGCGCAGCGGGTGATGCCGGCCGGGCGTGTGCCAGGCGAGGGCGAGTTGCACTTGGTCGGTATCGCGTTCCTCGCAGACGGGGCACGGCGGGCTGGCGGGCCGCTCAAATGGCAGGGTCCGCCGGGCATGGTGGAATTTTCCCGGCAAGTGCGGCTCTAACATTGCCTGCACCTGGTCAAGCGTGAAGGGCCCGGCGGCGGCCACCACCAGGTCGTCGCGGAAGTGGTGCCGGTCGCGAAACTCCAACAATTCCTTGCGATGAATGCGGGCGATGGATTCAAGGGTGCCGGAAATCGGGTTGCCAAGCGGATGGGGCGACCACAACGCGCCGGAGATCAAATCGCCGAGGTGGTCGCTCGGCGACTCGCGATACATCGTGATTTCCTCGCCGATGACTTCGCGTTCGAGGATGACTTCCGGCTTGAGAAAGGCGGCGTGCCAGACCATGTCCGCCAGCACGTCGATGAGCACGGGCAGCAGCGAGGCTTCGCCGCGTCCTTCGTAAACGGTGTGGTCCTCGGTGGTGCAGGCGTTGAGCTGTCCGCCGACGTTTTCGACTTCAAAACTCAGCTCGCGCGAAGTGCGCCGGGCGGTACCCTTGAAGACCATGTGCTCCACGAAGTGCGCCAAGCCGGCAGGCCGCGTGGCTTCATCGCGGCTGCCGGCGGGCACATAGAGCGAGAGGGCGGCACACTCGGAGGCCGCCAGCGTGGCGACCGCCAGGCGCGGGCCGCCGGGCACTTGCCGCCATGCGTAGGTTGGCACGCTCATACGGTTGTTAGAACGGCGGCAGCCAGCACCAGATCGGAGGGTCGGGTGATTTTGGGATTCGGGCGGCTGGCTTCGATGAACTTGACGCGGACCCCGACGGTCTGCATGGCGGAGACTTCATCCGTCACCAGCAGCTCGTTAGCCGCGACCACCGCATAGGCTTCCCGCAAGAGCGCCACTTCAAACACCTGCGGGGTCTCCATGAACCAAAGCTGTTCGCGGGCCAGGGCCTCCGTGCAGAAGTCATCGGCATTGGCGCGTTTCAGCGTCTCGGTGACGCGGCGGGCGAGGCTGGCGGCGCGAAACTCGTGGGCGGCCGCCACACAGCGGGCGATGTCGGCCGGGCTGACCAGCGGACGGGCGCCATCGTGGACGGCAACGAATTCCGCAGCAGGGGCCAGGGCGGCAAGGCCATTGGCGACGGAATCCTGGCGCCCGGCACCGCCGTCCACGCGGCGGACGGGCTTGGGAAATCCGCCGGTTTGCAGCCAGTTCCAACGATCCTCCGGGCAGACCACGATGATTTCGTCGATCACCCCGGCGGCCAGGAACGCGTCGAGCGTCCGCCGCAGCACCGGCACCCCGGCCAGTGGCGCGGCGAGCTTGTCAAAACCCATGCGCCGGCTGGAACCGGCGGCAACGATGATGGCGGAGGCGTTCATCAGGGTGGCGTGGCAGGGTGAGGTCAATCCCTAACGCGTTGGAGAGCGGCACCGAGCAGGTTGAGTTTCTCGTCGATGTGCTCGTAGCCGCGGTCGATGTGATAGAGGCGGTTGATGGCGGTGGTCCCCTTGGCGGTTAGGGCGGCGAGCACCAGGGCGGCGGAGGCCCGCAGGTCCGAGGCCATGACGGGGGCGGCGGAGAGTTGCGCCACGCCACGCACGACGGCGGTGCCATTGTCCACGGTGATGTCCGCTCCCATGCGCTTCAACTCCGCGCAGTGCATGAAGCGTTGGGGGAAAATCGTATCCTTGATGACGCTGATGCCGGGGGTGGTGGCCAGCAGCGCGGTCATTTGTGCCTGCATGTCGGTGGGGTAGCCGGGGTAGGGGGCGGTGACCAGATCGCAGCCCTTGGGATCCGCGCCGCGATGGACGGTGCAGGCGTCGCCGGCGGCGTTGAAGTCCACGCGATGGCCAGCCCTGACCAGCGCGGCGGAAATGGCCTTGAGGTGTTCGCGGCAGACGCGGTGCAGGGTGACGCCATCGCCCGCCAGCGCGGCGGCGGCCATGAAGGTGCCGGCTTCGATGCGGTCCGGAATGACGGTGTGTTGCACGGCGTGGAGTTGCCTGACGCCTTCGATGACGATGCGACCGGTGCCGGCCCCCTCGATTTTCGCGCCCATCGCGTTGAGGAAATTGGCCAGGTCGAGCACTTCCGGTTCGGCGGCGGCGGATTCAATGATGGTGATGCCCTCGGCGAGGGTGGCGGCCATCATCACGTTGTCGGTGCCCAGCACGGTAGGGCCGTGGGTGCCGCGCAGGTCGATCTCCGCGCCGCGCAGACCGTCCGGGGCGGTCAGGATGAGATTGCCGCCCTCGAATGCGACTTTTGCGCCGAGGGCTTCCAGGCCGCGGAGGTGGAGGTCCACCGGGCGGTCGCCGATGACGCAGCCGCCGGGCAGGGAGACCACGGCCCGGCCCTTGCGTGCCAGCAGGGGACCCATGACGCAGATCGAGGCCCGCATCCGGCGGACCAATTCGTAGGGAGCTGCTGCCAGCACATCCGGGCAGGAGATGCGCACGGTACCGGATGAGCGTTCCACATTGGCCCCCAGCGCGCTGAGGATCTGGATCATGTAGTTGGTGTCCGAGACATCGGGCACGCGGCCGATGATGCAGTCCTCGCCGGTTAGAATGGTGGCCGCCAGGATTGGCAGCGAGGCGTTTTTCGATCCGGAGATGTTGATGGTTCCCCGCAGGGTGGCACCGCCATGCACGAGCAGTTTATCCATGGTGGGTTAGGTGGGCAAGGTTCATGGGGATGAGTGGATCAGGCCGGGCGCCGGGCGAAGGGGAAGCGTGGCACTCCGGAGAGGTCGGATTTCACTTCGATCTGGCTGAACCCGGCGCCTCTTAGCATTGCGGCGACCTGGGAAGCCTGATCGTGACCGATTTCCAAGGCCAGCCACGCGCCGGACCTGAGGCGCGTGAAGGCCTCCGGGATGAAACGACGGAGCAGCTCCAGACCGTCAGGCCCGCCGAACAGGGCGAGCGGCGGGTCGTGCCGCACCTCGCAACTCAGGCCGGCCCGCGCGGACTCGGGAACATACGGGAGGTTGGCCACGATGCCGTCAAAGGTGCCATCGATGGCGGCGAACAGATCGCTTTCAATCCAGCGGACCTGGGTGATGCCGAGTGCCGCCGCGTTTTCCATCGCCAGCGCGAGGGCGGCGGGCGAAACATCGGCCAGGGTAAGCTGCCACTCCGGCCGTTCGGCGGCCAGCGTCAAGCCCAGCACGCCGGAGCCGCAGCCCATGTCCAGCAGGGCAAGGTTTGCCGGCAACTCGAGGCTGAGCAGCCACTCGGCGAGTTCCTCGGTCTCCGGGCGCGGGATGAGGGCACGGGCGTCGGTCTTGAACTCGCGGTTGTGGAACCGCACCTGGCCGAGCAGATGTTGCAGCGGCACGCCCTCGCCGCGTTGTTTGAGAGCCTCGCGCAGCGGCTGCAGGTCGGTCTCGGGCAGGGCGCGGTCGAATTGAACATACAGCTCCATCCGGCTGCACTTGAGGTGATGGGCCATCAGCAATTGCATGTTGCGCCGCGCCTCCGCGATGCCGCGTTTTTCCAGGTAGCGGGTTCCGCCATCAATGGTTTCCAGAACCGTGCTCATGGGTGAATTTGCTGATGAAAAAATGGGAAGCGGGGAAAAAACGGCGGACGGGAAGCCCCGGACGGCAACAGCCTGAAGCAAGCGGCCACGCTCGCCAAGTGCATATTTTTGCCCCTCAAAATGTTTGAGCCGACATGTTCGCGCTTGAACCAATCGCCGGCCTGTGAAGACTGCGCCGCCATGACTTTCGATTTTGACACCCCGATCACGCGGCGCGGCACCGGCTCCATCAAATTTGACCGGCGTCCGGAACTCGAGCCGTTCTGGGTGGCGGACATGGATTTTGCCTCGGCACCGGAGATTCTGGAAGCCCTGCACCGCCGGGTGGAGCATGGGGTTTTCGGATACGCCCAGGCGCATGAGGGCTTGAATGCAGCGGTGCTGGATTACCTGCGGACGCGCCGCAGCGCGGAGGTGCCGCTGGAGCAAATCATTCACCTGGGCGGCCTGGTGCCGGCGCTTTCGCTGGCAGCGCGGGCATGTTGCGGGCCGGGCGAGGCGGTGCTGACGTGTACGCCGGTCTATCCACCGTTTCTCAATGTCCATCACGATGCGCGGGTGGCTTTGGTGACGGTGGATCATGGCTTCGAGGATGGCCGCTGGATCTTTGATTGGGCCGCCATGGAACGCGCCGTGACCCGGCAAACCCGCGTGTTTCTCCTGTGTAACCCGCAAAACCCGTTGGGCCGGGTGTTTTCGCGAGCCGAGGTCATGCAGTTGGCGTTGTTTTGCGAGGCACACGATTTGGTGCTGGTGTCCGATGAAATCCACTGCGACCTGATCTTCGACGAAGCCGCCACCCCGCATGTCTCGGCGCTGAACCTGCCGCCAGCACTCGCCAAGCGCACCATCACCCTGCTCTCCCCCAGCAAAACCTGGAACATCGCCGGCCTCGGTTATGCCTATGCCGTGATTCCCGACGCGGCCTTGCGCCACCGCTTCGCCGCCACCCGCGGCCACACACTGTCAGAAATCAACGCGCTGTCCTACTACGCCGCCGAAGCCGCCTACCGCCATGGCGAACCGTGGCGCGTGGCGCTGCTGGCCTATCTGAAAACCAACCGCGACAGCCTGGTCGATTTCATCCGCACCCGCGGCCCGGAGCTATCCGTCGTGGCGGGGGACGCCACCTATCTGGCATGGCTCGACGCCCGCAGCCTGGGGGTGGCAAGCCCGGCCGGACATTGGGAACAACGCGCCGGATTGTTGCTATCAGACGGGGCCTCCTTTGCCTGGCCGGGCTGGATTCGCTTCAATTTCGGCTGCCCCCATGCCCGCCTGATGGAGGGGCTGGAAAAACTCTGCCGGGCCTTGACGTGAGCGCGGCAGCAGTGTGAATCTTTTGGTTGGTGAAGATTCATCCTGCCGTCCGGCCGGAAATCACCTGCGTGAACGTCGTATGACGCGACACGCTGCGTGAACTGGCTGCACAACGGCAATGATCGTGTGAGCCTCTTGTTAGATCGTCCGGTTATTGCTTCGTGACCCATGACATCCTGACCCATGCCCCATTGTCCTTGCTGGTGCGGTCCGTGATGGGCTAGGCTTTCGCCATGCCCGGCACGTTCACCCTGATTCTGGAGACCTCAAGCCCCCATGCCTCACTCGCCATTGCCGGTGCCGACGGAAGTCTCATCGGGCGGGAGTTTTCCAGTGCTCGCAGCCACCACGCGCGGTTGTTCGGCCCGCTGGCAGAATTGTTAGAGACCCTCCCCGCTGCGGGCCTCGGCCGGGTGTTGGTGGGGAGCGGGCCGGGCAGCTATAGTGGCACCCGCGTGGGAATTGCGGCCGCCCAGGGCGTGGCCATTGCCAATGCTTGCGAGGCGGTGGCGCTGCCCTCGCTGCTGGCGCTGCCCACCGCCGCCGCGAGCGTGGCTTGCCTTGCCATTGGCGATGCGCGGCGCGGCGGTTTCTGGCTGGCGCGAGTCGCCGCCAGGCGAATGATGGCGGAGCCGGAACTCACCGATGGTGCCGGGCTCATCGCCGCAGTTGCCGCTGCGGTCACCCAAGGGATTCCAGTCATCGCCATTGAGGAACCAACGCGTTTTCCACTGCCCGGCGAATTGGCCCCTCAGGTGCGGCAGGAATTTCCATCTGCGACAGGTCTCTGGCTGGCTTGGTGCCTGGCAGACGCGGCGACGCGGGCGGCCTGGGCGTCCGCCGCGCCACAACCGATCTATCTGAAGCCACCGCATGTCACTGCGGCGAAGCGGCCATGGCTGGTGCCATCGTGAGGTCGCGAAGTGCGGCAAGCGGCATGCAAGCACCGCGCATGAGCGGGTGCCTCAGCGCCGTGGTTGGTTCTGCTGGAGCATGCCGAACTGCCCTTGGCCGCCGGCCGGTCCTTGTGAATTCCACGGGATCTTGCTGTGCGCGGAAGTCGGTGGCACTGGCTTCCGTTCGGGTTCATTCGGGTTGCAGGATGTGAGGTTCATGCCTGCACAGGCCGCACCAATCAGGAGCAAAAGGGTTCCACGCATGGGAGGAGCATAAAACAAACTCCGCCGCATGCAAGCCCGCAGAACGGGTTTGTGAAAAATCCCGCCAGGCCTCAGAGGCTCGCCGGTTTGGCCAGAATGACGCGGTCGCCAGGTTGGAGGCGCACGCCTGCGGCAAGGCTTTCCAGGATGATGTCAGCGATGGTCTGGGTGGGCTCGATGGCGGACGGACGGAGGCGCCCAATCAGGCGGCCATCGCGTTTGACCAGCAACGAAGTCTGCGGCGTGAAGCCGGTGTTGCTGCCGGCCCCGATGACCACGAAGCCCCAGTCTTGATTGACCGCAGTGATCACCGCCTCCATCGCGTTGCGGGAAATGCGGACGTTGCGCTTCATCTTGATCTGGGTGAGGCGGTCGGCCTCGTCCTTGTTTTTGGCAAGCTTCTTCTCGGCGGCGGCCACCAGGGTTTCCTTTTCCTCGAGTTGCCGTTCCAGGTTTTTCTTGTTCTCGGTGACCTCGTCGATCTTCTTGGCGAGGTTGTCGAGCGTGACGTCATTACCCAATTCCTTCAGGACGAGTTTGATTTCCTCGATGGTTTTCTGAAGCGACGCCTTTTCCTGATTCTGCTCTTCGAGGGTGCCATCGAGTTCACCGACCTGGCGCTTGAGACCGGTTTCGTTAGACTTGAGGGCGGCAATGCTTTGGGTGGTCTCTTCGCGCTGGTCTTTCACAGTCTTGAGAACCCCCTGTTCAATCTTGAGTTCCTTTTCAGTGCCTTCCGCGTTGGCAGTAACCACCCGGTTGGTTTCAATGGCCTCAATGCGAACTTTCTGCTGTGCCTTGAATTTCACCGAGTGATCGAATGAAAAATACGCGGCGCCGCCGGTGGCGAGAATGGCGATGATGTATAAAATGGCTTTCATGGGAGGTTCCGTGCAATAGGTCTTGAGAATGCGGCAAATCAGTTGGTCCCGGGCTCCGGCGTGGCTTCAGGAGTGGCTTCGGGCGTGGTTTCGGGAGTGGTTTCGGGAGTGGTTTCCGGCTTGGTTTCCGGCTTGGTTTCAGGCACCGCACTTGGATCGGGACCCAGATCGAGCGATGGCACGGCGTCGGGCGCGGGCGTCTCGGCAGGTTTGGAATCTGCGGCAGGCACGGTGCTTGGGGTGGCTGCCGGTTTGGAGGCTGCCTTGGGGCTTGGCGCGGGCTTGTGCGAGGGAGCGACTTGATCGCCGACCATGAGTACCATGCCTTCGCCAAGCGAATCGGGAACGATGCTGGCGGATGAGGTGTTGCTCTCAACCGCAGTGACGAGCAGCTTGGCCACCGTCGCGCCATCGCGCACCACGTCAAGGGTGGAACCGGTAACCACCCCGGAACTGTTGCCCGCGCCGACGGTCACAAAGCCCCAGTTTGGATAGATCGAATTGATCCGGGCCTTGGTGAAGAAGGATTCCCGGCGGGAGATCAACTCATTCTCACCCTTGAGCACCTCGATCATGCCTCCCACGCGGGTGTTTTCGCTGGTGAGGTTGGCGAGCTTCGCCTCGTTGTTGGTGATCGACTGGTTCAGATCCTCGATCTCGGTCCGCATGGTTTTCACCTTGGCCGCCAGATCCTTGATTTCACCGACGGCAGCGGTTTTCTGCCGGATCTCATCCAGCTCCTTCTTGTTGGCATCGACCGTCTGGGTCTTGGTTTCGATTTGTTGCTTGAGGTCGTCGTTGGCCTTTTTCTGGGCCTCCTCTTCGGTCTTGAGTTTGGCCACTTCCACTTCGGTATCGGAGCGCTCCTTTTGGGTGGCGGCCAGGCTGTCGCGGGCGGTTTGCAGACGTTCCCGGCTGGCGGCAAGCTTGCGCTCTTCGTCCTTGCGGTGGTTCAGTTCGTTACCGTAAGCATCTTTGTTCTTATAGGCGACAAAGGCTGCGAGGGCGAGCACAATGGCAGTTAGAATTCCGAAAACGTTGGCCATGAGATTTGATTGGTTGAGCGATTGGGTCGAACGGGTACGAGCGAGCCTATGACCGCCAAGCCCACCACTGCAATCCCAAATATTGAGAACTTTTCACTTTTCTTTCGGCTTGGCTTTACAAAGCAACCACAGGGCCGCATTTCTGTCCCGTTTTCCATGCCGTCCATCCTCCGCGTCCTTGCTTACCTCCGCCACTATCCGGGCCTTGCCACTGCTCAGCTTCTCTGCGCCGTTGGAATGACTTTGGCGATTTTCGTATTTCCAAATGCGACCCGGCACGTCATCAACCACATTATTCCCGATCCGCAACGGCACGCTGAGTTTTTTCTTTGGATCTGGGTCGCCGGGCTCGGGTTTTTGGTCAAGGACGGCCTGAATTCCCTGCGGATTCTCCTCAACAACACGTTTGAGCAGAAAGTCATCTTCGATATTCGCTCGGATCTATACGAAAAAATCCAGCGGTTGCCGCTGAGTTGGTTTGATACCCGGCGCACGGGCGACATCATGACCCGGGTGGTCGAAGACGTCACCAACATGGAGCGCGTGCTCATCGATGGCATCGAGCAGGGCTTGGTTGCCACGCTCCAGGTGTGCAGCGTCGGCGCGTTTCTCTTTTACCTCAACCCGGTGGTGGCGGCCTGGGCCACCCTGCCAGTCCCCTTTCTCGCGCTGTCCGCGTGGATTTACTCGACCCGGGGCGGTGACCGCTACCGCAACCACCGCGAAGCCGCATCCGACCTCAACTCCCTGCTGCACGACAACATTTCCGGCGTCCGCCAAATCAAAGCCTACGCCGCGGAAGCGGACGAGCACGCCCGCTTCAATCGGTTTTCCGACGCGCTGCGCCACGCCACCCTGAGGATGATGCGGTGGTGGGCGGTGTACTCCCCCGGCATGTCATTCCTGCGCATGAGCGGGTATGTGCTGGTGCTGGCATGCGGCGGGCGGGAGGTCATGCGTGGCGAGCTGAGTTATGGGGATTTCACGGGCTTTTTGCTCTTTCTCTCGTTGTTTTATGAGCCGATCGACCGGCTCAATTCACTCAACCAAATGATTCTGTCGGGCCGCGCCGCCGCCGACCGGGTCTTCCACATCCTCGACTCCGCGGAAGAACCCAACGCCCGCGACGGGCAGGTCCTGCCAGCCCACATCCGGGGTGCCGTCCACTTTGAAAAGGTTTCCTTCACCTATCAGGAGCAGCCGACCTTGCACAACGTGACCCTTGATGCCCAGCCCGGCCAGACCATCGCGCTGGTGGGTTCCACCGGTGCCGGGAAAACCACGGTGCTGTCCCTGCTGGCCCGTTTTTACGAGGTCAGTTCCGGCAGCATCTGCATCGACGGGCAGAACATTGCCGACCTCGCGAAAACCTCCCTGCGCGAGCACCTCGCCTACGTCACCCAGGAGCCGTTCCTCTTCAACGGCACCGTCCGCGAAAACCTCCTCCTGTCCAAGCGCGATGCCACTGCGGCCGAACTCTGGGCCGCGCTGAGTGCCGCCCACGCCGATGCGTTCGTCAGCACCTTGCCGCAGCAACTCGACACCAATGTCGGCGAACGCGGCGTCAAACTTTCCGGCGGGGAAAAACAACGAATCTCCATCGCCAGAGCGCTGCTTAAAAACGCCCCCATCCTGCTGCTTGACGAGGCCACCGCCTCGGTCGATTCGGAAACCGAGCGCCAAATCCAGGACGCCCTCGACCACCTCATGGCCAACCGCACCGCCTTCGTCATCGCCCACCGGCTTTCCACCATCCAGAACGCCGACTGCATCTACGTGCTGGAAAAAGGCGAAGTCATCGAGCAGGGGACCCATGCCGATCTCCTCGCCCGCGCCGGCAAATACGCCGAACTCTCCCGCAAATCCTTCCTGTCGGAAACGCCCCGCAGTCAATGACCCGCCGCCGGCAGGCACCAAACCATGGGAGTCTCCCATTGGCGGAATTTCGCGGGTCCATCGCCCGAATTTGCCGTGTGCTTGCATCAGCGGCCCGGTTGGCGCATGCTCCGCCCGCCCCGGTGCGTCGGGGCTGCGTGCCATGCTAGCCTTTTCTTCATGTTGGAACAACAGCCGCCATACCGATGGCGAGGAGATGATTGAGGAAATCGTGAACCTCGGATTCACCCACATCGAGTTGTCCCACGGCATGAGTGTGGCCAAGGTGCCCGGCATCCGCAAGGCGTTCCAACGCGGCATCTTCACCTGCGCCGGGGTCCACAATTTCTTCCCTTCACCGGTCGAGGTGATGATTGATGCGCCGGATGCCTACGAATTCACCTCGCACCGGTCCTGTGACCGCCAACGGGCACTCGACATGACATTCCGCACGCTGGAGTTGGCCGTCGAGTTCAAGGCGCACTACCTGGTCCTCCACATGGGCTCGGTGCCGTTGAATCCGCAGCACTGGAGCAAGTGCCTTACCCAGATGGTGGCGGCGGGCCGCCAGACTCAGCCGGCTTATGTGAAGGCGAAGCTCGCCTTCGTCAGGAAGCGCGAGAAGCTCGCCCCACTCTACTATTATCGGGCGCTCGACGCCCTCGGCACCATCGCCGAGCGGGCCGCCGCCGCCGGGGTGAAACTCGCCATCGAATCCCGCTCGCACTTCGAGGACGTGCCGAGCGAGCGCGAGATGGTGAATCTGCAAGACCACTTTGCCGACAACCCATGGGTTGGTTACTGGCATGACTTCGGCCATGTCCAGCTCAAGCACAATCTCGGACTGCTCGACCACCACGAGTGGCTGGAGCGGATTTCGCCGCAGCTCATGGGCGGGCATGTGCATGATGTCGAGTGGCCGGCCCGCGATCACCGGACGCCGTTTTCAGGCACGCTTGATTACGCCGCGTTGCTCCGGTTTTTCCCCGCCGGCTGCCCGCTCACCTGGGAGCTGGGCGCCACCCGCGAGGCGGCTGAAATCCGTGACGCCCATGCCATCTGGAAGGCCAGGTTCCCCGACAGATCGTGATGGAAACCAAGCCCCACACCTGCTGCGGGTCAGCCTGGACTTGGCGGCCATGGAGAGCTGCCTCCGGCTCCTCATCAAAGCCGCCAAGCGCCGGCAATTCGCTCCGGACGGGCGGCGGATCCACCAGCTCGGAACCAAACCAAGAGATTTTTTTCATTTTTTTTGAAATTGTGCTTGATTGTTGGTGCTGGCTGGTTAGGTTCGGTCATGTTTCGTTACGGAAAACTTGCACGGCAGGCGGTCTCTGCGATCAGTTATTTGGCCGAACAATACCAACCGGATGCCCCCGCGATTTCTTCGAGCGAGGTGGGACGGGTGCGGAAAATCCCGGTGGCGCTGGCGGCCAAGCTGTTGAGCCAGGCCGCCGCTGCGGGCCTGGTACGAGGGATCATGGGACCGGGAGGCGGCTATTGTCTGGCCAAGCCACCGGGTGAGATTCGGCTGATGGAGATTGTGGCGTTGTTTGAGCGGCCGCAGGAAAGTCTTTGTCCCATCAGCCAGGATTGGTGCGGCAAGGGTGATCCGTGTCCGCTGCACAAAGGCTTCGAGAAGTTGAAGGAGAACTCCCGGGCCTTTCTTGAAAATACCACGCTTGCGGTCTTTTTGAAGAAGGGCAGACGAGCGGCTCGCAAGTAGCCCGCTCAGGGCTGGCTCAGCGCCGACGTGGGCACTTGGAGCGTGGCTTTGGCACGCCCTCCCGGCGCCACAGAAACCTCGACAACGCCCAAAACCAAAGCATCCCGCCCAGCACCCAAGTCCACGCGGCATAGATGTGATGCGACGTCCGCACCGTCGGCAGAAAATCCGCGCTCATCCGGGTGGTGGCGGCCAGCACCAGCAGCCCTGCGGCCCAGCGCAGCCAGCGCAGCCGCCCGACCAGCAGATCATGTCGGCCCGCATGGCCGAGGATGACCCGCGTGCCGACCGCCAGCGTCAGCAGGCCAAGCCCGGCGGCAAAGAACAAATGCAAAGCCCCAATCCGCGCGGTCGGCCAAAACGCTGCGGCTCCGCAGCCGGCCAGCATGCCGACGAGTGCCAAACGCACGACATTGCCGGGGGTGGAAGAGACTTTTCCCCGGCGGAAGACCGGTGTTTCCAAGGCAAACCACACCCCGATCACCGCAGCTCGCAACAGGTGGCCGAGCAGCGGATAGCCGTGGACTTCAAGCGCGAAACTGGCCACCAGGTGCAGGCCCCAAAACACCGCCGCGCCAACCCGCAGCCACCACCCGGCGGGCGGACGCGGCGAATCATCAAACGAATGGCTGCTTGGCAGGCCGAAAAAGCGCGGCAGCAAGTACGGCCCGATCCCCATCACGGGCAGCAGCAGCAAGCCCTGGAAAAGCCATAGCTTCGCCCACGCCTGCCCGCCCAGGCCCAGCCACAGGCCGCCCCCGCAGGCCAGGCAAGCGGCCGCCAGCGCCCCGCCTAACAATCCGGTCAGGGCCAGCAAGAAGCCCGGCGGCGGCGTGTCCCGATGGCCCCAGGCCCAGCGCAACGCCAGACCGCAAAACAGCAGTCCCAGCAACCCCGCGAAGAACCCGTCGGCAGCCACCACCCGGCCGCTGGCGGCACTGCCCACCACCCCGGCCCACAGCCCGAGCAGCAGCAGGAACTCCCCGGCGAACCACCCCCGGTTGCCCACCACGCGGGGAAATGCCGTGCCGAGAAACCCGAGCACAAAGGCCCCCATGAAGCCCTCGATCATCAGCCGCGGGTGGGCTTCGAGCGGATTGAAACCCAGCCACTGTCCGTAATGGAGCGGCCACAGCATGACGCCACCCATTCCCGCCAGCATCCCCAACGGGAAAAACACCCGATACGGCTCCTCCAAGATCATTCGCCACCAGCGTGTCGTCACGCCCAAGGGATAGGCCCGCAGGCACCCAGGAATCAAGAGCCATCGTTCGCGAATTACTGCGGCCGCGCCGCCCGATACGGTTTTCATCGCACTTCCGGTGGTTGGATCGGAGGCTCCGGGTAGGCTGACAGCAAGGGTCCGCAGGCGTTCATAGGCATCGGCAACGATGGCTGAAGACGATCGGCAAGACCAGGCCTGCGATGCCACCCGGGAGAGGCAGCCGGCACCGTGCTGCATGTCGGCGGTATGCATGCCGAGGCACCCCGGCACATCCAGGGAACGACAGGCGGACTTTCGGGATTGGAGGAATTGAAAAGCATGCTAGAACGGCTGCGCCACCTTGCCTGCCGGAACTGACATCCAAGCCTTTCTCGGCGACTCCCGCTGGAAAAACCGCTTCGACGACGATCATCTCGCCGCCGCGCAGGCGCTGGTGACCAAGGTCAGGGACCTGCGCCTCGAACCGGCCAGCCCGGACACTGTTGTGCTGCGGGGCACGGTGGTGAATGAGACGACCGAGGTGAGTGTCTGGAACTCCGGCAGCGGGTGGGAGTTTGATACCTCCTGTTCGTGCGAGTTCGGCGGCTTTTGCCAGCATGCGGCGGCATTGCTGCTGAAGGCGGCGAAGGAACGCGACCCGCAACGGCTGCTCGGGCACGGGGTGGCCGGCGCGGTGGCGGCGGCCTTGCCCAGCCCCCGCGACTTGCTCAAGGAGCCGTCGGCGGAGCGGCCGTGGCTCACGTTCGAGCCGTGCTTCGAGCTGCACGTCACCCGCGAGCCGATCGACCGCACGACGCGCTTGTTGCTGCAATCGCTTGGGTTGCCGGATCCCGACCATTGGATTTCCGCCGCCGCCACGGTCAGCTACGGTGTCCATCGTGGTCCACTGCGGGCGTCGATGCCGGACTGGGTGAGCACGGTGACCCTGGCCGACGGCCAGGCCGCGATTCTGAAGCACGATGCCGGCGCGGAAAATGCCGCCGCCCAACAACTTCGGGATACCGGACTCTCCTCGCTGCAAGCCAATTCCGCGTGGCGCTTTCTGCTCAACCTCAAGTCCAGGGACGCCGCTCCCACCCACGGTCCGGACCGATGGTTTCCCGATCCGGGGCGCGTGCCCACCGATGCGTTCTGGCATCAATTCCGCGGCGAAATGGTGGCCCGCCTGGAGACTCTCGGGTGGCGCGTCACCATGGATGACCAGGTGGGCCACTGCGTCTTTGATGCCGATCCGTCGCAGTGGGAAAGCCTGCTGGAACCGGGGCCAGGCGGCTGGTTCAGCCTGTCGGTGGGTTTCGAGGTGGCCGGCGAACGTTATGATTTGCTGCCGATCCTGGCCGGCTTGCTGGAAAGCGACTTCCTGGAGGAGACGCTGGACCGCCCGAACCAAGGTCACGTCTATGCGCCGTTGCCAAATGGTGATGCGCTGCGGCTGCCGGTGGGCCGGGTGCGGATGATTCTCCGACACCTCGCCGCGCTGCTCGATCCGAAGTTTCCCGACCGGGCCCGCCTGCATGCGCTGGATGCCGCGGCGCTGGCCGGACTGGATGGGCTCGGTCTCACCCCGCCACCGGATCTAGCAGAACTTGCCGCGCGGCTCAAGGATTTTTCCGGCCTCGAGCCGGTGCCGCTGCCGGCGGGAGTGCAAGCCACGCTCCGCGACTATCAACTCGCCGGCTTTCACTGGATGCAATTCCTCGCCCGCCACGGCTTGCATGGCATCCTGGCCGACGACATGGGCCTCGGCAAAACCCTCCAAACCCTGACCCATATCCTAACGGAAAAGGCGGCTGGCCGGATGGGCGGCAAACCGGTATTGGTGGTGGCCCCCACCTCGGTGGTCCCCAACTGGCGGGCGGAGGCGCTCAAGTTCACCCCCAGCCTGCGCGTGCTGGTGCTCAACGGACCGGAACGGAAACGCTACTTCCGCGCCATCCCGCATGCGGATCTGGTCCTCACCTCATTCGCGCTCCTGCAACGGGACCTCGAAAAACTTCGCGGCGTGGCCTTCCACATGGTGGTGCTGGACGAAGCTCAAAACATCAAGAACCCGCGGGCCAAGGTGGCCCAGGCCGCCTGCAAACTGAATGCGTGCCACCGCCTCTGCCTATCCGGCACGCCGATCGAAAACCACCTCGGCGAGTTGTGGAGCCTGCTGCGCTTCCTCATCCCGGGTTTTCTCGGCAGCGAAGAGGCCTTCAACAGCCGCTTTCGCAAGCCGATTGAAAAAGACGGCGACGCGGAACGCAACGAAGTGCTCAAGCGCCGCGTGGCTCCGTTGATTCTCCGCCGTACCAAGGATCAGGTGGCCAAGGAATTGCCGCCGAAAACCACCCTCGTCCACCTCATCGAACTGCACACCGGGCAAAAGGACCTCTACGAAACCGTGCGTGCCACCATGGACAAGCGCGTCCGCCAGGCGATCGCCGCCCGCGGCCTCGGGCAATCGCAGATCGTCTTCCTCGATGCCTTGCTCAAACTCCGCCAGATTTGCTGCGATCCGCGCCTGTTGCCGGAGGATTTCTCCAACCACGTCCGCGACTCCGCCAAGCTGGATTTTCTAACCGACCTGCTGGAGTTGCTCCTGGAGGAAGGCCGGCGCATCCTGTTGTTTTCGCAGTTCACCAGCATGCTCGCCCTCATCGAGGCGCATCTCATTCAGGTGCCCATCCCCTACCTCAAGCTCACCGGCGGCTCCAAGGACCGCGGCAAGCTGGTCGAGGATTTCCAAAGCGGCAAAGTCCCCCTGTTTCTCATCTCGCTCAAGGCCGGGGGCACCGGCCTCAACCTAACTGCCGCCGACACCGTGATCCACTACGACCCGTGGTGGAACCCGGCCGTTGAGGCGCAGGCGACCGACCGTGCCTATCGGATCGGCCAGGACAAGCCGGTGTTCGTTCACAAACTGCTCTGCCAGGACACCGTGGAGGAGCGCATTCACAAACTCCAACAGGAAAAAGGCCAGCTCGCCGCCGGCATCCTCGCCGGTGCTGACCTCGCCGCCACCCTGGACCCCGCCACGGTGCGGGCCTTGCTGGACCCGTGAGCGATCAAGGCACGGAACTCACCGCAGTCCCGCGTGAATGAAACCCCACCGAGACGCCGACACGGCCCTCATTGGCGTTGAAAATCCTTGGTGAGTTTGGCCGCTGCCAGTGCCCGCCAGCCGCCGTGGAGAACGAACACCCCGTTGCTCAGTTGCAGGGTCCGGATCTGCTCCGCCACCTGCCGGCTGGTGTCGCAGTTCTCATTGCTGCAATACACCAGCACGCGAGGGCCGTCGATCATTCGTCCCGCCGCTTCCGCCTCGAACGCCTGCTGGTTCTCATCAAGATTCCACAACAAGGCGCCTGCCATGCCATTGCGCTCCCACTCCGCGCGGGAGCGGGCATCAACCCACAAGACCTGCCCCTGCCACTCGCGCAACACCCGCTCCAGGCAAACCTCGTCCGGCGGCAACGCCGCAGCATCACAGGGCACCGCCCGGCTCGGCGGCCCCTTGATCCAATAGGTCGCACCCGCTGCGGCTGCGGCGAGGGCCAGAACCGCGGATAGTTGCGCCAGGGCGGTCATGGAATTGCCGGCAGTTCCCGTCGGATCGTGGCAAACACCTGCTGGAGCTTGTGACGCGGATTCTCACAATCCGTCTCAATCCGAATGATCGCCAAGCCGGGCTGCTTGGTGTCATCCGGAGTCACCAGGAGTTGGTAATGTTGCCCTTCCTCCAGGGTCTTCAACTCGATTTTGAAACTTTCCGACGTGCAACTGGTGGACAGGATCCTGATCGGCTTGGTGTCCGCCATGGTGATGTCGATTTTCTGAGGATCCGGGTTAGCGCCGATCGCCCATTTCAAGGTCTTCACATCCATCACCACGAGCACCGGGATGTGGACCCGCACCGTGAGAATCTGCGAGGGCTTGTCCTCGGGATCCTTGTCATGCCAAATCGCCACGGTCTTATCGACCACGCCGGAAAAATTCCCCATCTCGAAAACGGCGCGGATCAGGCCGGACTCTCCCGGTGCATAGGTCAATTTCGAGTCGGCAACCTGCACCGACACGCACGAGCAAGTCTTGTCAACCTTGGCGATGGTGACCGGCCGGTCGGTCTTGTTCTCGAACTTGAAGTCCGCCACGACTGACTTGGCATCGGCGGCGGCATGAATCTCCAACAGTTCCTTCTCGTAGGTGAGTCCCCCCGCTTGCAGAAAACCCGCCAAGGCCAGCCAGAATGGAATTGCAGTGCGCATGCGGCGAGACTAGCGCGGGCCGGGATCCGATGCAAGCGAAACCGCAATGATGAGGCGCCCGCCCCGCCATTCCGGGCCTAACACAAACAACGGTCGATCCCCCTCCAGCAGGACGTCGGTCTTGAGGATCTTCTTGCGGCTCAGCCACAGTTCCAGATCCAGCCGGATCGCTGCCTGGGTCGGGCGGCTGCGGGCCTCGAATTTCACCAGCACCTCATCCGAAGGCTTGAGCGGCTGCGCCCAGTTTTCGTAACTGCGGAACAACGGTTGGGTGTCCTCGCCCAGCAGGCGGTACTGTTTGAAGCGCAGTTTCTCCTCATTGCGCAGGCGCTTCTCGATCACCTTCCCCAGCACCGCCGCCTTGGGACCGGCGACCGCCGCGTCGCCATCCGTCGCGTAGTACACCGCCACGTTCACCTTGCCGACAACCGTCTTGCCGGGATCCTCCGGCGCGGCACCGAGCCCCAGCGGCAGCCATCCTGCGGCGGCACCAAGCACCAGCCAGCATGCCCGCCGGGTCATTGCAGCAGCTCCCCGTTGGCGGGGCTTGCCAGCCTCGCGGTGAATTCCCGGTCACCGGGCAAGGCCGCCGTTTCGGAAAAATCCAGCGTGTCCGGAATCGCCTCCACCCCTTCCAAGACGATCACGGTCGCCGCCGCATCCGGGCTGGAAAACCATTCCGCAGCCACCCCTCGCTCCGGGGTATAAACGGTGGGAACCTGCACCACGACAGGCACGGGCACGGCTTTGGGAACCGCTGGCACCTGCGTCATGCCGCCCGTCTTGGTCCCGACCCAGAATGCCAGCGCCATCCCGGCCAGCGCCGTGGCAGGCATCCACCAGGCCCGCCAAGCCGCCGCTTGGGAAGGAAGCCACGAAAGCCACGACCTGGTCGGGGCCTGCTCGCGAATCGCCCGTTCGATGCGGCTGTTGAAAAACTCCGGATACAGCGGTTCGCGCACGGCGGGAATGACCGCGCCGATGGTCGCCCGCCACTCACGCAGCTCCCGGCGCCGGGTCAGCAGTGCCTCATCCCCTTGGATGGAGACCTCAACAGCAGCGAGTTCAGCACCCTGCAATTCATCGTCCAGCCACCGGGCCAGTGTGGTTTCATCGAGCTTCGTATTCATGTTTCAGCAGTGTTTGGAGTTTCTGACGGGCGTAAAACAACCGGCTCATCACGGTGCCGATCGAGCTGCCCATCACCTCGGCGATTTCCTTGTATGCGAGTCCCTGCACATCCTTGAGCAGCACCACCTCCCGATGCTCGGCCGAAAGCCTGGCCAGCGCCGCTTCGATCTTCACCCGCAATTCAGCACGCGCCAGCGCATCATCCGGGGCCTCCCCGGCATTCGGCGCGGTCACCGCCGCAGGGTCGATCCGGTCCCGCTCGAAAATCTCATCATTGAATTCCCCCGCGCTCTCGATCCTCCGCTTCCGCGTCCAATCATAAACGACATTGTGCGCAATCCGGTACAGCCAGGTCGAAAACCGCGCCTTTGCCTCAAACCGCGGCAAGGCCTGCCAGGCCTTGATGAAAACCTCCTGCGCGAGATCCCACGCCTCGGCTTCCTGATGGATCATGTTGCGAATCATGGCGAATATCCTTCCCCGGTGACGGGTGACCAAGGCGTCATAAGACCGCATGTCACCCCCCTGGGCACGGGCAACAAGCCGGGCGTCATCGTCCGAAGTCATCTCGGATGCCTCCGGATCGTCGGGGCCGACCGATCCTATCGCGTCATTCGACGGGTTGCCGGTGGAATTATTCATTGTTTGCCAAAGCCTCCGGCCATGCCCGCGGAAAAATTCTCCGCTTCCAAGCGCAACCCGCCGCCAGCGTGCCGGGCCCTTGCCCCGGATGCAATCAGGAAGTATTTCAAAATATGAAAGAAAAACGGGGGAAATTGAAAAAAAGTGAAAAAAACAGTTGCGCTGGCTCCGGCAGTGATGATTATCGCACGCATGGCGACGTCCGTTTTCACAATAGCGACAACCGCGTTGGGCATGAGTGTCCTGATGTCATGCGCGCCCCGGCCTACCACCAAGGTTCCGATGTCCGCGCCGAACAAGGCGGAGAGTTCACTGGAGGAGAACCTGTATCGGGAAGTGAACGCCTATCGCAGGCAGCATGGCAGAAACAACCTGCAACGCAATCCCAAGCTGGACGGCCTGGCCCGTCAGCACTCGGACTTTCTGCTCAACAACCGGGGCAAATCCAGCGTTTTCGGTGCCAAATCCGATATCAGCCACTATGGCTTCGAGAGCCGCTCATTCGCCGCCCAGCGGCTCTATAACATGGACCAAGTCAGCGAGAATGTTGCCTCTGCCAAGGGTTGCGGCAGCAATGTTGCCTCGTATGTGGTGGGTCTTTGGGAAAATTCCCAATCTCACGAATACAACATGCGCACGCTGTGGACCCAAACGGGTGTTGGCGTAGCCGTGGATGACGATGGCACGGTGTTTGTGACCGAGATCTTCGCCACTCCCAAGGTCCAATCGCACATGGGCATGGTCAATGAGCTGCGCATGCACTGACCGCAACATGCCGGATTTCTCGCTTGAAGATGCGCATCGCGGTCGTGGCTGGTCCGTTATCGCCGGTGTGGATGAAGCCGGGCGGGGGGCCTTGGCTGGCCCGGTGGCTGCGGCAGCGGTGATCTTGCCCAGGGCTTTCTCCTGCCCGGGGCTGGACGATTCTAAAAAACTCAGCGCGCCGAAGCGCGACGCGCTCTATCAATTCCTGAGCACCCATCCGCAGGTGATTTGGTCCGTGGCACTGGCTTCTGCGGCGGAAATCGACACCCTCAACATCCTGCGGGCCACCCATCTGGCGATGGGGCGGGCGGTGGCAGCGCTGGCCGTGGTGCCGGATCATTGCCTGATCGACGGCCTGCCGGTGCGTGGTTTCCCGTGGCCGCACGATGCCATCGTGAAAGGTGACGGGCGCTCGTTCTCGATTGCGGCGGCAAGCATCATCGCCAAAGTCACCCGGGATCGCCTGATGCGGGACTTGCATGCGGAGTTTCCACAATACGGCTTTGCAAACCATCAGGGATATGGCACTAAACAGCATCTTGCAGCGCTTCGGATTCAGGGCCCTTGTTGCCATCATCGTCGCTCGTTTGAGCCCGTGGCTCAACTCGCCTTGCCGCTTGACGGGGCCTGATGGCCAGCCACGCGGCCGACAGTGGCTGGGCCGCTACGGCGAACGGGTGGCGGCGGATTGGTTGCGTGCCCATCAATGCAAGATTCTGGCTCGAAACTACCGCGACAAGCGCCGCGGACGCCGCACGGGGGAAGTCGATATCATCGCCCGCGAGCAACGTCTGCTCTTGTTCGTCGAGGTGAAAACCCGCCATGAAAACAGCAAGATCCGCCCGTTGGATGCCGTCAATAAGGACAAACAGCGGCTCATCGAACGCGGCGCCAACGACTGGCTCCGGCGGCTGGGCACCCGCCAGCTCCCGTGGCGCTTCGATGTGCTCGAGGTTTACGTCGCCGAGGGCAAACCACCGCGGGTCAACCGGGTGCGCAATGCCTTCTGAGCCAGGAATCCGGCTTGCCGGGACCGCCCGGCCCGCCCGCGCTGCCGCGCCGTTTCATCCACCGGTCAGTGTGCCTGCTCCCGATGGAAAATGACTGGGATTTTCGGTGGTCGCTCCGCGCCACGGACCCACGGGTCCGGTCCCCATGGCGGTGACCAGTCACCGCAGTCCCGTTGTCGGCCGGAGACCTCACCCCGCGACCAGTCGCCAGACCTGCGCCACGATGAGGGTGACGCCAAACCCTAACACCAGCGGCAGCATCGTGGCGAGAGCCGTCCACTTGGCACTCTTGGTTTCCTTGTAGATGGTATAAATGGTGGTGCTGCACGGGTTGTGCAACAGGCTGAAGAGCATCAGGTTCACTGCCGTGAGCAGGGACCAGCCACCCGCATGCAGCAGCGTGAGCAAGTCGGTTTTGGACTCCATTTCAAACATCACCCCGGCACCATGGCCCATGCCCGTGGTGCCGGTGAGCAGCACGGTCAGCATGAGCACCGTCGGGATCACGATTTCATTGGCGGGAATGGCCACGACATAAGCGAGCAGGATCACTCCGTTGAGCCCGATGAGCAGTCCCAGCGGATTGAGGAAATCAACCGCATGCGCGGCGACACTCAGGCCCCCGCACTGCACATTCGCGCTGAGCCAGATCACCGCGCCGGCAGGCAACGCAAAGACCACCGCCCGCCATAGCACAATCATGGTGCGCTCGACGAGCGAGGTGTAGATGGTGCGCAAAATCCGTGGCGGACGGTAGGGCGGCAGTTCCAGGCTGAAGATCGAAAGCTCGCCCTTCAACACCGTGCGCGACAGGCCCCAGGTGGAGAGAAAGGTCAGCCCGACACCAAGGCCGGTGATGCCCATCACCGCCAGCGCCGACACCAGGCCCGCCAGCGCGGAGTCGCCGCCGCCGCCGCCGGCACCGCTCGGCACCAGCGCCCCGATGAACAGGGTCGCGATGAGAATCTGGGTCGGCCAGCGGCCATTGCACAGGGAAAAGTTGTTCGTGATGATCGCCAGCAGACGCTCGCGCGGGCTGTCGATGATGCGGGCTGCCACCACCCCCGCCGCATTGCAGCCGAAGCCCATCATCATGGTCATGGCCTGTTTGCCGTGGGCCTCCGCCTTTTTGAACCAGCCATCCAGATTGAAGGCCACGCGGGGCAGATAACCGAGATCCTCTAACAAAGTGAACAGCGGGAAGAAAATCGCCATCGGCGGCAGCATCACGCTCACCACCCAGGCGGTGGATAGATACATGCCGTCCACCAGCACGCCGCGCAGCCACCATGGCCAGCCGAGCAGTTCCGTTAGCCCGCGCAGCGCCGGATAGGCGGTCTCAATGAGCAGTGCGGACAACCAGTGTGAGGGGACATTCGCGCCGCTGATGGTGATCCAGAACACCGCCATGAACATCAGGATCATGATGGGAAAACCCCAGGTGCGGCTGGTGACAATCCGGTCAAGCGCACGGTCGAAATCAAAGCGCGGCTTGTCGCCCTGGTGGGTCACGGCACGCTCTGCCAGGCGGGCGGCGTCGGCATAGATGGATTCCACAAGGCGGTCATGGAACTGGGTGCCCACCTGCCGCCGCAGTCGTTCGGCGGTGTGCAGGATTCCGCGCACGGCGGGATTGGCCGGGCCGGCGGCGGCCAGCGGCTCGATCCGGCCGAGTTCGCCATGGCGCAGGGCGGCGGCAATGGTTTCATCGCCATCGAGCAGGCGCATCGCCACCCAGCGGGCGTTGGGCAAGCCGGCACAGGCTGCGGCAACCTGGTCCGCCAGATTCGTTAGAGCGGCTTTCAGATCCTTCGGCTGGGATTGCAGGCGATAGGGGCGGCAGACCAAGCTGCCGGAGGCCACCGCTTCGATTGCCTGCAACAACTCCGGCAAGCCCTCGCCAAAGCGGGCGGCGGTGGCAATCACCGGCACTCCCAGATCGCGCGACAGGCGGCGGGCGTCCACCGCCAGTCCGTGCCGCCGCGCCTCATCCATCAGGTTGAGGCAGACCACCACGCGATCCGTGATTTCCAACACTTGCAGGGCCAGGTTGAGGTTGCGCTCGAGGCGGCCGGCATCCACCACCACCACCGTGACATCCGGTTCGCCAAACAGCAGGAAATCGCGGGCCACCACCTCGTCCGGGCTGCCTGCCATCAGTGAGTAGGTGCCGGGCAGGTCGATGAGTTTGAAGCGCTTGCCGCTGAATTCAAACCCGCCTTCCGCCCGCACCACGGTTTTGCCCGGCCAGTTTCCGGTGTGCTGCCGGAGTCCGGTTAGGGAATTGAAGACAGTGCTTTTCCCGGTGTTGGGATTGCCGGCCAGGGCCACGGCGAAATCCCAGGTCTGCATGTCGAGACCGAGCTTCTTGAGCCGCGCCGCGCGATAGCTCGGGCAAGCGGCACAGGCGGCATCCGGTGCCACGGACGGCGTGTTTTCCGCAGGGTCGGTCATGAAGCCACCTCGGTTGCAGGTTTCACCATGACCAGCTTGGCTTGCTGGCGGTGCAGGGCGATGAGGGTGTTGCGGAGCCGGTAGGCCGTGGGTTCGCCACTGGGGCTGAGCATCGCCACTTCGACGGTGGTTCCAGCCACGAAGCCCAGGTCGAGCAAGCGCCGCCGTTCGGGACCGCGGCAGCTTCGCGCCAGCCCGAGCACCGACACCCGTTGGCCGGGGACAAACCCGGCCAGGTTTTCCGCCACCTCGTCCGGCTCCGGCTCGGGTTCCGGCAGCACCTCGATCTGATGGGCCAGGATTGGGGCGAGCAGATGCTCCTCACCGTTGGCCAGGAAACGCACCTGTTGTGGGTTCTTCTCCAGCATGCGCACCTGCATGCCCACTCGCAGGCCCGCTGCCACCAACTGCGCATAGAGGTTTTCCGGTTCATCCTCAATATGCAGCAACAGGGCGGGTTCACCGACCTTCAGCGCGGCCAGGGGCTGCCCTGCATCCGGCTCCAGCACGCCGTCGGAAGTGGGAATCGGGTCGCCGTGCGGATCGTGGGTCGGGTTGCCGAGTTGGGTGGCGAGCGCGTCGGCTTCTGCCGGGGTCATCAGATGTTCCCGCCGTTCCGCGCGGGCATGCCACTCGCCTTCCCGCAAGCCCGTCTGATCCGCCAGATAACATTCCCACAGGCGGTGGGCGCGGATAATGTGCAGGCCCGCGCTCCGGCCGCTTGCGGTGAGTTGCAGATCGCCGGAGGAATAACTGACGAGCCCCTGCTGTTCCATCTCGCGCAGCAGGCCGGCGGCCCGCTCGGGCTTCAATTGCAGCGAGCCAGCCACGCTTTGCAGCGTCGGCCGCCGTCCGCTGGCCTCCGTCTTGCAAATATGCTTGAGCGCATCCTCGCGCAGCACCCGAGCGGTGATCGCCCGCCGCTGCCGCGTGCGTGCCACCCATCCGCCCTGTGGCCACAGCAGCCCTGCCAGCAGCATGAGGCAGGCAAGCACGCCTAGCGAAAGAAAGACGGGGGCGATGTCAGGCACGGTGGAGGAGGGGGCTCAGGGTGGGGCGGGGCGCTCAATGCGCTGGAATCTATGCCCATGCAGACTTTCTGTCAAGCCGCGCCCCGCGCCCCGCGCCCCCGACCATGAGCAGGCCATGAGCAGCGGATTGCCTCCACTCGTTGGCTCAACATGGGCAACGGCGGCTGGGAACCCGCCGCTCCTTGAGACGCCCGCCCGCCAGGTCCCGGCATCACGGGATCGTTCTGACTTTCTTGTCAGGCACCCGATTTCAGCCATGGCTGCATGAAATGCTCGACACCCCGGCACGTTCCTGCAAGGGTGCGCCGCCCAATTCACCCAACCACCAGTATCACAACAACCATGGAAGCAAATACCGAATCATTGAAGACCGTGAAATTCTACAGCGGTGAAACCACGCCACTCGAAATGCACAAAGTGCGGGTGGTGCAAAAACTCACCCTGTTACCGATTGAGGAACGCAAGGAGGCCATCTTTGGCGCCGGGTTCAACACCTTCCTGCTGCACAACAAGGATGTCTTCCTCGACATGCTCACCGATTCCGGCACCAACGCCATGAGCGACAATCAGGTCGCCGCCATGAGCGTCGCGGACGATTCCTATGCGGGGTCGGCCAGTTACTACAAACTCGAAAAGGCCATCCAGGAGGTCTTCAACCAGCAGTACTTCCTGCCCGTCCACCAAGGCCGTGCCGCCGAACACATCATTTCCCAGGTTTTCGTCAGGAAAGGGACGGTGGTGCCGATGAACTATCATTTCACCACCACCAAGGCGCATATCGAACTTGCGGGCGGGGTCATTGCGGAAATCTACACCGACGAGGCGCTGAAAATCAAAAGCGATTTCCCGTTCAAGGGCAACATGGATCTCGACAAGCTCACCCAAGTCATTGAAGAATGGGGGGCTGAAAACGTGGCCTACATCCGGTTCGAGGCCGGCACCAACCTGATCGGGGGGCAGCCGTTTTCGATGCGGAACCTGCGCGAGGTTTCGGCGATCGCCAAAGCGCATGGGATCATGCTGTTGATGGATACCAGCTTGATCAACGAGAACCTCTATTTCATCAAGATCCGCGAGGAGGGCTATCAGGACAAACCGATCAAGGACATCTTGCACGAGATGCTCAGTTATACCGACTTCTCATACTTCTCGGGCCGCAAGGTGAGCTGCACGCGTGGCGGTGGCATCTGCACCAACAACCACGACATCTACATGAAGATGCGCGACCTGGTGCCGCTGTTTGAGGGCTTCCTCACCTATGGCGGGATGAGCGTCCGCGAAATCGAGGCGATGGCCGTCGGGCTTTATGAGACCCTCGATTTCGATGTGATCGCTCATTCGCCCGCGTTCATCAAATACCTGGTTGATTCACTCGAGCAACGGGGGATTCCGGTGATCACCCCGGCCGGCGGCTTGGGTTGTCACCTGGATGCCGGCCAATTCATCCCCCACGTCCCTCAATCCCAGTATCCGGCGGGCGCGTTGGCGTCGGCATTGTTCATTGCCTCGGGGATTCGCGGCATGGAGCGCGGCACCATTTCCAGCGTGCGCGACGCCGCCGGCAACGATGTGCTGGCCGATGTGGAGTTGCTCCGCCTGGCCTTCCCGCGCCGGGTCTTCACGCTCTCGCAAATCAAGTACGCCGAGGACCGCATCCAGTGGCTTTACGACAACCGCGCACTCATTGGCGGGCTCGAATGGACCGAAGAACCCCCGGTGCTCCGCTTTTTTGTGGGCAAACTCAAACCCATCGGCAATTGGGTCGATCAACTCGTGACCAAGTTCCGGCAGGATTTTGGTGAGAGCCTCTGACGGCGGGGCTGGGGTGTTCAAATGAGGATTCCTGGCTTCTGCGGAATTGCACTGTCGCCGCCGTAACAGCACCCGGCACTTGGCAAGTGCCGTTCGGGCCGCCAGAGTTGGAGGGATCAAGGGCTGGTGTGGTGTGGGCCCTTGGTCCGCAAGCCCCCGGCTCAGCGTTGATTCCCTGACTTTGACTCGGCGCCCGCAGGGGTGTGTCCGGCCTTGGCGGCGGCCAGGCCTTCGGCGACGAAGTGATTGCAGGGCTCGCGGCAGAGGAGGGGGATGGCTGCGCTCTCGGGAATTCCGGCGGCGATGCCGCGGCACTGGCTCGCCGCGCCGGGCCGCAAGGGCGTGTGCGCGTCGAGCTGCCAGAGGATGCGCCTGGCGCATGGCATGGCGGGGCTGCAAGTGCTCGACACCAGTGCTTGGAGGGCGGCGTCGCTCAGGGCCTTGGCGCGGCGATACATGCCGGATTGGCGGCTGAGCTTGTCGCGGAGGTGTTCGATTTCCAGCGTGCCGTCCTGTTGCGCCAGCCACAGCCCCACGCAGGCCGGATAGAACTGATCCAACGCCAGCCGCAGATCCGCCGCAGACTCCAACACCATCACCCAGCCGCGCCGCAAATTGGTCTGCGCTTTGAGAAAGCGATAGCTGCCATCCGCCGCATGCGAGCCAAGCTCCCGCGCCGCCGCCGGTCCGTTGTGAACCGTCAGGCCGCCACCATCCGCTTGGCTGCTGCGCTCCAAGTCCTCATGGTGGCAAAGTTTGAAGCGGGCGTTGGAAGCGTTGGATTCAATCGCGATTTCACCGATCTGCCGGATCCCTGAAGCGATGGCCAGGCGGAGTTTATCGGAGGTCGGCAGCATATCATTGAATTGGGTTAAAACGGATATAACATGAACACTTACAAAGACTTATGGGTTTTGTCGAAGTCGTGGACTTGGTCGAGGATGACCTCGGCGATGAGGCGTTCGGTGCCGATGGCAGAGGAGTAGTAAAGGGCCTTGCCGCGAAGGGCATGAGGGTTGTGGCGGAACACCTCGCGTTGGCTGGCGGCTGGGCCGAGTTCGGTATCGATGCCGAGGAGGACGGGGATGTCTTGGAACGAGTGGAGGCCGTCGGAGATGAAGAAGGGGACGACGACCACATTGGGGGTGGGGGCGAGTTGGGCCCAATCGGCAATGAAGGGCTGCTCTTCCATGAAGGCCTCGAGCACGGCGGCGTAGCCCGCGTTGGAGGCGGCGATGAGTGCGACTTGGTCGCGGATGGCCTTGGTGGAGTTCGGGTTGAAGCCGGTGCCGTGGCCGGTGATGATGAGGGTGGTGGCGGCGGGATCGGCGTCCGGGGCGACTTCCCTGGCGCGGCGGAGGATCAGCCCGGTCATTGAGGGATGGACGCCCACGGGGAGGCAGTAGTGGAAGGTTTTGCCGCGGACGACGGTGGTGGGGCCGGTGAGTTGGAGTTCGCGGGGGATCACGTCCTGGGTGAAATAGCCCTCGCTGATGAAATCCGGCACCACGTAGATTTCAGCGGAGTCTATCAGATAGATGGCCTCGCGCAGCGAGGGTTCCTCTTTCCAAAAGCAGCAATGCACCTCGGCGAACAGGCCGCGGCGGCGGATTTCGTCGGCGTGCTCGAAATACGGCGTGGAGGAATCCGGGTTTTGAGTGGAGCCGTGACCGACGATGAGCAGTGCTGAATTTGGCTTGGGCGCGATGGGCATGGGTGGCCAAAGTGAATAAGTCGGCAACTCGGAATGTCAAGGCAACCCGGGCGCTCATGCGAATTTCAGCGGCCCATCCAGCCGCCATCGACGACGAGGATTTCGCCGTGGACGTAGCGGGAGGCGTCGCTGGCGAGGAACACCACCGGGCCTTTGAAATCGGCGGCTTCACCCCAGCGACCGGCCGGGATGCGGGCGAGGATCTGCTGGTTTCTAACGGGATCGGCGCGCAGGGCGGCGGTGTTGTCGGTGGCGATGTAGCCGGGAGCGATGGCATTGACGTTGATCCCCCTGGCGGCCCACTCGTTGGACAGCGCCTTGGTGAGTTGGCCGATGCCGCCCTTGGCGGCGGCGTAGCCGGGCACGGTCACGCCGCCTTGGAAGGTGAGCAAGGACGCGGTGAAGATGATTTTCCCGCTGCCGCGCTCGAGCATTTTCGCGCCGAGGTCACGGCTGAGGAGGAACTGGGCGTTGAGGTTCACTTCGATGACCTCGAACCAATCCGCATCAGCGTGTTCGGCGGCGGGCTGGCGTTTGATGGTGCCGGCGTTGTTGACGAGAATGTCCGGCACGCCATGCGTTGCCATGACTTTGGCGGCCAAGGCTCTAACGTCATCGCGCCGGGCCAAATCGCACTGATAGGCGGCGAAGCTCCGGCCGAGCGCGGTGACGGCGCTTGCGATGGCGCTGCCTTGTGCTTCGAGGCTGGCGCTCACGCCGATGATGTTAGCCCCGGCTTCGGCGAGGCCCTCGGCCATGGCAAAGCCGATGCCGCGTTTGCAACCGGTGACGAGGGCGGTCTTGCCGCTGAGATCGAAGGCATTCATGGAGTTGAGTTGCGGGTTGGCGGGCCTAGCGCAGGGCGGAGATTTCGACGCGGTCCATATCGGTGAAGGCCTGGTTTTCACCGCCCATTGCCCAGACGAAGCGGTAGCTCGCGGTACCGCAGCCGCAGTGGATCGACCATGGCGGCGAGAGCACGACCTGGCGGTCGGCGACCCAGAGTGCGCGGGTTTCCTGGGGTTCTCCCATCAGGTGGAGGACGCGCTGAGCTGGCGGGACATCGAAGTAACAATAGACCTCGCTGCGGCGGGCGTGGGTGTGGCAAGGCATGGTGTTCCAGACGCCGCCGGGTTTGAACTCGGTGAAGCCCATCACCAACTGACAACTCCGAATGCCAGCCTCATGAATGTATTGATAGATCGTGCGCTCGTTGGCCTCGTCGCGGCTGCCGAGTGCCACCCGGTTGGCCTCGGCGCGGCCGGCCTTGGCCGTCGGATGGGTGGCGTGGGCCGGATAGCTGACCAGATAGAAAGCGGCGGGCGTGGCTGCGGCGGCGCTGACGAAGCGAATCGCGCGACAGCCACGGCCGAGGTAGAGGCACTCGTGCCGGGCGAGGTCATGGGTGATGCCATCGACCACGACGCTGCCGGTGTCGCCGAGATTCAGGATGCCGAGTTCGCGGCGTTGGCAGAAAAAGTCCGCCTTGAGTGCGGCGGCGGTGCCGAGGTCGAGGGCTTGGGTCGTTGGCATGGCGCTGCCGACAACGGCCCGGTCGAGATCGGTGTACACGAGACTGAGCTGGCCGGGGACGAACAGCTCTTCGAGCAGAAAGGCCGTCCGCAGTTCGGTGGTGTCGAGGATCGCGGCCTCGCGGGGCGATGGCATCAGGCGGGTTTGCATGGTGGGTTCCAAGGTTGATGTTAGAAAAAGCTCCGGCGGGATGAGGGCGCCGGTTTGGCGGGGCCTGCCAATTTGCTTTACTCGGGTGCGCCGCAATCCTTCACTGGACGCGCCCGTTGGCAATCGGAATTTCGGTTTTCCCGCCTAACCTCACCAAAGCAATCCCATGCATCGCCCCATCCCTCGCTTCTGCCTGTTGAAACCCGCCGTCTTTGGACCCCCCCTGCTGCTGCTGTTAGCCGCGGTGATGCCGCTGGTCGCCGCAGACCCGCCGCCGGAGGCCATCCTCAAGGACCTGCGGCGGGTGACCGAGTGGCAGCTCGCGAATCCTTCAAAGCACCCGCTGCACGACTGGACCCAGGCGCCGTTTTTCCTTGGGTTGGCGAGCCTCCATCAGGTGTCCGGGGACGCCCACTATCTGGCAGCTCTCGAGCAGTTCGGCCAGCAACTAAACTACGGTCCCGGCCCCCGCGTCACCCATGCCGACGATCATGCGGTGCTTCAGGCCTGGCTCAACCTGTATCAACTGGATCACGATCCGGCCAAGCTGAAGCCCAGTGTCGAGCACTTTGACAAGATCCTTGCGGCGCTCTCCAAGGAGGCCCCGAAATCCGTCTCCGGTGGCACCTTCACCTGGTGCTGGTGCGACGCGCTGTTCATGTCGCCCGCCGTGTGGGCACAGCTTTCCAAACTCACCGGGGAGCCCAAATTCCTCGCCTGGGCGGATCGCGAATGGTGGACCACCACCGACGTGCTGTATGATGCCTCCCATCACCTCTATTACCGCGATAACAACTTCTTCACCAAGCGCACACCTAGCGGAAAGAAGGTATTCTGGGCCCGTGGCAACGGCTGGGTCACCGGCGGTTTGGTCCATGTGCTCGATCAGCTTCCCGCCAATCATCCGTCGCGTGAGAAATACCTCGGACTCTATCACGACATGATATACACACTGCTCAAACTCCAGCATCAGGACGGACTGTGGCGCACCAGTTTGTTAGACCCCGGGGGGCCCCGCGGCGAATCCTCCGGCTCGGCATTCTTCGTTTATGCGATGGCCTGGGGCGTCAACCGCGGGCTGCTCCCTGCCGACACCTTCCGGCCCGCGATCATGCGGGGCTGGCAGGCGCTTGCCAACAACCTCCAACCGAGCGGCATGCTCGGGTTTGTGCAGAAAATCGGCGACTCGCCTGACAAGCTGGACACCGGTGCGGACTCGACCGAGGTTTATGGCACGGGAGCCTTCCTGCTGGCGGGCTCGGAGATCATTCGCCTGCTGGATCCCGCGAAGCGTCGCAAGGATCTGGCCAGCTTCGCAGGCGTGACATTGCCGGAGCAATTCATGCCCGCCACGCCGCGTGCGGTGGCCCGTTTCGTGCCCGAGCGGGCGGACGATTTCGCTTGGGAAAACGATCTGGTGGCCTTCCGTGTCTATGGCCCGGCCCTGCGGACCGGCCCCGAAAACAGTGGCATCGATTGCTGGTTCAAACGCGTTCCCTATCCGATCATCGACAAATGGTATATCGAAGATCGCCTCAAGTTGCCCTACGGGAAAGTCGCCAAATCATACCATCAGGATCACGGCGAGGGCTATGATGGCTACAAGGTGGGCGATACCCGCGGCTGTGGTGGCATCTCGGTGTGGGCCGCTGGCCAACTCCATAACTCCGAGACCTTCATTGCCCAACGAGTGCTGGAAAACACCCCGCAGCGTGTCGCGTTCGAACTCGACTACGCCAGCACCTTGAACGCCAAGGCCCTCCGCGAAACCAAGCGCATCACCCTCGTCATGGGGCAGCGCTTGTTCCAATGCGACTCGCGGTTCACCCTCGACGGAGTGCCTGCCAAGCTCGAGGTTGCCATTGGCCTGACGCCGCAAGTGAAAGGCACCCAGCCGGTGTGTTCACCCCCGACCGGCACGCTTTACTTGTGGGAAAAACTCGAAGGTCTCGGGCTCGGCACCGCGCTCATTATCGACCCTTCACGGGTGGTGAACATGATGACCCACACCGACGCCGCCGGCCAAACCCAGGCGCTCTGTCTGGCCCGCACCGATGCTGATGGCGGCATCCGTTGGTTTGCCGGCTTCGGTTGGGAAGGTCAGGGGGCAATCACCAGTGCCGAACAATGGTCAGCTTATCTCGGCGACTTTGCCGCCAAGTTCATCAAAACCCCATTCGCGGATCCTTCCAAGGACGCCTCGTTCAAAGTCCACACCCTCGGGGTCCCGGCCGAATAGCCAAGGGTCAATTCCGCTTCACCCGGAAATACCGCACCGGCATCGTCGCGGTCGAATACGTGCGGGTGACGACCGCACTGTCGCCGATGATGTCGGTCTCGATGGGGTCCCATTGGTTGAGATCGATCGAGGCTTCGATCCGGTAACTCACGCCGGTGGCTGCGTTGAAGCGGACCTCGACTGCCACCGGGATGGCAGCGGGCGCGGTGCGGATCGAGGTGATCGCGTCGGGCGTGCTGGTGGCAAGGGTGGGGTCGAAGCCGGTGTTGACCTCGAACAAATCGTCGAAGCCGTCGCCGTCGGTGTCCTTGAGCGCGGGATTGCTATGATAGACCTCGACTTCAACCCGGTCGTTGAGGCCGTCAGCGTCGGTGTCCGTCAAGAGCGGGCTGGAGCCATAGGTGTTGACCTCCGCGCCGTCTAGCAGACCGTCGCCATCGGTGTCCGGCAAGAGTGGGTTGGTGCCATAGGTGTTGACCTCCGCGCCGTCTAGCAGGCCGTCGCCATCGGTGTCGTCTAGCAGCGGGTCGGTGTGGGTGGTGTTGATTTCCTGGCCGTCGGTCAGGCCGTCGCCATCGGTGTCCGGCAAGAGTGGGTGGGTGCCGTGGGTGTTGACCTCCGCGCCGTCGAGCAGACCGTCGCCATCGGTGTCGTCTAGCAGCGGGTTGGTGTGAATGGTGTTGATTTCCTGGCCGTCGGTCAGGCCGTCGCCATCGG
>JAPLUI010000510.1 GCA_026397725.1 Verrucomicrobiota bacterium | reverse complement strand
GTTGATTGTTGATTTTTGATTTGAGCTTGAGAATGCGCACCGCGCCGGCAAGCTCAGTTCAGCAATCAAAAATCAACAATCATAAATCGTTAATCAATCCGGCGCGCGGGGAAGTACAAAAACTTGGCCTAACATTCACAAATCCAACTTTTCAAGGACTCTAGGGCTACAAAGCCTGAGCGGCATCGTCTATTCGATCACCGGGATTCCCGTGGACCTGATCCGCGAGATTGTCGATGCCAGGATTGCCGAACTCGCCGGCGGGGCCCCGCTCCAAACACCGGTGCCCGCCGCCAAATACGGCATCGGGATCCGCGAACTCAAAGCCCGTGCGAGAGGATGACTAGCCGCAAAAGAACGCAAGGAACGCATAGATGATCCAGGAATGAGAACCGCGGATTACGCGGATTACGCTGATATTTTGAGAGTTACGCCAGAAAGTTAAGTTACCCGAAAGGTGAGTTATATGGTTTCATATCCATTTCTTCATCCGTGCAATCCGCGTAATCCGCGGTTTTCCCAATTCCGGTCCAGGATCAAAATCGTCAATGAACTTGACCGCTGCTCGAAGGACGCCCAGGACATGCTCCTCACCTATCTCGACCGCATGAGGCCGTGTTACGCGTTCCTCGGCACCACCAACCTTGACCTGTCCAGCCTGACGGAACGCTTCCAGACCCGCTTCCAATCGGTCCGCCTCCTGCCACCGGGAAACGAGGTTCTCGCCGCCTTCCTCGCCCGGCGCTGGGGTGCTCCCATCACCATCACCCGCCAGATCGCGGAAGGGGCCAAGGGCAATGTCAGGGCCGCGATGGCGGATTTGGAGATGTGGATGGGGTGAGCATCTAGCAACATCAAAGGACACCGAACCCCTGACCGGGAGCGGCACTTCGACTGTGGGTTAAAGGTTGAACGGTCATAGAAAACACGACGCACGGCGGGTCAGGGGTTCGGTGCTCTGCCTTGTTGTGGCTTGATTTTCTTGGCTATGGCGCTCTCGCAAAAGGAAGGCAGCGTCGCAGCCATGAACGCGGCTAGATCCACGAACTTGATTTCGAATTGCGCCTCGTCCTTGCCAAGGTGGCTGTCTCCGTTGTGGGCCAGCAAGCCTTCATACGCTGGCGCATACTCGGTCATCCGCCGCCCGGTGCTCGATGACAGCGTGGATTACGCGCTGGTGCCCTTGGAAAAAGTCGCGGGCAAAACCCGTCACATGCCCGACAATTTCATCAATGCCGAGGGCAACGGGGTGACCGCCGAGTTCCACAGTTATTGCCGCCTGTTGCTTGGTTCCGGCGTGCCCGAGTCCCACCGCCTCCGTGCTCTAGCCGTGGCGAAGATCCTCGGGATCTAACGCAAAAGGGCCCGCTCGGCCGCGATTTCAAACTGAGTTCTTCATCCGTTGCCAGGCACGGTGTCTCAAATCAATCCCGTGTCCAGAGGGGACACCGGGAGATTGGGTAACGTCGATTTCCGATCTGCGCCAGGCCTCGGCTGTCACTTCGATCCTGCCGGCATCATTCCGCCGTGACGCGCACGAACAACCTGGCCGCGCTTAGCGGCGCGCCGCTGAGCGTCACCGGCACCGTTTCGACGCCGTTTGCGGTGGTGATGGCCCCCTCGGTGGCAACGTAGGCGGTCTTGGACCATGTCACGAGATCCGGCGACGTCCACACGGTGTAAACCAGGCCGGTGGCAGCCGGGGTGGCGCGCCGGGTATAGGTGAATGTCGCGGACGTTTTGTCTAACGGAACCTTGATTGGGTTGGCCGAGGCGCCCTTGGTCGGATCGAGGCCGAAAGCGTATTCCTCGAAGTTGGTCATCCCGTCATGGCCGGGGTCGCCAGTGGATGTCTTGTCGGGATTCACGAAGCCAGACCAGTCCAAGCCGTTGATCCACTGGGCGAACCCATCCAGCGGCGTGGCGCTGGCCTGATTGGAGACGCGCAGTCTGAAGAACGTCGGATGCCGCGGGCCGCTGGCGGTGGGGATGGTGCTCGGATACGGCACGCTCACCGCATCCATGTCTCCCGCGCTGGCGGGCGCGGTCAGCAGGGTTGGCGTGTCGGTGCTGTCCACCCAGGCATCCAGGCCCACGCTGAATTGCACCGTGTAGGTCAAGCCCGCAGCCAGATAGTCCTTCCGACGGCCGAACACCGCGCGATAGTCCGAGCCGCCGAAGTTGATCGTGACGGGCAGGCCGGGCGTGGTGACGGCACCGCCGGCGACGTAGGCGATGGGGCCGCCTGACGCGACGATCGGATTGGTGCCGCAGGCGTATTCCATGAGGTTGGACATGGAGTCGCCATCCGGATTGCCGCCCGGCGTGGCATCAGCACCCGGATGACCGGCGGTGATGTTGGCCGCGGCCCAGATGGCATAGAGACTGGGCGAGCTGGTGATTTCGATGACAACCGGTGTCGAGACGCTGGCGTCGTTCTTCGCGTCGCCGGCATACTCGGCGGTGATCGCGTAGGTGCCCGCTGCCAGGCTGCTTGTGGTGAGGCTGGCCTGGAAGGCCCCGTCCAAGGACCTGGTGCCGATCAGCGTGGTTCCGGCCCGGAACGACACGCTGCCGGTTGGCGTGCTGCCGCTCACGGTGGCGCTGAAGGTGAGGGGCGTGCCGCCGGCGGACGGCGTGCCTCCGCCGGTTAGAGCCAGCGTCGTGCTGCTGTATTTGGTGACCGGGTACGCGGTGGTCAGCCCGTATTTCTTTGTTAGGTAGGAGCCCACCTTGGCCTCGTTGGCGGCCGAGAGGGCGCTGTCATAAGCGATGATCTCGGCGACGTCCATCTCGCAGGAACCCAGGTTGTCGTTCTGCCCGATCTGATAGGTGACATTGCCGACGGGCTGGGTGGTGTCCTGGACGGTGATTTTCAGCAGCATGAAGTCGGTGATGGATCCGAGCTGGAAGCCGCCGCGGGGCATGGTGCCGTGAGCACTGGAGACCGCCGTTCCATTCTTGGAAACAGCGGACGGAAGCCAGTCATCCCAGAAGCCTGTTTGGCCGCTGTAAAGGTTGAAGCTGGAGGGGCGCGCCGCAAGGAATTGCCCGGTGGTGTTGCTGCGGCCGAGGAACGAGCCGCTGCCGCTCCAGGTGGCGTTGGGCGAACGGACCACGACGTATTGCTCTTTGGCGAAGAAGGTTCCGGCGGTGTTCAACCAGGTGGAATTGCCCCTGAACTGCAGCACCGGCCTGGAGTTGAGCTGGTTGGACACAAGGACCGGCATGCCGTTGCCCAAGGACGCGTGATGCCCGTTGCCGGACCGGTCGCTCCACCCCGCCACCGCCCCGTTTGCATTCGTGGTGACCCCGACTGACGCGTCGAAGTAACAGACGAGTCCCGTCGTGTAGGGAACCGTGCCAAGATCGACCGTGATCACCGCGACGGCCGACGTGCTCACCGCCCCGGTGCTGTCGGTGGCCCTGGCCGTCAGGCTGTATTGGCCGCCCGGAACGTTCGTCCATGCGAACGAATACGGCGGGGTGGTGGTGGAGCCGATCAACGCGTCGCCGTTATAGTAGGCCACGCTCGTGATCGTGCCCGCGTCGGCGACATCGGCCGTGAGCGTGACCGTGGCCGGCATGCCGAAGCGCGCTCCGTCCGCTGGCGAGGTCAGGCTCACCCCGGACACCGGATATAACAACTCCTGCGGAATGATCGTTTGGCCCTGGCGCGATGGCCTATACCAATACAACCTCACCGTGGCCGGATTGACGTTCCGATAATACTCCATCTTCAGGCTGTATTTCTGCCCGACGGTCAGGGCGATGGGAGCGCTGTCGTTCCAAATGTTGGACGCCTGGTCGTTCCAGTCGTTGATCACCAGCACGCCGTTGATCCACAGGCGGACGCCGTCGCTGGTGCGCGTGGAAAACCGGTAGGTGCCGGTTTCGGGCGCCAGCACCTGGCCGGTCCAGCGCACGCTGTAGGTGTTCGCGCCCATCTGGCTTGCGGGTGCCGCCGCCGCCCAGTCGAAGTTGATCGCGGTGTCGGTTTGGGTGACCGCCAACGAGGTGAAATCCACGTTGTCATAATAGCGCCCCTGCAAGCCCGTGCCGCCGGCGCCCACGACCATGTCCACCGTCGCTGGCGACGAATCCGTCAGGCTGTCGGTCACGGTGAACGTGAAACGATCCATCCCCTGGTAGTTTGCCGCAGGGGTGTAGGTGAGGCTCGGTGGCGTGCCGGTTAGGTTGCCGTGGGCCGGTTGGGTCGCAACCGTGTAGGTAAGCGTGCCCGCGCGGCAGGTGGAGCCGGTTAGGGTGAGCGCCCTTGCCGCGTTGACCGCGGTGCTCACGACTTGCGGGTCGGCTGTCGGCAAGCCCTGGAGCAGGGCTGGCGAGGTCGTGGCGGCCTCGATCGAGGCGATGGCAGCCGCGAGGGTGTTGTAATTGTTGTCATGCGTCCACAAGCCGAGGTCCGCATACAAGTCCGGCAGCGACCAGCGGGCCGCCTCGCCATAATCCGCGAGCCTTTGGATGGCGGTGTTCGCAAGGCTGCCCGAGTAGGCCACGTTGTCGGCGCAGGCCCGGGCGCCTTCCTGAATGTGATATTTCGAGAGCGCATTCATGGCCGCCTGTGGCGGGTACAGAGTAAACATCCGGTCGCAGGGTCCCTCGGTGCTGGCATCGGTTAGAATCTCGGGCATGAGGGCCTCGATGTCGGCAAGGGTCAGCTTGTTTTGCACGAAGTCGCTCAGTTGGTTGCGCCACATGCCGGCCGGTTGTTTGATTCCCGCGCGAACCGCCGGATAGAGGACGCCCTTGTCGGTACTGATGGAGTAACTTCCCAACTTGCCGAACAGAGTTTCGGAAAGATAGCCATTGCCGATCTGCAAGGGGTCGTCCCAATTGAACCCGGCCTGGAACGGATAGGTGGGCGCCACGTTGGCGACAAACGCGGCCATCATGGCGGGCACGGACGACACGGGAGCCGAGCCCATCGAGCCCAGCGCCTTGGCGGCCTTGGCACGCACCCAGATTTCGGGATCCGAGAGCCGCCTGACCAGCGCGGGAATGGCGCTGGTGGCACCCATGCAGCCGAGGGCCGTGCAAGCCGCCTCGCGCTGGTTGGCATCGCTGGGGTTTTCCGCCATGGTGATCAGGGTGGGGATCAACGCCTGCGCGTCGGGGCGCACACTCAGCTCGGTGGCGGCGTTGAAGCGCACGATCGGATCCCACTCGCCCAGGGCGGCAACAAGCTGGCTGGTGGAATACCCGCCACAGAGCGGGGTGAATGTCGCGGCCGCGAGGGCGTTGGCCACCTCTTGGGCGCCAAGCTCGTTCGCCGGGTTCGCATTCTTTCCGGTAATGCATAACTTCTTCAGGGGCAAGGCGGCGTGCAGGACATAATAGGCGGTGGGGTTGTCGTAGTAGGTGGTGTAGGCCCAGTAGTCGTCAGCGTGACTGCAACCGAACTGCTCGCCTCCGTCATACGCGAACGACCCGTCACAGCGGCGGGTGAAATCCCTGTGCCAGCGCAGGGGCTTGAGGTATTCCGCCACCGCGGTGGTGCCGCCCACATTGGCGCCCAGCGTCATCCACAGGTAGCTGAAGCCCTGGCCGGTGTGTCCGTACTGCTCGCCCGTGTATCCGGCCACCGCCATCCGGGTGAAATACTCGGTCTGCAACGGCTTGTCGCCCATGCACGCGAACAACACCGCGGCCAGCCCGTCCTTGCCGTTGCTGCGGTGATCATAGTAGGTCCGGCTTTGACCGGTGAGTTGGTAATCCCCGCAATACGGCTGATGTTCGCCGTAGGGAATGGACCCACGGTTCACATAGTAACCAAAGAAATTGGCCGCGCGCTCGATGGCCGGATCGATCTCGGGGCTCGTCACGCCGGCCTTTTTGCCCAGGACGATCGAGAGCTGGGCCACCAGCCCGGCCTGGTTGACGGGTCCATACCAACTGATCAAGCCATGGGTGCCGCCGGTGAGCCAGCCGCCGGGCGGCGGAACGTTAGAAAACCCGTGGCCGGCGGTGCCGAACATGCTCTGATGGGTGGCCGCATAGATGACATACTCGCTGAGCCCGTGAAACACCTGGGGGTCTCCGGTTAGCATATAATACTCGGCAAGGAAAATGCTTTCGTAACAGGACCACGCCGAGATGCCGCCGGACTGCTCGAGGTTGAGCGTCGGGGGTGCCAGCGAGCGGGCATAGGCCTGCAACATCGGCAGGTACTTGGGATCGCCGGTGGCCAGTAGGGCCAGCGCGCTGATGGATCCCGGGCTGGCGCCGTTGCTCCAGCCGTTTTGCAGAATCCTTTGTTGGAGGCTGTTGGCGGCTTGGGTCAGGATCAGCGCGCTCTTGGGGCAAGCGTAGGGCGCGGTGTCGCTGTAGGTTCCCAGCACCTGCAACTGAATGGAAACATCAGCGGTCACTCCCGCGCGCCAGCGTTTGAGTTTCATCACGCCGTCACCCGCCTCCGCGGCGGTGATCGCCATGCCGAAGCTCTCGCGCGCATCACTGGCGAAGAGCGGCACCGGAGTGCCCGCGCCCGTGCTCACCCCTAGAATCACGTCATCCTTGGCCATGATGCCGGAGGCCGGCGTGTTGGCGCCCACCGAGGTCACCAGGATCTGCCACGGGCCAAGGGCGGTAAACGCGTCCTGCCGCGCGGTGACCGGCCAATTGTGATAGATATATCCGCGCATCCCGCTGGGTCCCAAATTGTAGGTCCAATAGTAAGGCGACGAACTGTCGTCGAGGTGCGCGTCAATGGCGGCAATCGTCCCCGGCAGCGTCAGATCCGGCGCCTGTGTCACGACGGAAACGGTGTATGCCTTGGTGCTGCCATCATTGGCGGTGACGGTATAGGTCACCGGATTGGTGAAGTCGTGGCTGCTGCCGGAAGCAGGGCTGATGGAGGCCATCAGGGACAGGGTGAAGGTTGGCGCGAGGTTCAGGCGGCTCTGGGATGATGGCACGCCGAGCACGATGCTGGTGCCGTCGATCAAGGGCGCGCCCAGCGAGCCGAAGTTGCAGGCAAGAATGTCCTTGGCCGAGTTTTCGATCACGGTCACCGTTACGGTATAGGTCTTGGTGCCGTTGATGACATAGGTCTGCGGGGTGGTGAAGTTCCTAACCGTTCCGGAGGTGGGCACGCCGGTGGCGCCGGTGACCGTGGTGTAGGTGGGTGCCAGGGCCGTGACGTCGGTGCCGCTGGGAAGGGTGACGCTGATGGCGGTGCCCTCGATCACGGTGGCTGACGGGCCGGGAAAGGTGAATGTCACGATGTCGTTGGGGTTGGCAATCTGGACGGGCACGGCGCCCGAGGTGCTTGCGGTGTTGCCCGAGTCGCCCGCATATTGGGCCGTGATGGAATAGGTGCCGACGGCAAGGCTGCTGGTGGTTAGGCTGGCTTGGGCACTCGCGTTGAGGGTGGTCGTGCCAAGCGACGTGGTGCCGGCAAAAAAGGTCACACTGCCGCTGGGCGCGGTGCCGAACACGGTGGCGGTGAAAGTGAGAGCCGAACCGACCACGGCGGGCGTGCTGCCAGCGGTTATAGCCAACTCCGTGGTGGAGGTGGTCGCGGGGAGGTAGGTGGTGGTCAGTTTGTATTTCCCCGCCAGGTAGCCACCCACCTTGGTTTCATCCTCGGCGGATAGCGCCGCATCGTAACCGATGATCTCGGCCACGTCGAAGTCCATCGTGCCGAGGGTCTCGTTTTTCCCGATCTGATAGTACGGATAGGCCGCGAGATTGGCCGCGCTCGCGCCGTTGTTCACGGTGATCTTGAGAATCATGTAGTCGGTGATGGTCCCAAGCTGGAACCCGCCACGCGGCATGCTTCCGGGACCACTGGACATCGCCGTTCCATTCTTCGATACGGCACTCGGCAGTTGGTCGTCCCAGAACCCGGTTTGGCCGCTGTAAAGATTGTAGCTCGAGGCCCGCACTGTTAGAAAATCGGCGGAACTGCGGCCAAGGAACGAACCCGAACCGTTCCAAATGGCGTTGGGCGAGCGCACCACGAGGTATTGTTCCTTGGTGAACATCCCTCCGGCGCAGTTGAAATAGGTCGAAGCGCCCCTGAGGTGGATTGCCGGCTTGGTGATCTGGGTGTCGCTCGCCACCAGCGTCGGCGTGCCGCTGGCGGTGGTGGCGTCATGCCCGTTGCCGGATTGGTCATTCCACTTGGTCACGTTACCGCCGCTGGCCGTGACGCCCTGGGCGGCATCATACCAGCAGGCCACGTTGGCGTTGGCGACCGAGGGCGGAGCCCCGGCAACGACCTTCAAACTTCCCGCGACGCCGGTGAAGCTGTAGTTGGCCGCAGCCATGGGACTTGCGTCGTTGGTGATGGGGTAATTCCCGGCCGGCGAGTTGGTGTCGGCGGCGGTTCCCAGAATCGGCGCACCCGTCACCCCCGCGGACGTGGCGTTTTCGCCATTTTGGAAGCCGGAGATCACATAGGTGAACGCCGGGTTGGCGTCCCCCGGACTACGGATCTTGTTGTCTGCGGTCACCGTCAGCGCCGCCCGGTTCACCGTTTGCGGGATCGCGGCGGCGTCACTCGCAAGATAAACGCCGAAGCCGCTGTAGTGGGCGGTGATCGAATGGGTGGGTGCCGTTAGCAGGGTGGTGCCGTAGCTGGCCGCGCCGGTGCTGGTGTTGACCGCCACCGGCGTGCCCAGCGGATTGCCATCGGAATAGAACTGCACCGTGCCGCCGTTGGGCGTCGGCGCAACCGTGGCGGTGAATGTTGCCGTCTGGCCATACGTGGAGGTGCCGGACGTGCCGAGCGTGGTCGCGGTTGAGGTGGGGGCGGCCACGGTGAAGGTGTTGGTCGCGGAGGTGGCGGTGGCCGGCGTCGGGCTGGCACTGTCGGTGACCGTGGCATAAACCTGATAGCTTCCACTCCCCAGTACGCCAAGGTCTTGGGTGAAGGTCGGCCCGGCCGCGGTCTGGGGGCTGCCCACAGGAGCAGCCGCGCCGGCGCCCGATTTCTGATAGAACGTGACGGTATAGGGGCCCGTCCCACTCTGCGCCGTCGCGCTGGCCGTCACATCCGTGCCGAACGGAAACGCCTGATTGTTAGTCGGGCTGGTGACATTCGCGGTCAAGGCGAGCGGAACATAGGTCGTGACCAGTCGATATTTTTGCGCGAGGTAGCTGCCCACGACGCGTTCCTCATCCGTCGTCAAAGTCCTTGTGTAAATCAAAATCTCGGCGATGCCGCCACTGAAATAATTGTTGGTGCCGTTCTCCCTGCCGAAGAGAATCTGGTAACTGTTGCGCGGGGCGGTCGATCCGGTGGCAGTGGTCGAAGTGGTTCCGTCCACCGAGAGTCTCACGGCACCTCCGTTGGTGCCGTCCCAACTGTAGATGGCGACGTGGCCGGTATTCAGAGACTGGGCAGCGCTGTAGAGGGTGTGGTCGCCATTGCCAATGCCCGCCCCCACTTTCGAATTACCGTTCCAGGCCAGACCCCAGTCTTGAGTTACGCCGGGTTGTTCGGCGTCCACCAGACCGGAGTTCTGATACCACTGGCCGTCGGTGCCAGCGCCGGCCGCGTGAGGCTTGAAGACCACCGCGACGGTGAATTGCTGTTTGCCATTAATCGGGCTGTCGCCCGCGGCCACTTTAAGATCCTGGGAGCCGCTAAACGTCACGACATTGAGACCGTTCAACGCACCGGTCGTCAGGGTCGGGCTTGCGTTGTCGGTGGTGGCGTTCTTGGAGGCCACCAAATCCGTCCATGGGCTTACCGGATCACCATTGTTACCCACGAGTTGCGACGCGTCGAAGAACAGCGCGAGGCCGCTGGTAACGGGCGGCAGTGCGTTCGCGGTGGGGCTTGCACCGAGGAACGCCACCCCGACTGCTGCCAGGGCGAGGTGTTTCAGGGCGGAACTGACATGGTGACTGAGGATGGGTTGTTTCATGGTGATCGGGGAGCGAATGAGCTTCGGGGTGTTCGCGGGGTGTGTCAAACTGAAATGCTAAGAAATTGCTTTGGTGGTGAAGGTCGCTGCAAGAGCCGGTGGCCGGACCGGAGGGCGGGGAAAAAGGAAGTGGCGAGATTCATGGAGACGATCTATGCCGGGTAGAATATCCAACCGTTCGGTCATGACTAGAAGATTATTGAAAACCCCTGCCATCGGTTTCTCGATGAGTTTGAATGCCTTTTCCGGTGGACTCTAACGCGTTCTATCAGGAAAACAATGATAGAATGGTGACAAAACATTCGTTTGTCAGGTCTGTAAGTCACTGACCGTGAATAGGAAATCTATTCCCGAGAGCGTCCCAGTCCCCGGGTCTCCCCACCCCCATCCAAATCATGAGAAAGGTGATTTTTCAGCTTTACACTTTTTTCACGTCGAAATCTGCTAGGAAATGGGCGAAATCCGAGGGGTTCGCCGAGCTACATCCATACAGCCATAATGGATTCACGCGCTTCTGGCGGGTTCTCCGAATGGTCTTTTTCGATCTATCCGAGGTGTAAAGTTAGTAAAGTTGGACCCCGAAAAGTGTAAAGCGGCGGCGGATTTTCGGGCGGGGAACCCGGGGGTTGCGGCGGTCAGGAAACCGGCCCGTCCGGGAAGAAAATCCGTGGGGTCCAGCCAAGCGCCAGCCCTAGGCCGATAAGGGATAGAGGATGGCAGATAGTGGATAGAAGATGAAGAGTGCGCTCCTTCATCGTTACTACTCAGGTTCCAAAGAATTCATGGCAGAATCATTTATGGCAGAATCATTTTTCAAGAGTCTTGAGGGGGATTCATCACTGGTCGGCCTGTCTGCGTGCGGATGCGCACAAACAGGGGTTGAACCAATGACTTTTTCCAATTCTGAAATGATTCTGCCATAAATGATTCTGCCATACCTGAGTAGTAACCCTTCATCCACGATCTTTGATCCTCGATCCGCTATCCCAAGACGTGGCGGCTGCCAGCATGTCCATGACCGAGTGGTTTCGGCCGGTGCCGACGTTCAGGACCACCGCGCCGGGGCCCCGCCACCCGAGGGCCAGTTCGACCGCGCGGGCCACGTCGGCAACGTGGGTGAGGTCGCGGCGCTGGCTGCCGTCGCCGTTGATGATGACCGGCTGGCCCGCCTCGATCCGGCGGCGGAACGCTTCCAGGGCCAGATCGGGCCGTTGCCCCGGCCCCCAGACCGAGAAAAACCGCAGGGCGAGGAAGCGCAAGCCGTGCAGGCGGGCGGTAGGGTCGGACGGCCTCGGCCGACCCAGACTGCCCCCGAGGGTGGGATGTCATTGGCTGG
>JAPLUI010000512.1 GCA_026397725.1 Verrucomicrobiota bacterium | reverse complement strand
TGGCGGAGGCGGCGCAGATCGAGAAGGGAGAGGAGATGGAATGGCTGGTGGAAGACCGGAACACGTTCGTTCTCCGCCGCGTGAAGCCGAAAAAGCCCGTGGTTAAAGGGAATAAGCCCTTAACTTGACGCGCATGCCCGCGGGGGCGATGGCCTGCCGCCCCACCACGGACACGCCGTGCCCCGCAGGCCGCTCGGCGGGCGGTGGGGGGTCGCGCTCGGGAAGTACCGAAGCGTAGCCCTCATCCGTCGGTTCCAACGGCTCCGACTGCGCCGGCAGTGCGGCCTGCGGGTGGGCGGGCACCTGCGCCGGAACGTCTTGCGGCGGTGGCCGGGAACCGGCAATTGCGGCACTGGCTGTGGCGGGGGGCAGATCCAGCAAGCGGCGGGCTTTTTCCGCGCTCTTGGGCGCGAAGCGGCTCAGCGGCACCCAATAGTGTTGGCCTTGGATTCCCAGCAATACCCTGGAGCCATCCCAGCCCTCCAGGCGGGCCCAGATGGTGGTGCCTTCCACGCTGGTCCAGGCGGTGGCGTCCACTTGGGCGCCGGCCCGGGGGGGCCGCAAGCAGCAGGATGACGAGGGTCAGGAGGGCAGCGAGGCTGGCGGATGTTAGAGCTTTCATGGCGGATGGAAAGGGTTCGTTCCCACTATCCCGACTCCCGGCCGGCGCGAACTTGCGGAGATTTTTCCCGAACAGAGGGATGAAACTGCGAATGGTCGCGAATTTTGAATGGGCCATGATCCGTTTCCATGACCCGACTTCGCGACAGGTCTTTCGATTGATGAGTGCTGATTCTTGATTCTTGATTGTTGATTTTTGCAGTGACTGAATGACGGATTCCTCTGGTTCCCTTCGCAATTCAAAGATCACCACTCATCCATTCCACTCCAACCGGAATTGTGCTCTGCGCGTTGGTTGAGGCTAACAGTCTGCTATTCCGGGACTGCCTTTCAGCGGCTCAGGGCAGCGCGGCGCGGAAAAAGCCGCGGGTCAGACCGGTGCCATGCGGATCGGAAAGTGGCCCGAAGACGGCATGGCCGGCGGCGTCAAGAGGGACGGCCCCGATGGTTTCCCAGGGATCGGTCCGGCCGAGGTCAGACGAGGCTTGCAGGAGGATCACGCCCAGCGGAGGGCCGCCGTTGACGGTGCCCGAGATGCCGGCGGCAGTGCGTGGCCCGGCCGGATGAATCACGATGTTGCGCAACAGCTTCGACATATCGACGAGCGTCACGTTGAAGCTGCCGTTGGCGGTGTTGCCCGCCGCGTCGATAGCGGAGGCGCGGATGAGGGTTGTCCCGATCAGAAAGCGGGTGCCGCTAACGGGTTTGCATTTTGCCGGGAGCGAACCATCGACGAGATCGCTGGCACTCACCACATAGTCCACCACCGCGCCGGCTGGATTGCTAGTTCCCACCACGATGTCCTCCGGCAGGATCAGCGTCGGCGCCGTGTAATCGCCGACCGTTCCCGAGACTGGCAACGCAATCCTGAAAAAATTTCTTGGGAGTCCGGTGCTGCGGGGGTCGGCGAGGGGGCCAAACAAGGCGCTTCCCGCAGCCTCAAGCGGAATGGGGGCGATGGTTCTCCACGGATCGAGCACGCCCAGGTCAGAGGAGGCTTCCAGCAGCACGAAGCCGCCTGCCGGTCCTTGCTGGATGTGGCCCGATACTCGCGCTGGCGCCGTCGTCGTCGCGGGCACGAGTTTCACGCCCGTAAGAAGCTTGGACAGGTTCACCACCCGCACTTGGAAGCTGCCGCTGCTGCGATTGCCGGTGGCATCGCTGGCCGATACCTGTACCGTCGTTGTGCCGAGCGGAAACCGGCTGCCGCTCGCCGGCACTGCGGTGACGGTCACCTCCCCGTCCACTGCGTCCACCGCACCAATGGAAAATGTCACCGCCGCCCCTGCGGGTCCGTCGGCCGCCGCGTTGAGGTAGCGGGGCAGACTCAAGACCGGCGGCGTCGCATCCAGCGGGTCGGCGGCGACCCTGACGACACTCAGCGCCTGGTTTCCTTGTTGGCTGGCCCAGAGGATGTCGCCATTCGGCAGGGACGCCAGATCATAGTATGGCGACAACCGAACCGCTGGATCGGAGAGGGTTCCGAGCGGCAGATTGCTGACCCCGTAGGATCCCACCCGCCTTGTCCTGACCGCCGTCACCTTCCCGTTAGATACTTCCTCCCAGAAAATCGCCGCCCCGTCGCCGTATCGGGCGATTTTAGGGAAAATGGCGAAGGTGCCCGCCGGGTAGCTGGTGAGCCAGTTGGTAGCCACGGTGGTGCCTGAGGTACTAAGTTCCGTATAACAGACATCATAGTTATTCCTGCCGATCGCGGTGCTGAAGACCACGCCGAAGTTGCCGTTCGGCAATTTGACGAAACCGCCGGTCTGGGTCGAGGTGGTGTTATCTCCGATGGCCCCCGGGATGGAAAAATAGTTGCTGAGGGTACTGCCGCCCTTGCCAAATCCAAGGGCCCGCGGATAGGCATCGCCGTGAGCGAGGGTAAAAAAGTTGCCACCATCCACCAGCAGCCGTTGGTCAAAATTGTGGCTAAAATACCAATTGTGGATGGTGGTCAGCGAACCCGTTAGGGACAGGTATCCCAGAAACCCACCCTGATGCCTCACTCCGTCGTTCCACCGCATGGTATGACCCACATAGCAAATCAGCTTCTGGATGGCAGGGTGGTAAACCAATCGACCAGACGAGAAGCCTCCCGGATCGCCCTTGGAATTCACGGAATTGCGGTCCTGGTCTCCGAACACCAGGGTAGAGAAGACCGCGGCACCGGTCGCGCTGACCCGTGAAATCCAGTATTCGAAGCCACTGCCATTGAGGGCGCTATCCCGCGAATAGGCGACGGCAAAGCTGCCATCTTCGGGAATCCGCGCCAATCCCAACAGGCTTTTGGCACCCGCCAGTGCCGCCGGTTCAAGCTGCGCGGTTAGATTTCCGGCGCGGTCATAGTTCAGGATGCGAATCGTTGAGGTTCCAGCCGCATGATAGGCAATGTCGTAGCTGTTGTCCGCGTTGCCGGTGAGGATGACTGCAGGCTTGATTCCGTAGGGGGAGACACTGGTGTGCGAGGGCTCAGCAGCCAAACTTCCCGCCAGCGGGACGCTGGCCGACTGCGTCGAATGAAGCGGGGTGACGCCGCGAGAGGTTAGCATTCTCAGCGTCAGATTGCCGGTCATGATGACGGACACCGGGTTGCCACGCAGGATACTTTCCCCATCCATCCACCCCTCGAAAGTGAACCCCGGGTCCGGGAGCGCGGTGACGCTGACAGTTTCGCCAAGGGCGTAGCGGGCCTTGAGCGGGCTTTGACTGGCGCTGGCGTTATGTCCACCCACCCCGAGAGTATATTCCGTTATCGCCGGGAGTTCGTATAGATAGAACGTGCCGTACTGCGCTGCCACAACCTTGGAAATGCGAGGCAGCCCGGCGGGAACCGTCGTTTGCCCGTAATCATTGGCACCCCAAGCAACCACCGTTCCGTCAGCCTTGCGTGCCACCGTGTGGCTGCGCCCAACCGAAATGGCGATGACTCCGGTCAACCCGGCGGGAACCGTCGTTTCCCCGGAACTATTCCTCCCCCAAGCGACCACCGTGCCGTCCAGCTTCAGCGCCACGGAATGGGAATCACCTGCGCCGATGGCTTTAACCCCCGTTAGCCCGGCGGGAACCGTCGTTTGCCCGTAATCATTCAAGCCCCAGGCGGCCACCGTGCCGTCCTGCTTCAGAGCCACGGCGTAGTTATACCCGGCGGCAATGGCTGTAACCCCGGACAGCCCGGCGGGAACCGAGAAGCCGGAATCCCACCCGACCACCGTGCCGTCCTGCTTCAGGGCCACCGTTTGGTAGTGTCCGACAGCGATGGCCGTGACCCCGGACAGCCCGGCGGGAACTGTCGTACCCAAGCCGTCCACCGTACCATCCTGCTTCAGAGCCACCGTGTGATAATATCCGGCAGCGATGGCCGTCACCCCAACCAGCCCGGCCGGAACCGTCGCCTGGCCGTAATCGTTGCCGCCCCAAGCCACCACCGTGCCATCCTCCCTCAATGCCACGGTGTGATTGCCTCCGGCGGCGATGGCTTTCACCCCGGCCAGCCCGGTCGGAACCGCCGATTGACCATAGTGGTTGGATCCCCAAGCCACCACCGTGCCATTTTCCCTCAATGCCACCGCATGCTCACTGCCGATGGCGACCTCGGAGATCCAATTGAGAGTGAAGGGAATCGCAGTGCCGCCCAACGGCACCACGGCCCCATCGGCCTGGATGGCAACGAACCCAACCCTTCCGGCGGCAATGGCGGTAACCCCGAACAGTCCGGCGGGGACGGTATTCAGCAAACCCCAAGCCACCACCGTGCCGTCCCGCTTGCAGGCCAGCGTGTTGACCCCTCCGATGGCAATGGCCGTAACTCCCGCAAGGCCTGAGGGAATCTCCGTCTCGCCGTAGTAGTTGTCGCCCCAGGCTACCACCGTGCCATCGCTCTTCACCGCCGCCGCGTGCCGCTCCCCTGCGGCAATGGCAATGACCCCGGCCAACCCGGCGGGAAAGAGCGTTTGCCCGTATTGAGTGGAGCCCCAAGCCACCACCGTGCCGTCGGTTTTGAGTGCCATCGTGAGTTGCTCGCCGGCGGCGATGGCCTTTACCCCAGTCAGCCCGGCGGGAATCGTCGTCTGGCCATGGGTGTTGGAGCCCCAGGCGACCACCGTGCCGTTCTGCTTCAGCGCCACGGTGTGAGAGTCCCCGGCAGCAATCGCCGTGACTCCGGCCAACCCGGCGGGAACCGTCGCTTGGCCGTAGTAGTAGTTGGAACCCCAAGCCACCACCGTGCCGTCCTGTTTGAGCGCCACCGTGTGAGAGCCCCCGGCGGCAATCGCTGTGACTCCGGCCAACCCCACGGGCACCATCGTCTGACCATATGCATTGTAACCCCACGCCGCCACCGTTCCGTCAAATTTGAGAGCGACCATGTGCCCGCCTCCGACCGCAACTGCGGAGATCCCGGAGATTGGCGTGGCACCCATCTGCCGGGTCGGACAACCTTTCATTTGTCCGACATACACGCCCTCCAGCGCGGAGGATGACGCAGTGCCGAACATGATCCAAGCGCAGCCCGCTAGACCCTGGTTGACCAAGCGTGTTTGCCATTTCAACAATTTCCATGGAGTGGCACCGTGAGTTCGGCCTATGGCAACCGCGGTGTGGAGGCGGGTGCTTGAGAGGATGGCGGGTAAGGGGGAAGAATTCATGGCAGGGTTTGAGGAATTGGCTCGCGCAGAGAGAGAGTCGGTGGATATATCCGTTAGGGCAATGAAAACGTGGTGACCGGCGCCTCGGCATGCCGCTTGATCACTTGCTGGTGCTCAGTCCACCGCAGCCCTGAAGTAGGCCATGGCTTGGTTGCGTTCGACGGCGCAGAACATTTCGAGACCGTCGCCGATGAAGGCGATGCCGGTGTCGGCCCAGTGGATGAGGGCGGCTGGTTTGCATGGAGCTGGTAGGATCCTGTGGTTTGATCAAGCGATGCGCCTCTGACCAGCAGGTGGTGGTGGCGATGATTTTCATGGGGTGGATTGGTTTCCACAGGGATGACTGCCGGAATGCGGCAACTTGCGGAATCTTCCGAAAAAGTTTTCACCCCTGAGATTGCCGACCTGCCGCGCGGATTGGCGAGTTGAAAATAGATCTCGCCCAACAGCCATGGTCCACCGTGCGCGAAGGAGTTGACGTCAAACTCCTGCCGCGCAACCAAGAGTGATATGTTCGGGCCTGCAGCGTAAATCCTTGGGTCTCCTAGCAGGAATGCGGATTTCAACACGGCGATTCCAGTCACTGAATTCTGGCGGTTCTCGGGCATGGCTCCAGGTTCTTGGTTCTAGCAAGTGTCGTTGGCGAGTTGGCTGGCTCACGGCTTTTCCAGAGCCACCTTCGCACCAGGCGGTGTGGCGTTAGACAAACTCTTCCAATCGATCACATGAAGCTGGAGCTGTTTTGCCGGGGCATTGCCGGACACGAGATAGACCCGATTGCCAACGACCAGCGGATCTTCGCGGCGGCCGAGGCGGAGCGTGCTACCGAGATCGATGATGCCGCTCAATTTCTTGCCGGCGTGATCGATCCGCATCATGCGCGTTGCCACATAGCGGTCCGGGGTCCAGACTTCCCAGAGGACGAGCAGGGAATTGTCTGCCAGCCTCGCGAGTTTCACCCGGCTGGCATTCTCGGCAGCGCGGTCGCGGTAATCGGTGAGCCAGACGACGCCCTCGTTGTTCTGTGGCCGCCACCCGCCGCCGAAATCGTAGAAGCCGCCGCTCTCCGACTTGCCCTCCGACAGAATCATCCCCGGCGGGATCAGCCTGCCTTTGACCTGCGGAACGTTTTCAAAGTCATGGTTCACAAGCACCATGCCAAGGTTTCTGGGGTCGGCGTGGCTGCTGGTGATCAGGCTGTTGTCCAGTGCCCGTCCGGCGGGCGAGACCTCGCCGGCAAAGACGACTGCGATCCCGCCATCACATTCGGCGATTCCTCCCAACTCGGTGTAGGTGGAGTTATCATTCGACCAACGGTAGAAGGTCCGCCCCTGGCCACTGATCTCGTCGTAGCGTGGGGTGGTCCGGGCGCCGACACGCTTCGGCTGGTCCGCGTGGCGGGTCTTGAAGGTGTAGATGACCTGCGATTGTCGTTGGCTGGCATCGAAGCGATGCAAGTGGAGACCGCGCGGGTAGTTGTCGCCGAGATCCATGGCGAGGAAATTCCCTCTGCGGTCGACTTGGATGACGCTGTCAAACGAGTGGCCGGAGGTCTGCCCGTGGTGTTTGAGCAGGTCAAGGCCTGCGGTGCCATAGACCAATCCGATCGCGCCCTGATGGCCGTTGAACATGCTGCGGCTGAAGATCAAGCCGAGCCGCCCGCCCGCCACCGTCATGCAGCCGGAATTGCGGTCGAAGGCGCGGATGTCCAGCCCCTTTGCCGAGGTGTCGAGCCGCTTCTTGACGAGCAGACGCCCGGTGGCATCCGCCTTACTGAGCGAAGCCCTGCGCGGAGTGCTGCCACTGCCCCGCTCGACGGTGAAATAGTAGATCATTCCTGCGGCATCGCACGCCGCCGCGGTGAGCGCTTCCCGAGCCTCGCCCTGCAACCGGACCTGTGTTGGCGACTTGAAGTCAGGACTGAACCACGAAAGTTGGATCGACTGGTCTTGCGGATCCTGCCAGATGGTGCCGAGGCCCTTGGTCGGATGGACGAAGGAGAAGAACCTGCGGGCCTCACCGTATATGTTAGGGTGTGAAGCCGGGCCATGGGGGAATCCCGTTGCAGTGTCAAATGGGACGCCCTTGATGCGGAAATTGTATTGTCTGATGCGTGCCTCCGCGGTCTCCAATACGATGCCGCCTTCCGCATCTGCGGAAACCGGAGTGAACTGCCGCACGGCGGTGGATGCTGGCACGAATACCAGCGTCCAGGACCGCTTCACCTCACTGGCGAGCAGTTCCGGCAGCGCCGTGAATCCATCCTGTGGCATCCGTTGAGCGGACACTTCCAGAAGCTTGCGCAGACGCCCGTTGTCGAGTTCATAGACGATGTGTGGCACGCGCTGGTCGAAGCGGAAGCAGACCATGTGGCGAGAGCCGAGGAACTTCGTGGCCAAATGCTGCGGTGGGAGCAGCCGATAGGCCGGCCAGCCTTCTTCATCGGTTGATCGTCGCACGAGGCCCTGCGCGACCGGGAACAGATTGTGGTTGAACGCCCCGTCCGTGTAGGTGCCGTTCTGATAGAACCGTGCCGCCACGGCCATCTCTCCGAGCCGGTCGGCAGCCCGGATTTCACCAAGGTCACCCCGCCGGTTGGCACCGCTTTTGCCTTCGAGGATTTTTTCGCACTTCTCCTCGAAGACAAACTCCGCCACCACCGGTACAGTCGGCGGATCGAGGGCGACCGGCTGCTTGCCCTCCTCTGCTGCGACCGGCAGCGGAAGGGCAAAGGTGATGACCACCGCTGCGCAGGGCATCAACAGGCGAAGGGCCGTTTCATGGTGGCGGATGATCCGAGTTTTGGTTGGAAAGTTCATCGGGGTTGCGGGTTAGGTTAGCGGAGATGCATCCTCATCTCCCGAAATTGCCCAGGATGTTGACGACGCGGTTGGCCTGGCCAAGGCGGTGGCCAGGCGGGCGCGGCTGTATTCATCGGCCCGTTGGCGGCTGGCGAGGTTGTATTGCAGGTGTTGCTGTTGGTATTCGGAGTGGGAGATGGCACCGTCCCCGTCCATGTCATGGCGGGTCAGGGGATGCTCGACAGTGGCGCAACTGACCAAGCCGCAGGCGGCAATGGCGAGCAGGGCGAGGCGGGAAAAGGTGGTGTTGATGGATGCTGCTTTCATGATGGTGGTTTGGTTTCCAAGGGAGATGACAGCCGGGCGCCGGCAACTTGCGAAATTTTCCGAAACTATTTTTCAGCCCCCGCTCCATGGTTGTTTCTTGAGGTTGACCCGGCCGCTGCGGTTCGTTAAAGAAGCGGCACTTCATCGGGGAACATCCGCTGATCGGCGGCAAGACCCTGGCGCTGCGGCGCTGGCTGGCCCACGGGCCCTATCTGATGAAGGGCCGCGACGAACCCATCGACATCTTCGGGATCGGCGCGGAGGGCCTCCCCCCGCTGGTCGCCCCGCCCAATGGCGAGAAAGCCAGCCTACCGGGATTGCCCGTGGTCAAGGCGCGGGCCGTACCCGCTGCTGCGCCGCACCTGGCGAAACCGAGCACGCCACTGGCCCGCACGCGTCCGCCGCAAGCCCGTCCAGGGCCGCTTGTTCACCCGCAGGCCCCCGCCCGTCCCCGCTTCGAACCGCCTTCAAACCCCAACGACGCTTCCAACGACAAACTGCGTTTCATCGGTCTGGCGGTTGCCGGCGCTTTGCTCGTGATCGTTGCCATCTGGATTGCCTTGGGAGGCGGCCAGTCGAAGCCCAAACCAAGACCGCCCTCCGACAAACCGAGCGCCGAGGAAATCGCCAAACACGAAGCTGCTGCGGAAATCACCAGGGTGAATCCTGAACTCAAGAAGATCCAAGACAGCTTGGCCGAAAAAGATAAGGCGGAGGCCAAACGAGAGCGAGAGGAGGTCGAACGCAAGCAAGAGGAGTGGCTTCAGAATCCCCTCGCCCAACAGATAGAGCAGGCCAAGAAGCGGGCGGAATACGAGTCCGTGCGCAACTCCTATGCAGAACGATTCTTCAGCAGCGACAGCAACGCGGCCAAAGCCTTCATCAGCGCTTTGAATATCAGCCTGAGGGAATTGGTGGATTTGTCAGGCGACGGGGATGCCTCCAATGACCCCAAGACCAAGGAGGCATGCGAGGAATACCTCATCAAGCGCCTGATCTGGCGCTTTGAGCGCGATCCCGTCCTGAGCCAATGGATCAAAGACCACAAGCAGGATCCGAAAATGCTTGTCCAGGAGTTGGTTCGAGGAAATCCGCAACTTCCGGGCACCGGGCCGCCGCCTAACGCGTTCGACTGCACCAAATACGGCTCAATGGGTTCCGGCTTCCTGATTTCATCGGATGGCCGGATTCTAACCAATGAACACGTCGTGAGCGACGCCAAGGTGGTGGATCTCCGCTGGCACGATGGCAAAATACTCCAGACCACAGTCGTCAATACCGACGAAGCCAACGATCCACAGTGCCTGATCCCGGCGGAAAATGAGTTGGCACTGGTTGGCGTTTCAGACGAATTCGTGAATCATCCGCGCATGGGTTGTCGGGTGGCAGCAGTGCCGATGCAGGGTCATGTCTTGCTCTTACTTGATCATTGAATGTTGGAAGTTGAATGTTGGAGTGGTGGTGCGGAGCGCTGGCTTCAGCCGGCGAGTCTGCATGGAGCGCGGGTTTGCCTGGCCTTCGTAGGTGCAGCGAATAGGCCATTGGCGCATGCGGGCGGGGCGCCCATCATCCTTGGCTCGCCGGTTGAAGCCGGCGCTCCGTTGCTTGCGCCGAGGCGCAGCAGGAACGGCCCTCTTGCGCGGGCCGATTGGCGGATGAAAATCCGCGTCCAAGCCAAGGACTGGTGAGTAAGTATGGACACGGCTGTGACAATTCTTTGTCTTACTTGATCATTGGAAGTTGGAAGTTGAATGTTGAATGTTGAAATCTTCGGCGTGCCTCATGGGAACCCCGCAGCTCTAACGGTCTAGCCATAGCGGGGTGGCGGGCTGCGCCCTTCCCACCGCACTCCAGACTTCAGGTGAAGGTATGGAGTGCGGTGGGAAGCGCAGCGCCATCTCGCTGTGGCTAAGTCCCGGCGCTTACTGCGGCTGACCATCGTCCGGTCCGTCGCCAGGATCCCGGCATCCCGGTTCCCGGAGGCGTGCCCGCCGCGAGACGGACCGTGCCTCATGGGAACCCCGCGGCTCTAACGGTTTAGCCACAGCGGGGTGGCGGGCTGCGCCCTTCCCGCCATCCTCATCCTGCGCCAGCGCTGAAGCGGTGTGCCTGCGGCCTCACGCCGCAGGCCGTGATTCCGCCGTCTCGACGCCACCTCATGACTAACAGGTGGCGCCGCTGTGGCCATGGGTACTTATGTTTGCTCCGCTTTAACCGATCCCTCGGTTGGTGTCACTGCGGTGCGGCGCCGGTCGGGAAGCAGAGGTCATGCGGCGTCTCGCGGGTGGGCCGCGGAATTGTCACTCCGTGGGCTGCGAGTGTTGCCTGGAGTTTCGAAAATTGCGGATCGCTGGTATTGGTATTGCCCAGAAGTTCGTCGCGGAAGCAGATTGGATATGAATCAACTGCAACCTGGAGAAAATCGTATGATGGATCCTCTCTATATTCGGCCAGCGCGTCAAGGAGCGCTTGATTGGCCATCTTGAAATCCTCTGCGCCTTTGCCACCCTGCAGCATGTCTCCATAGAGGTTGCCCAACATCATCGCGCTGGCAACTTTCCCGCGTTTGACGGCGATTTGCATCAGGTCCTTGTAGCGGGGTGCCCAGATCTTGGCGGTGGCCGGATCCAGCTTGATGGCGTCCCAGCAAATGTT
>JAPLUI010000466.1 GCA_026397725.1 Verrucomicrobiota bacterium | reverse complement strand
GGCCGCCGCGAACGCTCCGGGCGGGCCAGGGGCATCTCATTCGCCACGACGCTCACAGAGCGCCGCTACAATGCGGCCCATGCGCGGCCTTGTAGCGGCGGTCTGTGACCGTCGTGCCCAGGCGTGGCCGATGACGAAGCGGCGGTTCATTGGCATCGACACTCATGGAGTGCCGCGTCGCGAACCGCAACAACAACCCGGACAACTCCAACAACAACATGGGCTTCCGCCCTGCCCGCAGCTCAGACCACCGGCACCGGATGGTGCCGCCATGAGCATGGGACTGAAGCAGCCGCCGTCCCGCTCGCACCCGTTGGAAAGGAGTCAGCGACGGTCACAGACCGCCGCTACAAGGCCGCGCATGGGCCGCATTGTAGCGGCGCTCTGTGAGCGTCGTGGCGAATGAGATGCCCCTGGCCCGCCCGGAGCGTTCGCGGCGGCCTCCACCGCAGCTACCAGCACCGGGCGGGCGCTTTCTCTTTGCCACGCCGCAGGGGGCGGCGCGGGCGGGACGGTGGCCGGGTCAGCCTCGGGCCTGCGGCACTCGCGGGCAGGGTTGAACTCGGGCCAGGCGGAATCCGTTGTTGTTGTTGGCGTTGGTCGGGTTGTTGTTGTTGCGGTTCGCGCAGCGTGCGTTGTTCGCGTTGTTGTTCCAGCTTCCGCCACGGATGACGCGGTTGGAGCCGTGTGGCCGCCGTCCGGATCTTTGTCTTTGGGGAAAAGCGCGTCACGCCGGAAGGCGAGCGTATCGGCGTGCCGGGTAAAGGCCACCAGGCAGGTGGCGCGGCATTGCAATTCGGCTTCGCTGATGAGTCCGGCGGACTCCATTCCTTCGAGAGCCCGCAGGCGGCGCAGAAACCGGATCTTGCTGCGATGATTGAGCCTAACCGTGTTTGGGAAAATCCGCAAGCCGAGGAAATCCATGCCGCGCTCCGTGCGGTTGAGCAGCGGTTCGGGTTTCACCACCAGTCCGCGTTCGGCGGCCAGCCAATCGATGATCCGGTCCCGCGCCTCCTTGAGAAAGCCCTTGTCCGGGTGCCACAGGGCGAAGTCGTCCATATACCGCACATAGCCGGGCGCACGCAGTGTTTCGCGGGCAAAGCGGTCCAGTCCGGTGAGAAAATGATTGGCGAAGTATTGGCTGGTAAGGCTGCCGATGGGCAGGCCATGGCCCGGATGCGTCTCGTAGGATCCCACGATTTTCCGGAATAGATCTAACAAAGCCGGATCCTTGAACAAGCGCTCCAGCAGGTCCAGCAAGCGGGCGTGCGGGATGCTGTCGAAATACTTCCGCACGTCCATTTTGAGAAACCACGGGAACCAGCGTGCATGGCGGCGTGCCCGTTCGCCCGCCGCGACCTGTCCTTTGCCTTTGCGGCAGGCGAAACTATCGAACACCGCCGCCCGCTCGAAGACCGGTTCGCAGAGGTTCATGATCGCGTGGTGGGCCACCCGCTCCGGGAAAGCCGCCGCATGAATCCACCGTTCCTTGGGATCAAACACCCGGAAGCTCCGGTAGGCCCCGAAGGGGAAGCTGCCGTCCGCCAAGCCACTGGCCAGGCGGGCGACCTCCGCCTCCAACCGCCGGGAAAATTCCCGCGTGGCGGGGCGCGACCACTTCCCCTTGGCCGCCTTCCAAAACGCCAGCCGGAGGTTCTCCGGGGCGGTGATCCTGCCGAGCAAATTCCCCGCGCGTTTCATGGTCCTGCCTCCTTTCCTTGGGCGGCCGCTGCCGGGGTGGCAGGCAGTGCCGCCAGGGCGCTCTTCAGCAGTTCGGTAAAGGCCGTTGCGTACTTCTCCAGGCGCGCGACACCCACGCCATCGATCTGCGCCAGCGCCGCCCGGGTCGCCGTCCGGCCCGTGACCATCGCGGCGAGTTGTTCGTTGGTGAACACCGCATACGGCGGCACCCCTTCCTGCTCCGCCATCGCCTTGCGCAAGTCCCGCAACTTGGCAAACACCGCGAAGTCCCCTTCGCTCAGCAGTTCCCTGTAATCCACCCCGCGCCGCAGCCGATCCGGCCCGCCGGGTCCGCCAGGAGTTCCGCCGCGTTCCAGGTACTCCACGCAAAACGTCCAATACGCATTGCTGCCGTGCTCCACCAAGCGCCGCTTCACGCCCAGCACCCGGTGCCCGCGGAGAAACTGGTTCAGTTCCTCCCCGGCCTCCTCGCCGCCGTGGGCGTCAATCGCAAAGACTTTCAATTGCATGATTCAAACAGTCCTGTTTTTGGAAAAATTTCGCGGCAAGGGGCGCTGCCCCTTGACCCCGGTGTTCTTTTCGTCATTCGGCATTCGGCATTTTCTCCTGGCAGCCCGTCGGGCACTCCGGGGCTTCGTCCCTCGCCCCTCCCCTTGCCCGACTCTGTGTACTTGCTGGCTTCATCGTTCCTCCGTTCCTTGCTTGCTGTTAAGGCTGACCTCGGGCCAGGCGGAAACCGTTGTTGTTGCTGGCGTTGGATGGGTAGTCGTAGTTGCGGCTCGCGCAGCGTGCGATGATCGCGTTGATGCTCCAGCTTCCGCCACGGATGACGCGGTAGGAGCCGGTAGCAGCACCGCGCGGATCAGCCTGTGAACCCGCAGCGTAAGACCCATACCAATCCCAACACCACTCCCACATGTTCCCCGCCATGTCATACAACCCATACCCGTTCGGCGCAAAACTACCGACCGGCGAACTGTAGGGATAGCCTCCGACCGCATAGGTCGGGTGAGAGCCCCGCGTCGGGCTCACGTCGTAGGCGTAGGATGAAGAGCTTTCATAATTCGCCTGGCTATGGGTGATCGTGTCCGTGCCCCAGGGGAAGTTCTTCCCGACCACCCCGCCCCGCGCCGCCTTCTCCCACTCGGCCTCGGTCGGCAACCGGTAGCCGTTGGCACTCCAATTGCACACCGGCGCACTACTGCCGGTCTTGTAGGTGGCACCGGAAACGGTGTAGCACGGCGTGAGCCCCTCCTTCTGGCTCCGCGCATTGCACCATTTCACCATGTCATACCAGGTGATCGAGTGAACCGGATGATTCGCTCCTTTCGAGGCATAGCCACCATTCCCCGCCGCCAGATCCGTGTAACCATTGGCCAGCCCCCAGGTGCGCACCGCATCCCACTCCTCCTTCGTCACCTCGTATTTTCCCATGTAGAACGCACTCACTTGCACCGTGTGTACCGGAAGTTCAGCGCTCCAGCCCACCAGCGGGCTCGACTGGTCGCCCATCTGGAACGGCCCCGCCGGAATCAGCGCGAAGCCGGGGGGCACGGGGTTGTCGTCGGCGCTGATCTTGAAGCGGGCCTGGGCGGCGGTGTGCCCGGCCCAGTCCGCCCCGGCGTCCCAGGTGAGGCGGAGGTTGGTGCCGGGAGTGATGTCGCGGCCGACCGCGCCGCTCAGGCTGGTGGCCGGGACGGTGAAGGTGGCGCCATTGTCGCCGGAGACCTCCAGGGTCACCAGCACCGGCTTGGTGGTGCCGGTCACATCGTAGTCGATGTCCACCAGATTCGTCCCCGCCCGCTGGGCCGCGCGGACGTTGGCGACCACCAGCGGCAGTTCCACCACGCCGTGGAGCGGCACGCCGGATTCGGTGGTCTGGTCGGTGTGGACATTCCATTTCCCGGCCAAGATCGTGCCCCGGTCCAGCTCGTAAAGATGCACGTAATCCTCGCCGGCACTGCCCGCCGAAGGCTCGCCCGTCGCCCAATTCCTGAAAGCCGCCGACTGCCCGCTGGCCCAGGCAAACGTGCCTTCCGTGGCGCTGTCGGAGAGACCGATCCACAGCGCCTTCGCGCTGCCGCCGAAGCGGCTGAACGTGTTGAGTACCCACTCGTTTTCCGCCGGGTCGTTGATGGTGACCAGATGTCCGCCGAGCGTGACCGCCTCCGCCTCTGACGCGCTCCAGGTGTTCTGGGTGAGGAGGTAGTAGCTGTGGCCGGTGCCGGGGTTGATGACCGGACCCGTGAGGATGCCCGCCGCCAGCGGGCCGGCCAATGCCGGGAGAAGGGCGAAAAGCGCGGGGAAAAACGAGCGCCGACTGAGCAAACGGAAGAGCGAGATCATGATCTTGTGGCAGGATGTGGAAGGATGTTGGGGGATTTCCGCAGGCGGGTCAAGCGGGAAGTTCGTGGGGAAAAAGCTGAAAAGCTGAAAAGCTGAAATGAAGAGGAAGAGGAAGAATTTCTAACCGCTGATTACGCGGATAAGACGGATAAGAGGGGCGGGTGTTCATCAGGGTAAATGCTGAAACGCTGAAAAACTGGTTACTACTCAGGTATGGCAGAATCATTTATGGCAGAATCATTTCAGAATTGGAAAAAGTCATTGGTTCAACCCCTGTCTGTGCGCATCCGCACGCAGACAGGCCGACCCGTGATGAATCCCCCTCAAGACTCTTGAAAAATGATTCTGCCATCAATGATTCTGCCATGAATTCTTTGGAACCTGAGTAGTAACAAATACTGAAACGCTGAAGTGAAGAGGAAGAGGAAGAATTTCTAACCGCGGATTGCGCGGATGGCGCGGATGAGGTAGAGAAGAGTGAGGCAGAATCATTGATGGCAGAATCATGGGAGAGAGGGAGGGAGGGAAAAAGCTGAAACGCTGAAAGGCTGAAATGCTGAAACGCTGAACGGAAGAGTGCAGAGGTGATTTGACCGCGGATTACGCGGATTACGCGGATGGGGCGGATGAGGGGAGAGAAGAGGTAGGGTGAATGATGCTGCCATGCTTGGACGGAGACCAGACGCCGGATTGGATGTTAGGGGTGTGACGACCCTCTTGGTAGTGTTTTCACAGCCATTGGCAAGCTGATTTTTCGGGGCTGATTTTTCGGGCGGGAGGGTTGATTATCTGGCGGGGGCGGGGGTCAAGAGTTGTCCGTTGTCCGTTGTCGGTGGAAGAGGTGAAGGCAGGAAGATTTCATAACTCTCCAAAAATCAGCGTTATCCGCAGTTTCTATTCCCGAATTTAGGATCAATGCGGCTGAGGCTGCACTATCGGGACTCCAGCCAGTTTTCAACCCGAAGGTTTGGAACCCTGGAAAATTCGCTGATGTTATCCGTGAATGTTAGCATCTAGCAGAAACCTGAGATCATCCGTGGTTCCAGCCATGACCGATCAAAGAGCTATGTCATCCAATGGCAGCACTCCTGAGTTCACCTCCGGGAAGCTTTCCGTCCATGGCTGCATGCTTGCCACCACGGCCAGCAGACTTGGTTTGCCGGGGATCGGTTCGATGACGATGCGAGTGCCCTCGCGGTGAAGAATCACCTCGTTTCCTGGCAACTCGAAGCCTTGCGGGATGCGCAGAACCTGATCGCGGCCACTGCGAAAGAGTGCCGCGCGGCGGGTTGCGGGAGATGATTCTTCAATGAGTGCCACAGGCCGAAAGTAGTCTGGTTTTTGCCAAGGTCAAGAAGTTGTTGCGCTGATTTTTATGGGCTGATTTTTCCTGGGCGGGGGCGGTGGAGAAGAGTTGTCGGTTGTCCGTGGAAGAGATGAAGGATGGGAAGGCAGGAAGATGAGGGAAAGGAAAATGAGAGAGGAGTTAGACATTGATGTGCTTTCCCCAAATGGTTCTGCCAGTCTTGAACGGATGCGACAGAATCATTGATGGCAGAATCATTGGCGAGAGAGGGAGGGAAAATGCTGAAACGCTGAAACGCTGAAACGCTGAAATGCTGAAAGGAAGAGCAGAGGCAGAGGGGAAGTGACCGCGGATTACGCGGATGGCGCGGATGGGGGAAGATGACGCGGAAGTGTGAATGGTTCTGCTATGCTTGAACGGGGACCAGATTCCGGATGGGGGGTTGGAGCTTGGCAAGCCGTTGGGGGTGTTTCTGCAGCCATTGGCCAGCTCGTTTTTGCGCAAGGGGGATTCTTGCTGAATGCGACCGGCAGCCAGCCCCTGGCGCATCATCCGACTTCCGGCGACCACCATTCAAAGCGCAAGCCCTCCGCCACAAACTTGAAAAAATCCCGATCCCGTGACACCCACGTACAGGCATGTTCAACGGCAATGGCCGCATGTTGGGCATCGGCGACCGACTTTCCGGTGGCAAGCGTCGCGCGGCACAAGGTTGCCAACAGCTCCCAGTGACGGTTGCCGGGAGCAATCCAATGCGCGTTGGGACTTTGCATCAGGCTGTCCACCACGGCCAAGGCCTGTGCGAGCGGAGTGGGGCCGTTGGGGAATCTGGGATGGGTCACAATGCGAACGAAGCCGGCGGCCACCAGCGGGGACATGCCAAATGGGAATTCCTGCCGCACCACTGCCTCCACTTTTTGACGAAAAAAGTGGTGATCCACCTGATCCTCCCGGTGCGCATAAATCAGCACATTCACATCGAACAAAATCATGACTGATAGGGCTCCATTTGCTCGGCCACCAAAAGTGCATCAAATTCTGCTGGCGAGGTTTTCACCAACTGGCCGGATGCAGGGCGATAACAGGGCATTTGGAACAGCACTTGGTTTCCGGCATTCGGTGACGCCCTAAACGCGGCGATCAGCGCTTCATTCACGATCTCACTCACATTGGATTTCCGTTCCACCGCTCGTTTCTTGGCTTCGGCAATCAACTCATCTTTCAACACAAGTGTGGTTCGCATACCCATGAACGTAATTGCACGCTGTCGAAATTCAAGGAGAAAATCGAAAGGTGTGTTGCTCGTGCTCGTAAAGATGCACGTAATCCTCGCCGGCACTGCCAGCCGACGGCTCGCCCGCCGCCCAATTCTGGAACGCCGCCGCCTGCCCGCTGGTCCAGGCAAAAGTCCCTTCCGTGGCGCTGTCGTGCAGCCCGATCCACAGCGTCTTCGCACTGCCGCCGAAGAGGCTGAAGGTGTTGTGTACCCAGTCGTTTTCCGCCGAATCGTTGATGGTGACCAGATGCCCGCCGAGCGTGACCGCCTCCGCTTCGGACGCGCTCCAGGTGTTCTGGGTGAGGAGGTAGTAGCTGTGGCCGGTGCCGGGGTTGATGACCGGACCGGTGAGGATGCCCGCCGCCAGCGGCCCGGCCAAGGCCGGGAGGAGGGCGAGAAACGCAGGGAAAAACGAGCGCCGACTGCGCAAACGGGAGAGCGGGATCATGATCTTGTGGCAGGATGTGGACGGATGTTGGGGGATTTCCGCAGGCGGGTCAAGCGGGAAGTTCGTGGGGAAAAAGCTGAAAAGCTGAAAAGCTGAAATGAAGAAGAAGAATTTCTAACCGCGGATTACGCGGATGACGCGGATAAGAGGGGCGGGTGTTCATCAGGGCAAATGCTGAAATGCTGAAAAGCTGGTTACTACTCAGGTATGGCAGAATCATTTATGGCAGAATCATTTTTCAAGAGTCTTGAGGGGGATTCATCACTGGTCGGCCTGTCTGCGTGCGGATGCGCACAGACAGGGGTTGATCCAATGACTTTTCCCAATTCTGAAATGATTCTGCCATAAATGATTCTGCCATACCTGAGTAGTAACCAGCGT
>JAPLUI010000122.1 GCA_026397725.1 Verrucomicrobiota bacterium | reverse complement strand
TGCCACACCCGCCCACCGGGTTCTGATGCTGAGAACGGGAACGCCGAATCCTGGTGACGACCCGGAAGATGTTTGGGCCGCAGCGAGCGCCGGGATTTAGCCACAGCGGTGTGGCGCTGCGCTTCCCACCGCACTCCATACCGTCACCTGCCCAGGCGCGAGCCAAAGTCTAGAGTGCGGTGGGAAGGGCGCAGCCCGCCACACCGCTTTGGCTAAACCGGGAGAGCTGCGGGTACACCATGCTTCACGCCGAAGATTTCAACATTCAACATTCAACTTCCAACATTCAATGATCAAGTAAGAGCAAGACATGACACCGCATCGGCACTGCTGCCACCCGAAAACCCATGCGCGGATGATTCACGAATTCGTCTGAAACGCCAAAAAATGCCAACTCATTTTCCGCCTGGATCAGGAACTGTGACGCTTGCCCGGACATGTTACGGGCATGCTGCCCGCCGCCATGCTTCCTGTCCTTTGCCGCAGCGACCCAACGGACAGCATCGGCCGTCTCGGCCGGGTTCCCTACGGCGTGCTGAAGGCATGGCCAAAGCTGGTGATCTCAACCGGTTGCTTGCCATCCAGCAGGAGGGTGATGGTTTTGGTGGTCTGGTTCTTGCGGCCCCAGTTGGTGTAGAGGATGGCGCGGATGGTGGTGGGGCCGGCTGGAGTGCAGGTGACCCGGTAAAGTCCCGGCACGGCACGGCGGATCATGTATTCCGCCACGCCGGGGGCGGTGGTGATGTGTCCGCCGGAAGGGCTGTTGAGGAAATAGGCACAAAAGTGTGCCGTGGGTTCTGTCACCATCAATGTCGGCATTGCCTCTGCTTGGTTGCCATAAAGCACCAGGCGAATGTCCGCATCGAGATTCGTGAGGTCGCTTGGTTGGACGGCGGCGAAGGGATCGATCTCGCCTTCATGCCGAGCTGCCCTGCCGGCGGCGTTGGCAGCCTCGCGGGCGAGCAGGCCGTTGAGGTCAGTTCTGGCGATGGCGGCTTGCCGGGGATGGCGCGGTGGCCGTTGCGCAGTCATGAACTCCTCCAGCGCCGCGATGGCACCTTGCAGGTCGCCCTTGGCCGCACGGATGGAGGCCAGATCAAGGGTGATCGGAAAATCCTCGGTCGCCCATGCCGGGATGAGCGTGAGACAGTCTTCCGCCGCGGTGAATTGGCCGAACTCCGCGAGCCAATAGGCACAGGCGCGGATGGCGGCCGGGTTGTCAGGGCTTTGTTCGATGAGATTGGAGAGCACACGGCGGGCCGCCGCGGGATCGCGGGATGCCGTTAGAAGACGGGCCACCCCGATGTAGAAATCCGCAGCGTAGCGGTGATTGCCTTTGAGTTTCAGATAGGCGGCCAGGGGATGGCTGCCGCCGGCGGCGAGCCGTGCGGAAAATTCGGTTAGATCCGGGGTTAAGTCCGTGGCGCGGGCCGACGCACGGGGGATTGCGGTCGCGGCATCTTCGCCGGCATTGCCCCCGAATGCGTCGGAGCGCCAGTCGGTCCGCAACCCATCAAGACTGGAATTGATCCACACATCGAGCTGTTCGCGGATAGGCGCTTCCTTGCGTTGGTCGGCCGATGGGGTTTGGGAGGCGCCAGCGGCAAACGAATCCGCAAATGCGTCGCTATCCGAAGATGGGTGTTGTTCGACGACGATCATGTCGCCGGGAAACAGCCGGAGGTCCTGGTAGCGTTCGCTGAGGGTGTTGTGGACGGTCTTGCCGGCATTGCGATAGAGCGCAACCTCGGCCAGGCTGCCGAAGCGGTGAGGACCGCCGGCTTTGGCGATGGCCTGGCGCAAGGTCATGCCGGGGTCACCGGTGATGATGCCGGGTTTCATGGCCAACCCGCGGACCGACACGACGAGCGGCTGGCCGGCGGCGGGCGGGTGCAGGGGCGTGGCGGCCAGCGTATGCCCCTGGGCATCGAGTTGCGTGATCCGTTGCGTCCACTCAGCGAACTCGGCGGGATTGCGGAGTTTGGGTCTGCGTTCGATGACGGCTAGAACCGCGGTGCGCCAGGCGCGGATGGCGTCCACCGCCACGGTGTCGAGCTGGTCCTTGGTGAAGAGTTTGTCGAGGGCGTGCTGCCAGATGGTGACTTGTTTCAGGCGCGGGAAGAGCGCCACTTCCTGCCACGGAAAATCGCGCTGGTGCCAAGCGAGCCGATCCTTCCATACCTCACGCCATGAGCCACCCCGATTGGTCGTCGGGGTCGGCGACTGCTCCCGCCGCGCGGTTTGATAGGCCACTTTCAACTCGGGTTCCGGCGGCTCGATTTCATAACGCACATAGTCTTCCATGCGCTCTAACACAATCAACGAGGTGAAATCGCTGACGAGCCCATAGCGCTTGCAGTGGTCGATGATCTCGCGGGGCGGCGCGGGTTGGCGTTCGAGGGTGAGCAGGTGGCGCTGTGCCCACAGGCGGCTGACCAACCCGGGTGCCAGCCGCTGGTCGTGGACGCGTACCTTTTGGCGGACGACATCTTTCGAACCATAGCCGTAACAAATCTCGAGCGCCTCGCCGCCGCGTTCTAACAGGCGACCGTGAATGCGCACCGGGGTGCCGGGCTGGAGCGGAAAATCCCAGTGGCACTCGTTAGGATTCGCGCCGTCAACCTTGATGATCCGGAGCGACTCGGCACGCAGTTTGCCGAGGGCGACGGCGGGGGCGTCCTGATCGAGATCGATGAGGGTGCCGCCACTGCGCTCGGCGGCGGCGGCGAGGTCGGGATTCGGTTTGGCATCACCGGCGTGGATCACGATGAGCGGCTTGTCGAGCAGCCCGATGCCGCCGCCCAGGGTGGCAACCCCGTCGCTGACAAGCAGCGCCAGATCGCAGGTGCTTTCGTAAGTGGTGAGCCCGGCAAACGAGGTGGCGCCATCATAGATTACTTGTTCGAGTGCTTGTCTCAGCTTGTCCCACTTGCCGTCTTGAATCACGAATTCGCCGACCTCCTCGGGATGATCGCGCAGCAGGCGGAGTTTGACCTTGGTTTGGCGGAGCTGGGCAAACCATGAGTTCAACAAGGCAAACTCCTTCGCATGGTCGCGGTCGAGGCCGGATTCCGACGCGTCCCAGCACAGCAGGATTTCGTTAGGCGCGGGGCGTGCCTGCGGCGCAACCTCCGGCAGGCGGGCGCAGAGATAAAATGCCGGGGGGCTGCCCTCCTCGATGAGGATCTCCGGTTGCGCGAGTGGCGGGAGGCTCAGTTCGAGCCGACCCGCGAGCTTGGCGTTTTCCACGGTGGCCGTGCGGCGGCCGTCGCGGGCCACGGAGAAGGTCAAACCGGCGGCGTCAACGATGCGGAGGCCGTCGCTGGTGGCGTCCTGGATGCTGCAGGAAAACCGCGGGAGTTTTTCCGGATACTCCAGCGGCAACTGATAGGTGAAACCGGTGGCGGTGGGGCGGAGATATTCGACATAGCCGATGCGCACCAGCTTGGAGCTGCGGGCCGGGATCGGATAGACCTTGGTGCGGTAGGTGTTGCCGGCCTCGCGCTCGACGATGCCGGGATCGATCATCTGGCGTTTGATGGTTTCGTAGGCAAGGCGGGCGCGGGCCTTTTCCACGGCCACGCCCTCGCGCAGCTTGCCATTCACCTCCAGCGCGTAGCTTGAGACGGTGGCTCCCGCTGGCAGCGGCATGACCAATTCACCTTCGACATCACGCGGGCCGGCATTGTGAAAGCGGAGGGTACACACGGTCTCCGCGACCTCCCCTAACAGGTGGACGCTCATTTCCACTTGGTCGAGTTCGAGAAACTTCCCGGGCTCCTCGCCGCGTGCCACCCGCATTCGCGGCCCCTGGGCCGTCGCGGAAATGACCCCGAGCAGGAACACTGACAATGTTAGGATTCGCTTCATGATGATTCAGGGTTGTCGTTGTTGGGGAATGTCCGCGCGGACGAAGACGAGGATCTTGCGCGAGACGGCCGGCGCGTTGGGTTTTGGGGTGAGGATCCCTGCCAACTCGAACGAGCCGAGCTCAATGGTGATGCTCGTGTTCGTTCTGAGCGTGCCGAAGGTGGGCCGCCGGATGGAGCCGTCCCCCCATTCATCGACAAAGTCCATCCAGGTGACGAGAGCAACCGGATCGACGAGTTCCGACACAAAGCGCAAATCGACCCTTTTGTCATAGGTGACAGACGGTTCGATTTCCAAGGTGACTCCGGTGTTGCGCGTGTCCCATGCGGATGGGGTCTCCGGGCGCAAGCGAAAAGGGGGGTTGGGCGTTGCGGGAACCGGCGGGACATAGCCAGGAGGCCAGGATGGTTCGTAATCTGATGGATAGATCACTTCCCTGAGGGATTCGATAGTGGCTTTCGAGCCGGGAAAGGTGGTGATGATGCAGGTCTCCAACACCTTCGCCTTGCCACCCCGCACCAAGGCCATGGCCTGGCTGTGGAGCTTGTCACCGGAAGTTGCCTTGCCCGCCATCAGCTCGGTGAGCGTGGGGTGTTGGACTTCGATGAGTTGGACGGAGATGCGGACGTTGGATGCCACCGCGTTGGAGTGCTCGAGCGTGGCAGCGGCCAGCCCTGCGGCGACGATGACGGAAGCCAGGCGCATGGCGGGTGGGGGTCAGCGGCCGACCGTGAGCACATCGCATTTCACGAAGATCATGACCTTGCGGGAAAAGTCCGGGAAGCCGTCCTTGTCCTTCGGGGACACGGCGGCCGCCAGCAGATACTCGCCCGCGACGGTGGTGATCGCGGTGTTGAGGCGAATGACATAAAAGAGCGGCATCTTGATGTCGGCCCTGCCATGTTCGTCTTTCCATTCCGCCCAGACCTGGTCGCCGACGTGATAGACAAGCTCCGGCACGAAGCGCAGATCGATGATGCGTTGGTCGTCGCTCAGGGCGGGCTCGATTTCAAGGGTGGAACCCAGGTTGCGGGTTTCCCAGGCGGAGGGGGTGGGACCGGTGGCGGCGTCGCGCGGAGTGGTTCTCGCCTCCGAGCCGTTGAAAGTCCCCGGCAGTTGCGGCGGTTCGTATTCGGTGGCGTAGATGAATTCCTCGTTCGACGCGGTGGTGGCTTTCATGCCGCTTTTGCCGACGCTCAGCATGGTTTCGATGATGCTGGCCTGGCCCTTGGCGACGAGTTCGCCGACCTTCTTGCGGAGTTGCCCATCATTGGCGGAGGGATGCTCGCCGAACATGAGGTCGGTGAGTTGCTCGTGGGAAACGTCGATGAACTCGACCTGCACGCGGATGAGCTTTGGCAGGTCATTGTGTTCGCCGGTGGGATCGAACTCGGGAGTGCTTTCTTGCGCTTGTGGCAACGGGGTCATTCCCAGCATCGCGCAACCGACCAACAGACTCTTCAACGGGGTGTTCATGGTGGCAAGAACGCGTATCATGGAAAGCCGGCGATGTCGAGGGGAATGTTGGAGAAATGAGGAGGGTGGACAAAAACCATGTGCCCGACGAATTGCCATGATTGGACTTTCTGGCTCGCGATCGGCGTGCGCGACCAAACCCTCGGGACCCACAGCAGGAATCACCCCCCGTTGCCCGCCCTCCGGACCGGCCACAAAGTCCATGATGAAGGCAGGGAGTCACCGCGCGATCCGCAATGAATGGCGCGAGCTGCAAGAAATCCCGCAACCCGCGCGTAATGTCGCGACCCGGCAAACCAACCGCAAACCAACCCCATGAACCGCACCCTTCAAAGTCTGACCATCATCGGCGTGGCCATCGCCGCCATGCCCTTCGCCCGATCCGCCGAATCCTCACCGGCCACCTTGGAAAAACAATTCCGCGAGCTGCCGATGGACGCGCGGCGGCTCACCGGTCCGCTGTTTTGGCTGCACGGTGACGAAAGCAAGGACCGGCTGGAAAGCTACCTCGACAAGGTGGCCGCCAGCGGCAATGGCAGCTTCACTGCGGAATCACGGCCGCACAATGACTGGCTTGGCGAAGGCTGGTACCGGGATCTCGACATCTGCCTCCAGGCCGCCAAAAAACACGATTTGAAAATGTGGATCTTCGATGAGAAATGGTGGCCCAGCCAGGGCGTGGGCGGAAAAGTCCCGCCTCGCTACGCGGCCAAGCGCCTCGCCGCCGAAGCCGCCGATGTGTCAGGCCCGGCCCCATTCCAAGCCGAGGGTTATGCCGGCGAACGTTACATCGCCACACTCGCAGGCCAACTCAACGCCGATGGCAAAATCGAGGGCGGCAGTCTCATCGATCTGGCGGACCGCATCAAGGACGGGAAGCTTTCCTGGCAGGCGCCCGCCGGCAAGTGGAAGGTCATGAAATTCACCCATATCCAGGCACCGGGCCTTGGCCAGAGCTACAGCGGGCAGCAGTTGAGCGTTGATGGCGCCAGCCGCGATTGCACCGAGTGGTTCATCAACACCGTCTATCAGCCACACTTCGATCGCTTCGGAGCGGACTTCGGCAAGACCATTCCAGGTTTCTTCTACGACGAACCCGAAACCAAGGGCGACTGGGGCACCGCACTGAACACCACCCTCAAGGAATGGAACATCGACTGGAAGCAAGCCTACGTCGCCTACAAGTTCGGCTTGGCCGGTGAGGATGACGTCGCCGCCCGCTACCAGTACTTGGACGCGTTTGCGGAAACCTGGGGCCGCGTGATGTATGGCGGCATGGCGGATTGGTGCCGCAACCACAAGGTCAAATCCATGGGGCATTTCATGGAACACGACTCTCTCTATGTGAACCGCGACTACTGTGCCGGCGACATGATGCGCCTGCAGAAATACAGCGACATGGGCGGGCTGGATCTGGTTTGCCAGCAGTTGTATCCCGGCCAGCGCCGGCACGACATCTATCAGACGCCGAAACTGGCCAGCTCCATCACCCACGTCTATAACAAGGAGGATGACCTCACGATGTGCGAAATGTTTGGCGCCTACGGCCAGAACATCACCTACCCGCAAATGAAATGGCTGACCGACCAGATGCAGGTGCGCGGGGTCAATTTCATGATTCCCCACTCCTTCAATCCGCGGGCGCCGTTTGACGGCGACTGCCCACCCTATTTCTATAACGGCGGATTTGAACCGCGCTACCCGCTTTACAAGGTCTATGCCGACTATACCTCGCGGCTTAGCCTCATGCTCTCAGGCGGCCGTCACGTCTGCCCGATTGCACTGCTGTTCAGCGGCACCTCGAAACAGGTCGGCAAAATGGTGACGCCTGAAGACATGACCTCGGCCATCCAGGACGCGCTCTATGACTGCGACTGGCTGCCCTTCGAAGTGTTTGAAGGCAAAGCGGCCCTCAAGGGCAAGGAACTTGCTTTGTATAACGAACGCTATCAGGTGCTGATCGTCCCGCCGGTCGAGGTCATCCCCTATGCCACCCTGGCAAAAGCCAAGGCATTCTTCGACCAGGGAGGCCTCGTCATCGGCTACGGTTATCTGCCGACCAAGTCCGCCACGATCGGCAAGACCGCCGCCGACATCGTCACCCTCAGCCAAGCCATCTGGGGCGCCGCGGCCAAGCCTGGCACTGCCGCCTGCAACCAGAACGCCCAAGGGGGAAAATCGTATTTGCTGTCCGAGCAACCATCCGTGGCGGAGCTTTCGCAAGTCTTGGCGAAAGATGCCGGTGTGCCGCCGGTGTTGGAAGTTGTCGAAGGTGATACTAACAACTGGCTGCACGTTCTCCACCGTGAGAAAAGCGGGCGTGATGTGTTCCTGGTGTGCAACCAGGATCCTGGCAAGGGGGCCAAGGATTTCGTTTTGCGTGCCACCGCTCCGGGCGAACCCGAATGCTGGGATGCCATGCGCAATGAGATTACCGCCCTGCCATACAAACGCAATGGGAGTGTCGCCGAGATCCGCCTGACGCTCGAGCCGTCCGAAAGCGTGCTGTTGGTCTTCCAGGCTGCCAAGCGTGCCCTGCCCATGCGCGGTGGCGGCACCGGCCCGCACCGCGATCTCGCTGTGCGCGACACGCGGCCGCCCGCCCCCAAGGACGCGCCGCCCAAACTCGTCGTGGTCACGGCCACCTATGGCGTTCCGGGCGATGCGCAGCGCAGCCGCGATGTGCGCTCGGTCCTGCAAGGGCTGATCGATGCGGGCGAGCGCACGCTTCAGGTGGCGCGGTTGGCGGCCGGCGGGGATCCGGCGCAGGGCACGGTCAAGACGCTGGTGGCCGAATGCACCTCCGGGGACAAACCGATCACCCTCAAGGGTCAGGACCCGGAGACCATCGTCTTGAATGGCCGCCCGTCCGCCTACCAGCAGGAATTGCAACGCCTCGCCGCCGGCAGGTCATACACCGCGAGTCCGGTGTTGGAGCCGAATCCGTTTGCGGGTGCATGCACCCTTCCTGCCGATGTCGATCTTGGCGCCTCCCGCATCTATCTTGAACTCGACACCCTCGCCCCCGAGGAGGCCGCCGCCATCACCGTCAATGGCCAACCCGCAGGCGGCTTTATCTGCAAACCGTTCCGGCTGGAGGTGACCCGCTATCTCAAGGCCGGCGAAAACACCCTCGAGATCGCGCCGTTCACGCCGGCATCCGCACACCTGGCGGTTTACCCCAAATGATCATTCAGAAATCAGGTAAAATGATGGAGGGTAAAATGATGGAAGAAAAGATCAGAATTCCCGATAACTGGAGCACAATTCCAGTTCTTCATGATTTTACCCTATCATGATCTTACCAAATTGATTCCATGCTAACATGCGGATTTTGTAGGGTTTATTTCTTTACGGGGCCAAGCGAATTCCCCGGCAAACAACCCTAACAACAGCCCGACCGCCGCATCACGCCAGGTGCAACGCCCAGGCGACTTGGCCATGGCCGAGCCGACAACATCTTTCATCAACCATCCCCCGAACACCAAACAACAACAACAACAATGCAATCGACCCATTCAAATGAGATCCGGACAACGGGTGACCTGCCCGTTGCCATCAAGTCAGCGAGCCCGCCGTTCAAGCGGGACCTCTGCCTCGCCATCGCCGCCCTCGCGGGCTTCGCCTCCAGCGCCCCGGTCGCCGCGAACACCGTGCTGTTCAGTGACGATTTCAACCGCGGCTCCAACACCCCGTTGAACGGTTCGACGGTGCCGCTCGTCGATCCGACCTTGTATCCATCGGGCCTGACGTGGGCATCCACCGGGAGCGGTCATAACAACACAACCGCGGGTCAACCGGAAACCGGCGGGTGGAACGCGGTGCTGCCCTTCACGCCCGTAGCAGGCAAGCAGTACCTCTTGGAAGTAGTGGCGGGTCCGACGATTCAGAACGCTTTGCGGATCGGCTTCGGAAAACAAAGTTCAGGAATTGGCAGTTACGATTGGTTCCAACAAAACGTGAATGTTCACACGGCGGCGAACATCGGCCAAGTGAACGATTACGGTAACTTCATGGCGAATACCTGGGCCTCGGCGCCGTACACCTACACCGCTGGTCCGGACGGGATCAATACCATATCGATCCTGCTGGATACGACCAGCGGCCTCGCGACGGCGACGGCGACGCTGTCCGTCAACGGCGATACGAAGGGATTGTGGGCTGCCAACGTCAGCACCTATAACGTCGTCGGCTTCGGCCGGGGAGACGGACCCAACGATCCCAACGGCACCCAGATCCGCTCCATCTCGTTGAGCCTCCTCCCTGATCCGACAGCCACCTCCACCACGCTGGCGTCCTCGCTCAACCCCTCGATTCTCGGCCAGGGCGTGACCTTCACCGCCACGATTGACTCCGGGACCGGTACCACGAATCCGACCGGCGCCGTCCAGTTCAAAGTGGATGGGGTCAATCTGGACACGCCGGTTGCGGTGAGCAACGGGACCGGTCTGACCGGCACCGCGACCTCATCCAGCACCGGCACGCTGACCACCGGCGATCACACGATCGTGGCGATCTATTCGGGCGACGGCACCTACGGCGGGAGCACGAGCAGCCCGCTCACCCAGACGGTCACCCCCGGCAGCACCGTGACCACCACCGAGCTGGAGTCCTCGCTCAACCCGTCGATGGTCGGCGATAGCGTGACCATTACCGCCACGGTCAAGGATGCCGGAGTGACCGCGACGACCGCCAGCGGCACCGTGGAGTTCAAAGCGGGTGCCGTGGTGTTAGACACCGTGGCGGTTTCAAACGGGGCGGCCAACTATAGCACCAGCACCCTATCGGTAGGGGATCACGCGATCACGGCGACCTACTCGGGTGACGGCACTTATGCCGCGAGTTCTGGCGGCCCGCTCACCCAGACGGTCAACATGCCCCCGGTTCCCCCGAACCTGCTGTTCAGTGACGATTTCAACCGCGGCTCGAACACCCCGTTGAACGGTTCGATGGTGCCGCTCGTCAATCCGACCTACTATCCATCGGGCCTAACGTGGGCATCCACCGGGAGCGGTCATAACCACACGACCGCAGGTCAACCGGAAACCGGCGGGTGGAACGCGGTGCTGGCCTTCACGCCCGAAACAGGTAAGCAGTACCTCCTGGAGGTGGTGGCGGGTCCGACGCTTCAGAACGCGCTGCGGATCGGCTTCGGAAAACAAAATTCAGGAATCGGTGATTACGATTGGTTCCAACAAAACGTGAATGTTCACACGGCTGCGAACATCGGCCAAGTGAACGATTACGGTAACTTTATTGCTAACACTTGGACCTCGACGCCGTACACCTACACCGCCGGTCCGGGCGGGATCAATACCATATCGATCCTGTTGGATACGACCAGCGGTCTCACTACGGCGGCACTGACGCTGACGGTCAACGGTGAGACGAAGGGGTCGTGGGCGGCCGACGTCAGCACCTATAACGTCGTCGGCTTCGGCCGGGGAGACGGCCCCAACGATCCCAACGGCACCCAGATCCGGTCCATCTCGTTGAGCCTCGCCCCCGAACTGGACCCGTACAACCTATGGTCTGGTGGCGTGCTTTTCACCGACGACCTCAACCACGACGGCGTGAAGAACGGTCTGGCATGGCTGTTAGGTGCGGCGGACCCTTCGTCTAGCAGTTGCGGCCTGCTGCCGCAAGCCAGCCGGACTCCCGCAGGCAAGCTGGTCTTGAAGTTCCTCTGCCTGAAGCCCGCCAAACGCGGGACGGCCATGCTCTCGGTCGAGTACAGCAATGACCTCGGCCTAACAGATCCGTGGCGCGACCACCAGGTGGCGGTGCCCGACACTTCATTGAGCAGTGGCGGCATCACCTTTACCATCGCCGAATCCACTCCCGTCTCGGACTACTACGAAGTCACCGCGGAAATCACCGAAACGGCGACCTCGATCGCCGGCAAGTTGTTCGGGCGGGTGTCGGCCACGCCGTAATGAAACACTCATGCCATTCCGATCCAAGCCGTGGTTTCCAATTTCCGTTCCGGGTCAGGTGCCGTATGAATTCCCATCCTTTCGGAACGGACAGGGTGTCGGGAGAAGGGGGATTTGCGGCGAGGTGAGCATCACCGCCTGGCCGAAAGTGGATAGCTCCGATGTCCAGCAGTAAGAAATAATGATATGACGAGAAACATGAAGAAGAACATAATTGTCGCAATAATCGGACTACTGTCGGCTGATGTGGCGTTGGCGGGCGGGGGAAATGCAGATGCGGATCTAGCGAAGGGTTTTGCTGCGCCGCCCAAAGAAGCCCGCCCATGGGTCTATTGGCTGGTCTTGAACGGAAATCTGACCAAAGAGGGAATCACGGCTGACTTCGAGGCGATGGCGCGGGTCGGGATCGGCGGGGTCATTCAATTGGAGGTGGATCAGGGCGTGCCGAAAGGGAAAGTTGATTTCGCGGGGCCGCTGTGGATGGAACTATTCTCGCACGCCTGTCGCGAGGCGAAGCGACTCGGCCTCGAAATCAACATGAACAACGACGCCGGTTGGTGCGGGAGCGGCGGACCATGGATCACGCCGGAACTCTCCATGCAGAAGGTGGTATGGCGGGAAACCGTGGTTGAAGGCGGCAAGGAGTGGCAGGTGTCGCTGCCGGAGCCTGAGGCAGTGCGTGGATACTACCACGACATTGCCCTGCTGGCGATGCCGCAACCGGCAGGCAATGAGCGCATTCAGAACTTCGGAAACAAGGCGCTGTTCGAGCCGGGTCATCTGCCGCCGAATCCCGCTGAATATCGCACGATACCCGAGGCGTCGGTGATTCCGCGCGGCAAGATCATCAACCTTGCCGGCAAAAAGAAGTGGGACGTGCCGCCGGGCAAGTGGCTTGTCATCCGGTTCGGCTGCACCACCACCGGCAAGGACAATCACCCATCGCCTGAATCGGGGCGTGGTTTGGAATGCGACAAATTCAGCAAGGAGGCCATCGCGCTGCACTACAGGAATCTGATCGGCAAGCTGGTCGAGAGGAACAAGCCGCTCTCCGGTGTGGGCAAGGCGCTGGTCTCGACTCACATCGACAGTTGGGAAGTGGGTTCGCAGAACTGGACGCCGAGAATGCCGGAGGAATTCAAGGCGCGTCGCAGGTACGATCTGATTCCGTTTCTGCCGGCTTATGCCGGATATGTCATCGACAGCGAGGAAGTTACGGAACGGTTCCTGTGGGATCTGCGCCAGACTGTTTCTGATCTAATCGTTGGGAATTACGCCGCGGAGTTGCGGCGTCTTGCGAACAAGGACGGCCTGCGCCTGTCGATAGAGGCCTATTCGTGGGACAACAACGTCCCTGTCGATGAGACGACTTATGCCGGGCAGGCCGACGAGCCCATGGCTGAATTCTGGGCCTGGCCGTGCGGTGGATTTCCAAGGGTTTACACGGCTAACAGTTGTCCTGGGACGACGTCAGCGGCGCACACCTACGGCAGGCGGATTGTCAATGCCGAAGCGTTCACATCCTCTGACGCCGAGAAATGGCAGAGCCATCCGGGCAGCATCAAGGTGCTTGGCGATTGGGCGTTCTGCGAAGGGATCAACCGCTTCGTGTTCCACCGCTATGCTGCCCAGCCGTGGACCCATGTTGCGCCGGGCATGGCCATGGGGCCATGGGGACTCCATTACGAGCGAACACAGACGTGGTGGGAGCAGTCAAAGGCCTGGCATGAATATATCACCCGCTGCCAGTATCTTTTGCAGCAAGGCCTGTTTGTTGCCGATGCCTGTTACCTTCAGCCGGAGGGCTCGCCGCGCCGGTTCACTGAGCCGCCGTCAGCGATGAGCGCAACCGACATCCGCAGCGGGTATAACTTTGACGGCTGCTCGCCCGACGTCGTGATGACGCGGATGAAAGTCGAGAACGGCCGGATCGTGCTGCCAGACGGCATGAGTTATCGCGTGCTGGTCCTGCCGGAAACCGAAACCATGACGCTGGGCTTGCTCCGCAGGATCAAGGAACTTTCCGACAAGGGAGCTGTCATCATCGGAGGAGCAAAATCTCCCTGGAAATCACCGAGCCTATCCGAAATGGGTGCCGGCGATGCCGAGGTCAAGAAGCTTGCAGGCGAACTCTGGCCGAAAATCGTGACGGGGAAAACCGCCGCGACGCTGCTGAGCGAACGGGGGATTCCGCTGGATTTCAAGGCCACGGCCATGCTGCGCTATATTCACCGTGCCATCGGCGATACGGATGTTTACTTCGTGGCCAATCCGGAACAGTCCGTCGTCAATGCGCTCGCTTCGTTCCGGGTGGCCGGAAGGATGCCGGAACTGTGGCTGCCGGAGACCGGTCGTATCGAACCTGTCAGGGTCTTCACGGAGTCTAACGGTTGCACGCATATTCCGTTGAGGCTTGAAGCTGCTGGCTCTGCATTTGTCGTCTTCACGAGCGGCAAGGTCATGGATTCGGCGCGAATCGTTTCCGTTAGATGCGGTGGGCAGGAACTGGTGAAGGGATCTGCGGCAGACCAACCATCGATCGATCCGGTCATGCTGGAGACGTTCCGCGACGGTACGTATGATGTTGAAACGGCTGATGGCAAGGTCAGGCAGGAAAAGGTTGCCGGCCTGCCGCAGCAGGTCGCTCTCGACGGGGCCTGGGAAGTGTCATTTGCGCCGGGCCGTGGTGCGCCGGCGAAAGTGGTAATGGACAAGCTGGTGTCATGGAGTGAACACAGTGATGCCGGGGTGAAGTATTTCTCCGGTTCGGCGGTTTACCGCAAGGGATTCGGATATTCATCAATGCCGCCCGCAGAGCTTGCTGGCAAGGCCCGTGTTTATCTCGACCTGGGGAAGGTCTCGGTGATGGCGGAAGTGAAACTCAACGGCAAGTATCTGGGCATTCTCTGGAAGGCGCCGTACCGCGTGGATGTTACGGATGCAATCAAGAGCGGGGAGAATGTTCTGGAAACAAAGGTGGTCAACCTCTGGGTCAACCGCTTGATCGGTGATGAACTTCTGCCGGAAGACAGTGAACGCAATGGTGATGGCACATTGAAAAATTGGCCGCAATGGTTGGAGGAAGGCAAGCCAAACCCTGCGGGACGGTTCACCTTCACAAGCTGGCGCCTGTGGAAAAAAGGCGATCCGTTGCAGGAATCCGGCCTGCTCGGTCCGGTGACGCTGAATACAAGTGTGCGGATATGCCCAAGGGTAAGCACGGAATGAGGAAGTTGATGGCCATGGTAGCGGGATGAACCAGTACTTGAAGGACAACAACCAAACCCGAAAACGGAAGTTGAAATCCGAGATTCGTTTTTGACACCACGGATTATACGGATTTTTTGGTATGGGTTCCTCATCAATTGCAACTTCGGAGAAGTTGCAAATGGACCCTGTTTTAATCCGTAAAATCCGTGCAATCCGTGGTTAATCTAACCGAGATTTCAAATCAAACTTCGGAGTTCGGGCTAAACCGGCGCAGCGTGGGGCGACTGCCAAGCTGTAAGATTTGCTGACAGGCAGAAAGTATTTGCAATTTTGCCACGCAGGGCTTGTATGCATGCGGATCAAGCGCGAACCCACCCACGCCCGCTGCCCGGAAGCAGGTTTCCCCCGCACAACAACCCCAAGGACATTAACACTTGTCTAGCAAAATATGGACGCTTGATCGTCCGACACCGCTACAGAGCCACCGGTAAATCCGTCATCAACCATCCCCCAAACACACAAACCGTGAAGTCAACCTATCCAAATGAGATCCAGACAACGGGTGATATGCCCGTTGCTATCAAGTCAGTGAGTCCGCCGTGCGGACTGCTGGGCAGCCGCCCCCTCCCTAACAGGATGGCTGCCATCCACCCTGCAAGAGCCACCCTGAAATACTCCGCCCTCGTCCTCGCGGCCCTCGGCCTGGTCCAGCCGGCCGCCCGGGCCGGTCTCGTCGGTCACTGGGCGCTCGACGAGACCGGCGGCACCACGGCCGCCTGCGACGTCAACGTGACCTACAACGGCACCATTGCGGGCGCGACGATTGACCAGTCCGGCAAGATCGGGAAAGCATTCGGCTTCGGCGGCAGCGGCTATGTCGATGTCAACGCCGCTCCGTGGTCCGGCACGATGACCGTGTCGGCCTGGATCAACACCACCACGGGCG
>JAPLUI010000066.1 GCA_026397725.1 Verrucomicrobiota bacterium | reverse complement strand
GTGCAGCGTGCCCGCTCCAAGCACGGAGAATCGCGGTTCCCGACCTTCTGGGGGCCGAACTTCGACTGGGTTCCGGACCAGGATCATGGCTCGGTGCTGCTCATCGCTTTGCAATCCATGCTGCTGCAGGCCGATGGTCGAAAGATTTATTTGCTGCCCGCGTGGCCCAAGGATTGGGACTGCGCGTTCAAACTCCACGCGCCGTACAACACCACCGTCGAAGGCGTGATCAAGTCGGGCAAACTGGAGAAGCTCATCGTCACGCCCGAGTCCCGGGCCAAAGACGTTGTCAACATGCTAGGAAAATGAACCATGAATCGAAGGGCTAACACAGATATGAAACGCAAATACGTTGGGTCGTGCGGCGTCGCCGCGATGTTATTCATAACACCGGTGTTGGGTCAGACCAAGATCGTGCTGGATGACGCGGACAAGGGCCGGGTCTTCGAAGGCATCGGCGTGGTGAGCGCGGGGGCATCGACGAGGAATCTGGTGGATTATCCCGAAAAGCTGCGGTCCGAAGTTTTGGACTACATGTTCAAGCCGAAATTCGGCGCGAACCTCCAGCATCTCAAGGTTGAGATCGGCGGCGGCGAAAACTCAACCTGCGGTACTGAAGCGTCGCATGTTATTACCCGCGAGGAACTCAAGAATCCCGTGCCACGTGGCTACGAGTTCTGGCTCATGGCCGAGGCGCGCAAGCGCAATCCGAAGGTGGTGTTGGATTGCCTGCCCTGGAGTTATCCAGGTTGGATTCCGAATCCGTGGTCGCAGGAGGCGGCGGATTGGTTTGTCGCGTTTCTGGATGTGGCGAAGAAACAGTACGGTCTGAAAATGGACTGGGTGGCGGCGGCGTGGAACGAAAAGGGTTGCGACCTCAACTGGATTGTCAAGACCTTGCGGCCGACGATGGATGCCCATGGCTATGCGGATGTGAAACTGCAAGCTCCTGACAACAACGGGAGCTGGCAAATATTCGATGATTTGGCGAGGAATCCCGAGGCGGACAAGGTGATTCAAGCGGTCGGCTACCATTATCCTAACGAGTTTGGTCCACAGATCGAGGCGGAAGGAAAACACGCTGCCGAGAAGGTCATCGCCACCGGCAAGCCGCTATGGTCCAGCGAGGAGTTCTGCTACAGCGGCAAGACCTGGGAAATGGCGATGCTGCTGGCGCAAGTCTATAACAAGAACTACATCCGCAGCCGGATCACGAAAACCGAGGTGTGGCCCATGTTGTCCGGCATGTATCCGGGGCTCGCTTTTCACGGCGCGGGCCTGATGTTGGCGGACACTCCGTGGTCCGGTAACTATGATGTCTACCCGGCGGTGTGGACCACCGCCCACACCACGCAGTTTACTGAATCCGGCTGGCGCTACATGGACAAAGCCTGTGCCAAAATCGAGACCAACACGTGGAAAGGGAGCTATGTGGCCTTGCGCGATCCGAAGAATGGAGACTGGAGTTTGATCGTCTGCACGGACAAGCCGACGAACATCCACGTGCAGGTCACGGGCAAGCTGGCCAAAGGCGACGTGCATGTGTGGAAATCGAACGGGAAGATCCAGTTCATTGAGGAGAAACCCCTGCGCCTGACAAACGGCACCTTTACCATTCCCCTGGAAGGCAACAGCATCTATACGCTGAGTACCACCACCGGCCAGAGGAAAGGAGCGCATCCGGCGCCGCCGCCCATTGCGGCCTTCCCGTTGCCCTACAAGGATGACTTCGAAAGCTATGCCGCGGGCGCGATTGCGAAATACACCACCGATATGAAAGGCTCGTTTGAAGCCGCCAAGCACGCAGATGGCAAAGGCCTATGCCTGAAACAACTCTCGCCGAAAGAAGGCATTATTTGGGGTGGCGCTGGAGGTGATCAACCTCACACCATTTTCGGTGACCTTAACTGGACCGACTACACCATCCAGGCGGATGTGCTGGTCACCGCCGGCAAGGCCGGGATTGGCGGACGCTACTGGTGCGGCGAACAGCGCGGCGCAGGCCTGGTCCTCCAACAGGATGGCACGTGGTCGATTGAGGCATCGGTTGTGGCTGGAGTGAATAACGAGTTGAAGGTGCCACCCCTCGCGACCGGCAAGATAGACAGCTTCATTCCAGCAACCTGGCATCATTTGACGCTGGTGCTCAAGGGTGATGAGCTGACCGCCAGCATAGACAGCAGGGAAGTGGCCCGGGTGCGGTATGAAGAATTCTATCCCGCCCACAAAAGCGGCAGGGCCTACCTGATGTCCAGCTATGACCCCAACTGCTTCGACAATCTCAGCGTGACTCCGTAATGAAAGAAAAAAACATGCACCCCAAAGAACATACACACCACAACTCTAACAAACCGGCGTTCGACCGCCGATCCTTCCTGAAAACCTCCTCGCTCACTGCCGCCGGCTTCGCGTTTTCCCGAATGCCGCTGATGGCCGGGCCGTTCACCCGCGAGGATTTCGACCAAATCGTGCCGGCCGACAAGAAGCTCACGCCGGAGTGGGTGAAGTCGCTCTTTGCGCGGGGCGAGCGCACGGTCTATCGTGGCAAGGACCTCGAGAAGATCGGCATGCCCGTCGGCGGCATCTGCGCGGGCCAGCTCTATCTGGGCGGCGACGGCAAGCTCTGGCACTGGGACATTTTCAACCAGCCGCGGCGGACGGATGGCTCCACCTATCAGAACCCGCTGGTGCCGGCCTCGCCCATCGAGCAGGGCTTTGCCCTGGAGGTCACTGTCGACGGTAAGAAGCAAGTGCGCCCGCTCACGCAAGCGGGCTTTGCCGACATCAGCTTTTGCGGCGAATACCCGCTGGCCAACATCGAGTATCAGGATCCCAAGGTGCCGGTCACGGTTTCGTTAGAAGCCTTTTCGCCCTTTGTGCCGCTCCATACCGACGACTCCAGCCTGCCTGTCACGGTGCTGCGTTACACGGTCAGGAACACTGGCAGCGCCAAGGTGGAGGTGCGGCTGGCGGGTTGGCTCGAAAACGCCGTCTGTCTGGTTTCCGCCCCCGGTGATGCCGCCAAGCGCCGCAACCGCGTGCAACGAGGACAAGGGATGCTGCTCATCCAGGGCGAGGTCGAAAACGCCCCGGCGGAAAAAGTCCTGAAGCCCGAACTCATGTCCGAAGCGGATCTCAAGCAGCCGCTGGACATGGGCACCATGGCCCTCGCACTGTTGGAAACCCAGGCGTCTGATAGAGCCGCGGCGGCCGTTGGCGCCGGCAATTTCCCTGACGCGGCTTTTGCGGCCGAGCCTGCTGACCAGGCCGCGCAACCGAACGGCCGCAAGCTCGTCGGATCGATCATCCGCACGATGACGTTAGATGCCGGCAAGGAGGCCACGGCCACCTTCCTCGTCACCTGGCACTTTCCCTATCTGGACATGCAGAAATGGAAGATCGAGCGCATGGAGAACTTGAAGGATAACGGCCGCTACTATGCCACCAGGTTTCCCTCGGCCGCGGCCGTCGCCGGGCATGTGGCGGCGCATTTCGCCGCGCTTCACGCCCAGACGCGCCTCTGGCACGACACTTGGTACGATTCCACGCTGCCCTATTGGTTCCTCGACCGCACGATGCTCAACACCGGGTGCCTTGCGAGTGCGACCTCGCACCGCTTTGCCACGGGACGCTTCTGGGGATGGGAAGGTGTCGGTTGCTGTGAGGGCACCTGCACGCACGTCTGGCACTATGCCCACGCCGTGGGCCGCTTGTTCCCCGATCTCGAACGCGATGTTAGAAAGCGCACCGATTTTGGCACCGCGATTGAAAAACCCTCGGGCGCCATCCGCCACCGCGGCGAGGGGTTTGGCCTGGCGGTGGACGGCCAGGCGGGCTGCATCCTGCGCGCCTACCGCGAACACCAGATGACCTCCGACAGCGCATGGCTCAAGGACTTATGGCCTAACATCAAGCTCGCCATGCAGTGCCTCATGAAGATGGACAGGGGTGACGGGCTGTTAGACGGCCACCAACACAACACGCTCGATGCCGGTTGGTACGGCCAGATCGCCTGGCTGAGCGGATTGTATCTGGCCAGCCTGCGTGCCGCCGCGGAAATGGCGACCGATATGGGCGACGCGGCCTTTGCCGCCGAATGCCGCAAGATCGCCGACACCGGTCGCGAGAGCATCAAGAAGCTTTTCGACCAGGAGTATTTCATCAATCTGCTAGACCCCAAGTATCCGAATGCCGTCAATTCCGGCACCGGCTGCGAAATTGACCAGGTCTTCGGCCAAAGCTGGGCCTATCAAGTCGGCTTGGACCGCGTGATCCCGCAGCAGGAGACGCGCTTGGCGCTGCAGGCGCTGTGGCGCTATAACTTCACGCCCGATTGCGGAGCGTATCGCAAGATCTACAAGGGTGGTCGCTTCTTTGCACTGGCCGGCGAGGCGGGCATGCTGATGTGTACGTTCCCGCGCAAGGACTGGAGCTTCGAGAACGCCAGCGGCAAAGGCAACATGGATGGGGTCTGCAACCTGCTCAACGAGGTCATGAACGGCTTCGAGTATCAGGTGGCCGGCCACATGATCTGGGAGGGCATGGCCCAACAAGGCCTGGCCATCACCCGTGCCGTGCATGACCGCCACCACCCGTCCAAGCGCAACCCGTGGAACGAGGTGGAGTGCGGCGACCATTATTCGCGCAGCATGGCCAGTTATGGCGTGTTCATCGCCGCCTGCGGCTTCGAATACCACGGACCGAAACAGCACATCGGCTTCGCCCCGCGCCTAACACCCGAGAAGTTCAAGGCCCCTTTCACCAGCGCCGAGGGCTGGGGCAGCCTCAGCCAGAGCCGGACGGGCAAGACCCAAATCAACCGCATCGATGTGAAGTCCGGCGGCCTGCGGGTCAAATCCCTGGCGCTCGAACTGCCACCCGGCGCCACCTTGAAAACCACCACCGTGGCCGTCGGTACCCAGCAACTAACAGCCAAAGCCACCCAATCCGGCCAGCGGGTCGAATTGACACTGGCCAAGGAAGTGACCTTGAATGCCAATGAAACCATCACCACGAAACTCGAATTCGCATGAGAGGTTGGTTGAAAACCACTTTGCGGCCACTGTGCTGCGGCATTCTGCCCGGTGCCTTGGCATGTCGGTTTCTCTCATATAAAGACAGTTTCCTTAACCTGATCCCAACCTAACCAAAACAAGAGAGTAAAATGAAAAACACAATGATTGTTCTCACCGTCCTCGGCTTTGGCTGGAACCATGTGCTGCCAGACGCCCAGGCAGCGACCATTGATCTGGCAGCCGCGGCCGGGGTTTTCCTCGCCAACACGGTGGCCGGCGGTGACGGGACCCTGGCGAACGCGAAATCGGGAACCCCAAACTCGTACGAGGGGTCTTGGAGCAGATTGACCGATGGCGCCTGGGGAACCAAATGGGTTGCCATGGGTGCCAACGCTTGGGCCGGTCCGTATGATGGCAAGTCGGGCTTCCATTTCACCTTGCCCGCCCCCGCCAAGATGCAAAGCATCCGGTTTTTCACCGAAGATTCTGCTCCGCACCGCAACCCCATGACGATGACCATCGAGGGTTCCAAGGCTGGCGATCCGATGTCAGGTGCCAGTTGGGCCTTGCTATATACCGGATCCACGGGTCTTGAGGCCACGCCTAACAATTCGGCTGGACGGGCGGTGAATTTTGCCAACGCAAGCGCTTATACAAGGTATCGCATGCTGTTCCTGGCCGCCGGCGGCCTGGATGTCGTGCAACTCGCGGATGTCGTCGCAGCCGACACCCCCAACACCGCGAAAGAGGTCCCGGTTCTGACGCAAACCCCCGCCGTGCCGGAGGAGGTGATAGACGGTTTCACGGATACCCCGATGCAAGCGAACGGCAAATGGCATGTCCACGATCCGGCGTGCCCGCAGCCGCAAGTGATCACACCCGGCGCAACGTTCAGTCAGGACGCGCCGGCACCATCGGATGCGGAAATTCTTTTTGACGGCAAGGGGTTGGCCAAATGGCAGAAAGCTGACGGCGGCGATGCCGTCTGGAAAACGACCGCCGATTATGTCGAGACTGCGCCGCAGGGCGGCGGCATCCGCACCCGCGGGAAATGGGCGGATTTCCAGTTGCATGTGGAATTTGCCACGCCGAATCCGCCGAACGGCACCAGCCAGGGACGCGGCAACAGCGGCATTCTCATCAACAAGATGTATGAGGTGCAGGTGCTTGATTCCTACCGAGCCAAGACTTACGCCGACGGTCAGGCGGCCGCGATTTACGGACAGTCGCCGCCGCTGGTGAACTCCAGCAAGCCGCCGGGCGAATGGCAGACCTACGACATTTTGTTTGAATCGCCGCGCTGGAACAAACAAGGCGAGTTGATCAAGAAGGCCATCATCACGGTGCTCCACAACGGGGTCGTGGTGCAAAACCGCCATGAATTCACCGGCGGCACCGATGGCATCAGCGACACGGTGCCGTGGCGGACGCTCTCAAAGTATCCTGCGCCCCATCCGCCGGAATGCTTCATTGAATTGCAGGATCACGCAAACCCCGTGCGCTTCCGCAACATCTGGATCCGCTCCATGCACCTCGGGGAAAACCAGTAACAATAACTTTCATAACAGATATATTGACCAACACATGACAGAGCCTTCTAAACATTCACAGACGCCCGCCGCCGCCGCGGTATCACTCGACCGCCGGTTCTTCCTGAAATCTTCCGCGCTTACCGCCGCCGGCCTCGCGTTTTCGCGGATGCCCGTGATGGCCGGGCCGTTCACGCGCGAGGATTTCGACAAGCTGGTGCCCGCCGATAAAAAGCTTTCGCCGGACTGGGTGAAGTCGTTGTTTGCGCGGGGTGAGCGGACGGTTTATCGCGGCAAGGAACTCGACAAGATTGGCATGCCGGTCGGTGGCATTTGCACGGGGCAACTCTATCTCGGCGGTGATGGCAGGCTGTGGCACTGGGATATTTTCAACCAGCCCATCGGCGGCACCGGTGATTCGCATTATGCCAAACCCATGGCGCCCAGCTCGCCACTCACCCAAAAATTCTCCCTGAAGATTGGCGATCAAACCCACACGCTGGATCGCGACGGTTTTGCCGACATCACGTTTCGCGGCGAATATCCGATAGGCCTGGTGGAATATGCCGACGCCAAAGTGCCGCTGAGCGTGAAGCTCGAAGCGTTTTCGCCGTTCATGCCGCTCAACGCCAACGATTCCGGCTTGCCCGCGACGATCCTGCAATTCACGCTCCGCAACACGTCGGATGCGGCGGTCGAGGCGGTTCTAACAGGCGAATTGGAAAATGGCGTGTGCCTGCAACAACGCAACCAGAACGCGGTGTTGCGCAACCGCACGGTGCGCGAGGCCGGTTTCACCGCGCTGGTCTGCTCCGCGGAGAGACCCGCCAACGGCCAACCGGTCAAAGGCGAGCCGCCTGTCACCGATGAGGCGCTCAAGGCCTTGCCGGGGTATGGCACGATGACGCTGGCCTTGCTTGGGCAGGCGGCGGATCAGGCCAGCGCGGATGCGACGGCGTCCTTTGCCGAGAGATTGTCCGGTTCGATCGGGCGCACCCTCAAGCTCGCGCCCGGCGCCTCGGTCACCGTGACGTTTGTGCTCGCCTGGCATTTCCCGAATCTCTCGCTCGCCGGCCCATTGAACAAGGCGGGCAACTACTATGCCACCCGATTTGCTTCCGCAGCGGCCGTCGTCCAATATGTCACGGCGCAATTCAACCGTCTCACATCACAGACCCGGCTGTGGCGCGACACTTGGTATGACTCGACGCTGCCGTTCTGGTTGTTAGACCGGACGCTTTCCAATGTGTCGATTCTGGCCACCCGGACAGCCAACCGCATGGCCAATGGCCGGTTTTACGGCACGGAGGGGGTTGCCTGTTGCGAAGGAACCTGCACGCACGTCTGGCAATATGAGCAGGCGATGGGCCGGCTGTTTCCCGAACTCGACATCGTGTTGCGGGAACGCGCCGACTTTGACCCGGCGGTCTCGTTCAAGCCTGACGGCATGATAGACCATCGCGGGGAGTTCAATGCCGGGCCCGCGATCGACGGCCAAGCGGGCACGCTGCTGCGCGCCTATCGGGACCACCAGATGTCGCCGGACAACGCGTTTCTCAAGCGCAATTACCCCGGCATCAAGAAGGCGATGCAATGGCTCATCAGCCAGGATGGGAATGCCGACGGCATCCTCGAAGGGGCACAACACAACACACTCGACGCCGCGTGGTTTGGGCCGGTCGCGTGGTTGAGCGGATTGTATCTGGCCAGCCTGCGGGCGCTCGCGGAAATGGCCGCCGAAATGGAAGATCATTCATTTGCCGCCGAATGCCGTGCGATTGCCGAGGCCGGCAGCCAGAACATGGTGAAACGGCTTTTCGATGGCGAGTATTACATCAACCTGATAGACCCCAAACACGTGACTGCCATCAATTCCGGCACCGGCTGCGAGATTGACCAAGTCATGGGTCAGGGCTGGGCATTTCAAGTCGGCCTGGGCCGTGTGTTGCCGCAGAAGGAGACCCGCGCGGCGCTGCAGTCGCTGTGGCGCTATAACTTTTCGCCTGATGTCGGACCGTATCGCGCGGTGAACGGAGCCGGCCGCTGGTATGCGATGGCGGGGGAGGCCGGCTTGCTGATGTGCACATTCCCGCGCAAGGATTGGAGCTTCGCCGACGCCATCGGCAAAAACGCCAATTCCTATTGCGCGGGCTATTTCAACGAGTGCATGAACGGCTTCGAATACCAGGCGGCCGGACATATGATTTGGGAAGGTCTCGTCCAGGAAGGCCTGGCCGTCACCCGTGCCGTCCATGACCGCTACCATGCATCCAAACGCAACCCGTGGAATGAAATCGAGTGCGGCGATCACTATGCCCGCAGCATGGCAAGTTATGGGGTGTTCATCGCGGCGTGCGGATTTGAATACCACGGACCCAAACAACATATCGGCTTCGCCCCGAAACTCACCCCCGGGAATTTCAAGGCCGCCTTCACCAGCGCCGAAGGCTGGGGCGCCCTCAGCCAGAGCCGCACTGATAAGACCCAAGCTAACAAAATCGAAGTGAAATGGGGCGGCCTGCGGGTCAAATCCCTGGCGCTCGAACTGCCACCCGGCGCCACCCTGAAAACCACCACCATGGCCGCCGGCACCCGGCAGCTAACAGCCAAAGCCACCCAAACCGGCCAGCGGGTCGAATTGACCCTCGCGAAGGAACTCACATTGAAAGCCAATGAAACCATCACCACAAAACTTGAATTCGCGTGAGAGGGAAAACAGCCGTCCCGGCTGTTTCGGCCAACGGGCGTCCCGCCTGTTGGAGAGATGTGATGGCATCAGTGATTACCAGATGCCAAAGCAACGACAGGCGAGGACGCCTGTCTGCCCTCACAGCCGGGACGGCTGTGCTCCTTGCCGTACCGACCCCTCAGCAATCTTCAATCATCAATCCAACCCCCGCATTCACCATTTTCAGAAAGGCGCTCAAACATGAATCATCACACTGCCCGCCGCCTGGCGGCCTGCCTGACGGCTGCCACGGCCATGCTCTCCTGCCTCCCGGCCGCGCGCTCCGCTGATGTCACCGGCCTGCGCTGCGAATACCGCGAGAACCCGCTCGGCCTCGATGCGCTCAAGCCGCGGCTGAGCTGGGTAATGGAAAATCAAAAATCCTCGATCGGAAATCCCCAGAGGCCGGAAGCAGCCGGGTTATCAGATTCTGGTCGCCTTGAGCCCAGCGTGGCCCGGTCCAATGCGAACGGAGCCGGACCAGCCCCGTTATTCCGCCCGCCTTGTCCCCCAGATCCCCCTAACGCCATCAGATTGTAGGATCTCTCACAATTTGCTTCCGTAAGTTCCCACTATTTGCCTTAATGACCCCGGGAAGCTGAGATTCAGACGACGGCCGTCCATGATTCATTAGGTAGCAATCTCCACCAATGTCCAACCCCTTCTTCGACCACCCGATTCTCAACTCGCCCTACGAGAGTCCCCGACGGCATTGGGAATTGGCTTCGGATGGACAACCGACCCAGCGCCTCATCGAAAACCGCCGCCGCGCCGAGTTCATCACCCCCATCCCGAAACCCAAGAAGCGCAAGGGGTCGGCGAAGCAGGGCGAGATGGTGTTCGATGAGGGCAAGGGCCTCTCCACCGCCCAGCAGCAATACGACCCCACCTCCATCATCAACCAGGTGCGCGGCCATGTGGACACCTGGCGCAACCTGCCCAATCCCGGCCATTGGCAGGTCACACCGGAAACCGCCAGGCTCCTCCAGCATTGGCGGCATCACCCGTTCAGCGGCGTCCGCCCGTTCTTTTGTCAGATCGAAGCCGTGGAAACCGCCATTTGGCTGACCGAAGTCGCGCCACTCTCCGCGGCGGGAAAGCGCCTGCTGGAGCATCTCGCCAGCGCCAACAAGGATGCCAATCCGGAATTGGACCGCTTGGCCCTCAAGCTCGCCACCGGCGCGGGCAAGACCACCGTGATGGCCATGCTCATCGCCTGGCAGACGATCAACGCCGTGCGGCGTCCCGGCAGCAAGCATTTCACCCGCGGCTTCCTCGTCGTCTCCCCCGGCCTGACCATCAAGGACCGCCTCCGCGTTCTCCAGCCCAACGACCCCGACAGCTACTACAAGAATCGCGAGTTGGTTCCGAGCGACATGCTCGACGACGTGAACCGTGCCAAGATCGTCATCACCAACTACCACGCCTTCAAGCTCCGTGAGCGGCTCGATATTTCCAAGGGTGGCCGTCAGCTCCTCAAAGGCCGCACCGGCGAGGAAATCAGGACGCTTGAAACCGAAGGCCAGATGATCCAGCGCGTCATGCCCGACCTCATGGGGATGAAAAACATCCTCGTGATCAACGATGAGGCCCACCATTGCTATCGTGAAAAACCCTCCGATGCCTTGGAGTTCACCGACGAAAAGGGCAACCCTCTAACCGGTGATGAGTTGCGGGACGCCAAAGCCCGCGCCAAGAAGGACAACGAAGCCGCCCGGCTCTGGATCTCCGGCTTGGAATCGGTCAATCGCAAGCTGGGTGTCGAACGCGTCATGGATCTATCCGCCACGCCGTTTTTCCTCAGTGGCTCGGGCTACCTTGAGGGCACTCTCTTTCCGTGGACGATGAGCGACTTCTCGCTCATGGACGCCATCGAGTGCGGGATCGTGAAACTGCCGCGTGTGCCCGTGGCGCAAAACATTCCCGGCGAGGAAATGCCCATGTTCCGCGATCTGTGGAAACACATCCGCAGCAAGATGCCGAAAAAGGGCCGTGGCGCCGCGGAGGAACTCGATCCGCTCAAACTCCCGACCCTGCTCAAGACGGCACTCGAAGCCCTCTACGGTCATTACGAGAAAACCTACAAGCTTTGGGCGGACGCCGGCATCCGCGTGCCGCCCTGCTTCATCGTCGTGTGCAACAACACCGCCACCTCGAAGCTCGTCTATGACTACATTTCCGGCTTCCTTCGCACGAACGATGACGGCACCGCCACCTTGGAAAACGGCCGCCTCGCCCTCTTTCGAAATTTCGACGAAACCACCGGCAATCCGCTTCCCCGGCCTAACACCCTTCTGATCGACAGCGAACAACTCGAATCCGGTGAGGCCCTCGACGATAATTTCCGCTGCATGGCCACGGATGAGATCGAACGGTTTCGCCGCGAGATGGTCGAGCGCACCGGCGATCAACATGCCGGGGCAAACCTGACCGATCAGGAACTTTTGCGTGAAGTCATGAACACCGTGGGCAGGCACGGCACCCTCGGCGGTTCCATCCGTTGTGTCGTCTCGGTCTCCATGCTCACGGAGGGCTGGGACGCCAATACCGTGACGCATGTCCTCGGGGTCCGTGCCTTCGGAACCCAGCTTCTTTGCGAACAGGTCATCGGTCGCGCGCTGCGCCGGCAGTCATACGATCTCAATGACGACAATCTCTTCAACGTCGAGTATGCCGACGTGCTCGGCATCCCGTTTGATTTCACGGCCAAGCCCGTCATCGCTCCGCCGCAAGCGCCGCGGGAGACCATTCAGGTCAAAGCAATGCGTCCGGATCGCGACGCGTTGGAAATCCGCTTCCCACGCGTCGAAGGCTATCGGGTCGAACTTCCCGAGGAGAGGCTCACCGCTGAGTTCAACGACGACTCGATCCTGGAACTGACACCCGAGCTAACAGGCCCCACCAAAAACCGCAACGAAGGCATCATTGGCGAAGGCGTGGATCTAACCGTCGAACACCTCGGCGACATGCGGCCTTCCACACTGCTTTTCCACCTCACCCAGCGTCTGCTTTACACCAAGTGGCGCGATCCCGGCGAGGCCCCCAAGCTCCATCTCTTCGGCCAGCTCAAGCGCATCACCAAGCAATGGCTGGATACCTGCCTGCAATGCAAGGGCGGCACCTACCCCGCGCAGCTCATGTATCAGGAGTTCGCCGACATGGCCTGCGAACGCATCACCGCCGGTATCACCCGAGCCTTCGTTGGTGAACGTCCTATCAAAGCCCTGCTGGATGCCTACAACCCGGTCGGCTCAACCAATCACGTTCGCTTCAACACCTCCAAGACCTTGCGCTGGGAAACGAAGTCCGACCGCTCCCACATCAACTGGGTCATTCTCGACAGCGATTGGGAGGCCGAGTTCTGCCGGGTGGCCGAGGCTCATCCCAAAGTGCGGGCATACGTGAAAAATCACAACCTCGGCCTGGAGGTCCCTTACCGTTACGGCTCGGAAATGCGCCGTTACCTCCCGGATTTCATCGTCCTCGTGGATGACGGCCACGGCCCGGACGACCTGTTGCACCTCATCGTCGAGATCAAGGGTTACCGCCGCGAGGACGCCAAGGAGAAAGCCTCCACCATGAACACCTATTGGGTGCCCGGCGTGAACCACCTCGGCACCCACGGCCGCTGGGCCTTCGCGGAGTTCTGTGATGTCTGGGAGATCGAGGCCGACTTCGAGGCGAAAATCGAAAGCCAGTTTGAAAAAATGCTCCAAGCCGCCACCTCCATGCCCGTTCCAACTACCAAATGAACACCAAACTCGTTGAGAATGAGAGACTTTTGGTTTGAAAACTGTGAAAAACAGATTTTCTGCAAATATTTGTTGCCTTTCCGCCATGAAATCCTACCTTTTGTGCATCCGCCCCTTGAGAGTATGCCTGCTCGCCGATCCTGAGCATGTGCAGAAGTCCTGGGGCTTTCTTTTTTCCCCATCAAGCGACCGAAAGGAGGGGGGGCCATGAGAATACGTCGTATCGCAGTCCTGATCGACGGTGGCTTTTTCATCAAACGCCTGTCCAAACTGGCCGAGCCTGCCTTCCGCAACTCACCCAAGACTGTAGCCAATTCGGCACGGGTTCTCTGCAAGCGGCATGTCCGCAATCTCATCGGGGAGCGTGGGGATTCTCGTAAAAGCCGCTGGCTTGATCATGTTTACCGCCTCTTTTACTACGATGCCGCGCCGTTCGACCAAGTCGCCCATCATCCGATCTCAAACCTCCAAATTGATTTTGCCAAAACCCCGGAGGCCAAGTTCAGACTTGAGTTGTTTGCGGAAATCAGACGATTGCGCAAGTTCGCACTCCGCCTGGGAAAGGTCACCAAAGAGGACGACTGGCACATCAAGAACACCGGACTTACCAAAAAGCTCCTCCGGACGCATCAGTTTCTCAATGTGCTGGAAGCCGCCGCCGACGCCGTGCCCCCACCCGCGCTCACTCAACTCCAGTGCCAGCAGCTCGCGAATATCGCGGCAGCATGGCGCGGACTCACCCCGGACGACCTCAGACTCGGTCTCCGCCAAAAGGGCGTGGACATGCGCATCGGCATCGACATCGCCACCCTCACGCTAAAAAAACAGGTCGATACCATCATCCTTGTTACTGGCGACAGCGATTTTGTCCCGGCTGCCAAGCTGGCCCGCCGTGAAGGTGTGGAGTTTCTCCTTGATCCGCTGTGGCAGCAGGTCAACGACGACCTCCACGAGCACGTGGATGGAATCGTCTCGGGTTTCCAACGTCCTGGAGCCGCGCGGGATGCTGCCGAGGATGACGATGAGGAGACGAACGGCGGTCCTCCCCCGCCCGGCACCTGAGATTCAGCCCATCCAACCTTCGATCTAAGATCATCAATCGCCGATATCTCACTCATGCCCGCCAAGAAATCTCCCCCGCAAATACCCTCGCCACCGGAGGATGACTCATCCCAATTTGTGAGGAGTGCGGCTTCAAGGCGCAATCAAGACCGCTTTCCTGCCGACTTCACGCCGCTAAAACAAAAAAAGGAGGCAATGTCCTTGAGTTCCCCGATCCCCTTCGGAATGCGGTATTCTCTCGGCCGAGCCTCCGCACGAGAGAAAGCACGTCCGCCCAACCCGCGCAAGAAGAGAAATCAAAAGAAAAATCGCCCGCGCCGACCTCTGCCCTCTGCCCTCTGACCACTGACCTCCGACCTCCGACCTCCGACCTCTGCATGTCTGACCAACCAATCACCCTCTCCCCCGAAGCCATCGCCCCCATGGTGCATTGGCTCCGCCATGAAAAGATCATGCTCGATTCTGATCTTGCTGAACTTTACGGGGTTCCGACCCAGGTTCTCAATCAAGCGGTGAAACGGAACGCAGACCGCTTCCCGGCGGATTCTATGTTCCAAATCGCGGAAGAGGAAACGGAAGGTTTGAGATGCCAAACTGGCATCTCAAAGGGCATGCCAACAGACGACAACCGGTCACAATTGGTGACCGGTTCCGAGGTTCAGCCTTCAAGGTCACAATTTGTGACCTTGATGGGTAGTGACCAGAACTTGAAGTCACAAATTGTGACTTCAAGTTTAGCCCACGCCCGCTAGCTTACCGCACAATGCCTCGCCCCATTCCGCCCATGTCCAACGCATCCATCATCCTTTCCCCCGATGTGATCGCCCCCATGGTGCATTGGATTCGGCACGAGAAAGTCATGCTAGATTCCGACCTCGCCATGCTCTATGGCGTGGAAACAGGCGTGCTGAACCGCGCTACAAAGCGCAACATTGAGCGCTTCCCAGCCGACTTCATGTTTCGCCTCACGGATGAGGAAGCGGCTGCTTTGAGATGCCAAATTGGCATCTCAAAACTTTCCCCACCGGAGGATAACTCATCACAAACCGTGACGAGTTCAGCAGCAAACTCACAATCAAAAGACGCGAGAGGCGGCCGACGCTACCTCCCCTACGCATTCACCGAGCAGGGCGTGGCCATGCTCTCCAGCGTGCTGCGCTCCCGGCGCGCCGTCGAGGTGAACATCGCCATCATGCGCACCTTCGTCCAACTCCGTCGCCTGATGGATTCAAACCGCGACCTCGCCCGCAAGATCGAGGCCATGGAGATGAAATACGACGAGCAGTTCGCCGTCGTCTTCGATGCGATCAAGCAGCTCATCAGCGAAGACACCGCCCGCAAGGCCCAGCCCAAACGCCGCATCGGCTTCCTTCCATAATCTCATGCCCGCCAAGAAAGCCCCATCCCCCAAATCCGTCGAGACCCTCAAGCACGACGAAGCCAAGCGGAAGAACATCCCCACCGCCGAGCACCAGTCGGTCGTCCGTGAGGACGATGCCATCCCACGCGCGCTGAGGTATCCGCGCAATACCGACCTCGACCCCCAGCTCGTCTGGCGCGGCAAGGACGAGCAGGACTGGAGCGAGTTGGTGGTCCATGCCCCGCCGCTCTACATTCAGGAGAAGGTTCATCCCAAGGTGTTGATTGACGACTTGCGTCGGCAATCAGTGGCTAGTGAAAAGTGGCTTGTGGCTAGCGGTCAGACACCAGCCACTAGCCACCAGGCACTATTCACTGACTTATTCAGCGACTTCAACGGCATCCCCAAGGGCGCCGACAAGACCGAGTTCTACCAGCACGACCAGAACTGGTCCAACCGCATGATCCTCGGCGACTCCCTCCAGGTCATGGCCAGCCTCGCCGAGCGCGAGGGACTGCGCAGGAAGGTCCAGTGCATCTACTTTGACCCGCCCTACGGCATCAAGTTCAACTCCAACTTCCAGTGGTCCACCACCAGCCGCGACGTGAAGGACGGCAACGCCACCCACATCACCCGCGAGCCCGAACAGGTCAAAGCCTTCCGCGACACCTGGCGCGACGGCATCCACAGCTACCTCACTTACTTACGGGATCGCTTGACAGTGGCTCGCGACTTGCTAACCGACTCCGGTTCCATCTTCGTCCAGATCGGCGATGAAAATGTCCATCGCGTCCGAGCGGTGATGGATGAGGTGTTCGGCGAAGACAACTACTGCGGATTGATCGGTTACAAGAAGACAACTGGCGCAGGTAGTCCCGCCATTGGAACCGATGTGCTCGCGTCCGTGAAGGACTACATTGTTTGGTTCGCGAAAAACAAAAGTTCGGTCAAATACCGACAGCTCTACTTCGATAAGGAAGCGGGCACTATGGGCGCAGCCTCCTACAATCGAGTCCAGAGCCTTGATGGAAGCGAAGTCAAAGCGTTGAGGGCTGGCGAGGATTACGAGCGAGACTACAAAGCCAACGGCTGGCACTTGGTCGCATCCGACAATCTTACTTCCCAGACGGGCGTTGAAAGCACTCAAGTCGAAGTCAGCCTACGCGGGAAACTTTACCGGCCAGCCAAAGGAGGATGGAAAACCAACGCACTTGGTCTGGAACGCTTGAACAAATCGTCTCGCACCACCGAAGGAGGATCAGCACTTCGCTATGTTCGGCGGCTTCTTGATTTCCCCGTTTCGCCAATCAACAACGATTGGGGCGACACGAGCACGGGCAGTTTTACTGAAGACAAAGTTTATGTCGTTCAAAGCGGCATCAAGGCAGTCCAGCGCTGCCTCCTCATGGCCACCGACCCCGGCGACCTCGTGCTCGATCCGACTTGCGGTTCTGGCACCACCGCCACCGTTGCCGAGCAATGGGGGCGCCGCTGGATCACGATCGACACTTCCCGAGTGGCGCTGGCGCTGGCCCGTGCCCGCATCATGGGTGCGCGCTACCCGTTTTACCTGCTGGCCGATTCCCGCGATGGTCAGCTCAAGGAAGCGGAAGTCACCCGCACCGCGCCGAGTTCGCAGCCGGTGCAGGGGAACATCCGCCACGGCTTTGTCTATGAGCGCGTGCCGCACATCACGCTCAAGTCCATCGCCAACAACGCGGAGATCGATGTCATCTGGGAGGAGTGGCAGGCGACACTGGAGCCCCTGCGCGAGAAGCTGAACGCCGCGCTCGGGACGAACTGGCAGGAATGGGAGATTCCGCGCGAGTTTGCCGCTGTAGCGGCGGTCTATGACCGTCGCACTTCACCCGGGAAAGCCAGCGACGCGAAGAAGGATTCCAGCGACGGTCACAGACCGCCGCTACAGGAGATCCAAGCCCTGCACGCCGAGTGGTGGCAGGCCCGCATCGCCCGGCAGCAGGAGATCGACAAGTCCATCGCCGCCAAGGCGGAGTTTGAATACCTCTACGACAAGCCCTACGACGACAAAAAGAAGGTCCGCGTGGCCGGTCCATTCACCGTCGAGAGCCTCAGCCCCCACCGCGTTCTGGGCGTGGATGAGGACGATGAATTAGTGGATAGTGGTCAGGGGCTAGTGGTTAGGGAAGGTGCCAGCCACAAATCACCAGCCACTAGAAGCTTCCCGGAAATGATCCTGGAGAATCTCAAAGTGGCCGGCGTGCAGCAGGCGCATAAAGAAGGTCGTATTGGGTTCACCTCCGTGACGCCGTGGCCTGGGGACCTCGTCTGTGCTGTCGGAACGTTTGACGCCAGTGACGAGTGGCTAGTGGCTGGTGGCTTGGGGGAAGTGGCTAGTGGCAAGCGGCTAGTGGCTGGTGAGGAATCCTCCCTGGCCACTAGCCACAAACCACAAACCACTAGCCGCCGCGCGGCCATCTTCATCGGGCCGGAGTTCGGGACGGTACAGCGAGCGGATTTGGTGGCGGCGGCCCGCGAGGCGGGCGATGCCGGATTCGATGTCCTCATTGCCTGCGCGTTCAACTACGACGCCCATGCCACCGAATTCAGCAAACTGGGCAGAATCCCGGTGCTCAAGGCTCGCATGAATGCCGACCTGCACATGGCCCAGGACCTCAAGAACACCGGCAAGGGCAACCTCTTCGTCATCTTCGGCGAGCCGGATATAGAAGTGACTAGTGGCTTGTGGTTGGTGGCTAGAAGTGGCAGACTGGTGGCCCATTATGAGCACATTAAGCAGCTATCGGGACTTGGAAGTTTGGAAGAAATCAATCGACTTGGTGGAGCAGATCTACCTGGCTTCAAAAGGCTTTCCAGCGGACGAGCGCTTCGGCCTAACCAGTCAGATCCGGCGGGCGGCGGTGTCGGTGCCGTCGAACATCGCGGAGGGCGCAGCCCGCTTCGGGACGGGGGAGTACCTTCAGAGCCTCAGCGTGGCCAGCGGATCGTTGGCGGAATCGGAGACCCAACTGATCGTCGCGAATCGCCTGGACATGCTGGCACTGCCGACGATGGAACAATTGCTAGCCCGGTCGGAGGAAGTCAGCAAAATGTTGGGAGATCTGAGGCGATCATTGGAAGCCCGCCGGACAAGTCACTAGCCACCAGCCACAAGGCACTAGCCACTCTCGCCCCCAGCGACTTTCCCCTCTCCCTAACCACCAGTCACTACGCACAAATCACTGTCCACGGCGTCGATGTCTTCAAACCCCAGACCGGCGAAGTCATCAGCCACGGCGCCGACGGCATCGCCTGCTGGTTCATCGACACCGACTACAACGAGGAAAGTTTCTTCGTCCGCCACGCGTACTTCCTCGGTGCCAACGACCCCTACAGCGCCCTCAAAACCACCCTCAAAGCCGAAATCAACCAGGAAGCCTGGGAAAGCCTCCACAGCGACACGTCCCGACCGTTCAACAAGCCCAAGCAGGGAAGAATCGCAGTGAAGGTCATTAATCATCTTGGCGACGAGACAATGAAGGTGTACAGGGTGTGAGGCGCGACAGGGAAACGTACGAAATAGCAACCATTCTTCATCTTGACCGACTCCCATCAATTATGACTTTGCCAAATAGCCGACGTAGGGTACGCACACAACAAGCCCCGGTGCACTGGAGGGAGCCTTGTGCTAACGGTGAGTGTTCACTTCATCAATTGTCGCCATACATCGGTAAGATTAAAAGTAGCATCGCTGGCGAGTTAGTGAAATCATACTCCCGCAAAGGCGATCTCATCCTGGACCCCTTTGCCGGAGCCGGTACAATTCCATTGGAGGCGGTGATCCAAGGTCGCCGTGCCTTCGCCTCCGATATTAGCCCGTACGCTTGTATCCTGTCTCAAGCCAAGCTTTCACCACCACCCTCCCTGGATGCGGCTCTTGAAGCAGCCGAACTTGCGTTGGTCGAAGCGCGGGACATGCCAAAGCCGGACCTCCGTTCTGTACCTCAATGGGTCAGACGTTTCTTTCATCCCGATACTCTACGTGAAGCGCTTCAATTCGCAGGAATTGGGCGGCGCCCGGGAAACGAATTCCTAATGGCAAATTTTCTTGGAATCCTCCACCACCAGCGCCCTGGGTTTCTTTCTTATCCTAGCAGTCATCTTGTGCCATACTTGCGCGACAAAAAGTACCCACGTGAAAATTTTCCGGAAATGTATCTTTTCCGAGAGCTGAGGCCAAGATTGCTGGCTAAGATTCAGCGAAGCTACAAGCGCTTCACCTTGCCTTTCGCTTCAAACGTTACCGTCCGACAAAGTGCTGTTCAGCGCCTGAAATTCCCCATACGCTTCGACGCATTGATTACGAGCCCACCGTATATGAACGCACTAGATTATGGACGAGATAATCGCCTTAGACTGTGGTTCGTCGATCCTAGCTTGGCAGAACCGGTAGACAATGACGTCACTCGGCGGCGAAAAGCATTCACCGATGCAATCACGAGTTTAGCAAGAAAAGTCGAAAGCGGATTAAAAGAAGGAGGATATTGTGTGTTTATTGTTGGGGAAGAGTTCAAACGAAGCTTCGACGCCCATCCGTCGGATGTGGTCGTTTCTACTCTTCACGAGTATGCCCCTTCCATACATCTCCGTAAAGTTGTTACAGATGAAATTCCAGACGTTCGGCGCACTAGGCGTGAATGCTGCGGGGTGAAAACTGAGCTCTTCCTTATCTTTCAAAAACAATAACATGCGATCGCATCTTCCAGACAAAAACTTTTTCTTGCTAAAGGCGGTGCCGAACCGCGTAGATGTGACCATTGTTAATTGGGTCGCAAGTGGCAACGACGGCCATCTCTTTAGAGCGCACTCTGATGAATTGGGCAGGGACGTAGCGTGCAAAATCATCCCGCATAATAATTTACAGCGAGACTTAGGAGGCGGTGAAATATGGCGAGCCGAAATCCTGAAGGCGAATGCACTTCGCAACCCTGTCGTGGTAAAAGTCGAGCACATCTGCAAATGGCCACAAGTTCCTATGCATTCAGCTGAAGGGAGTGTGGAACTCATCGACTGTGTAGCATTGATTTCAGAGTTTGTTGAAGGGCCGTCTCTAAAGAGATTTGCCGCTGATCACTCCGACGAGATTACGGTGCCTTTCGTTGTCCAGTGGCTTGGGACAATGCTCAATTTGTTCTTTGAGATGCAACAGCGAAAGATAACTCATGGAGATCTTCACGCGGGAAACATCTTGGTTGAGGACCAATCGTCCTATAATGCGATAGGACCGAGATTTGTGTTTCGAGTGACTGACTTTGGAGTGGGCGACACCACAAGCGAGCCGCGCTTTAAGGATGATTACCTCCAGCTCGCAGATACGCTCGCGCAGCTACTGCGGATTGTTGACTACCAAGCTTGCGCGCCGAAAGAGAAGTTTTTCTTCAACATACTTCGGCACCACTTCCTTGCTCGCCACCTTGTCGAAACTGATCTGACATTGGACAACTTGGCTAGGCAACCCCGTATGCTCTTGCGCCGGCTAGATGAGTTGGATGTTGAGTTTACTAAAACAGTGCCACAGAGTTCTACTCGTCTTCTGACGCCCTTCGACTTCCTTAGCTGCGAACAGGTTGGTGAAGCGGCTGATTTATTGCACGCTCTCTATTCAGATCGGTTTCTCGGTCTGTCTGAGATTGAGAGCCAAAACAATGTTGTTGTCACTGGGCCGCGCGGATGTGGCAAGAGCACCGTGTTTCGCAGCCTAAGCCTTGACCAGAAAATGCGGGTAAAAGTTGCGGCCCCTAATCAAACGTCTTACATTGGTATCTATTATCAGTGCAATGACCTATACTTTGCCTTTCCAAGGTATGTACTTCCTGATCGCGACGAAGGGCTGGATATTCCGATCCATTATATCACGGCAACTCTTCTTGCAAGTCTTCTTGACTCCATTGAGAGCTGGGCGAAGCAACATTTCATCGAGGAATTTGTCCGAGCGGAATCAAAGATCGCTGATATTCTTTGGACAGTGCTAGACATCACGGCGCCTCAAACACCGGATTATCTGACCTTTAAAGCGGTTGTCTCGGCACTCAACAAGCAACGACAAAAAGCATCTGAACGCCATCGTTTCGTCAATGACGCGAAACGCGAGATTGGACGATCGTTTGGCCCTGACGTGTTACTGAAAGCGTGCGAGGTCTTGCGCGCTGGCTTTACATTTTCCCGAGAACTGCCCATCTACTTCTTTATTGATGACTATTCGTCACCTAAGGTCACAAAGGAATTGCAGGCGAGCCTTAACCGTTTGTTCATGCAGCGATCATCCGTTTGCTTTTTCAAGCTTTCCACAGAAAGTCCTGTTTCATTTGCAAAGCACGATATAGATGGCAAGATTTATGTCGAGAGCAGAGAGTTTATTCTTCATAATTTGGGCTTGGTCTATTTACACGCCGGAATCGAGCCAAAACTTTCCTTCATTGATGACGTGTTCCGACGTCGGCTCAAGACAAGCTCCAGCAATCACTTTGCTCTGGAATTGCAGGAATTAGTCGGCAACAATGTAAAGCAAAACAACAACGAACTTGCACGTAGTATTCGAAATGGGGAAAAGCCGTTGCTATGGGGGAGGGAGACTCTTTGCAATCTGTGTAGTGGGGATATTCATTATCTCATCAGCTTAGTCGGCGACATGGTCAGGCTGTCTGGCGGTCCCGACAAATTGCCAAATGCCACGGATGCCCCGTTCAAGATATCGCAATCAACGCAGAGCAGAGCGATTCGGGAAGCAGCAGGAAGTTTTCTCAAAAACCTGCGCGGCGTCCCCAGGTGCGGCGAACAGTTGGTTAACATTGTCGAGGCATTCGGTAACGTGGCGAATTCACACCTGAAATACATCGATTCCAAGAACGAAGGAGGCACTTCTCCAAAGCAGGCCACTCGCATTGAACCATATGCGCCGTTTGCTCTCTCGGATAACGCGCAACGTTTGTACGATGAGCTCCTACGCTACTCGGTCTTTATCGAGGATTTCCGCGGAAAGAGCCGGCGGGGGAGTGTGGTTCCACGACTTTTCTTGAGGCGTTTCTTGATCCCTCATTTCAATCTCACGTTCAGCACTCGTGATTCCATCGAACTTGAACCTAATGATTTCGAGCTATTTCTTTGCTCAGCTCAGGAATTTGAAAGGAAGTTTCGGCTTAAAGGTGTTGACGATGCAAGGCGTCTTGAAAGGCAGGAGACCGAATCGCAAAATCAACTGTTGCTAGATATTGATACTCCTTCACAATGAATCTAAGCGTCCAGACCCCAGACGAGTGGCTTGCGGCTCTACACAAGCCCAGCCTTCAAGAAGTTGCCCAGTTCGAGCTCGCACCTGACGACTGGCTGGTTGTCTGCGGGGGCTTTGAGGACCGAGTAGTGGCAATTTTGCAGAATGCCATATCGGCTCGTCGGCCATTCAATGTGCTCCTTGTCCATTACGAGCCTTTTTCTAAAGAGAACAGATCGCCTGAAATTTTGGAAATCGCCCAGGGATCGGGTCTTTGTGTTGTTGAGTTGACTTACAATCGTCAGGCGCCTGAAGGGTTTGGAATGGATCTTCTCAGATGCTTGTCTGGCTGTCGTGGTCGGATATTGGTGGACGTATCAGCAATGTCACGGTTACTTATCGTGCAGATCCTAGTCGCGCTTGGTAGCCAATCTAGCGGTTTTGCCAATTGCTACGTAGCATACGCGGAAGCGCGAGACTATCCACCAAGTCGAGAAGAGGCGGTTTTGCAACTGAAGAAATCGGAGTCGGATCCGAGTCTGTCGATCCTCTTCCTCTCTTCGGGCGTTTTTGACGTCACGGTTGTTCCCGAATTGGCGTCTGTTGCCCCCTCTGCCGCTCATACCAGACTTATCGCATTTCCATCTCTTGATGCGCATCAACTCACCGCTACTCTGAATGAGATTCAGCCGTCGCGCCTTAGTTTAATTGAGGGCATGCCTCCGGATCCAGAGAACAAATGGCGCATGGAAATGATATCCAAAGTGAATCAACTTGACAAGATTCCAAACGCCCAGATGCTTGAAACTAGTACGCTTGACTATCGTGAAACTCTCGACTGCCTTCTCAAACTCTATGCAGACCACGGTGAACGTGATCGCATACTCGTTTCTCCCACAGGGAGTAAGATGCAGACGGTTGCCGTTGGAATTTTTCGATCACTGGTCAAGGACATTCAGATTGTTTATCCTACACCTGGGAGCTATATTGAGCCGGATCGATACACATTGGGTGTCGGCTTGCTTTATTTGTTGCCCCTGGATGAATTTTTGCCTCCCCCACAGCATACCAACGTGTGTCGTGAACCAAGTGCATGAACTTCCTCATCGCCGACACCTTCACCGACAGTCTCGCACGCCTGGCCGGCGATGAACAGAAGGCTGTGAAAATGACGGCCTTCGATCTCCAGATGAACCTGGCGAGTCCGGGGCTGAGTTTTCACAAGTTGGACAAGGCCAAGGACAAGAACTTCTGGTCGGTGCGTGTGAGCGCCGACCGCCGGCTCATCGTTCACAAGACGCCGGACAGCCTGCTGCTCTGCTACGTGGCGCACCACGACAAGGCGTATGATTGGGCAGAGCGGCGCAAGCTGGAGATCCACCCGAGAACCGGAGCGGCGCAGATCGTTCAGATTCGGGAAGTTGTCAGGGAAATTATGGTTCCAAGTTATACCGGGGGAGACGCGATATTCCCCAGAACCAGTTACTTCGTCCCGCCGAATGAGCCCCTCAAGCTGTTTTCTGGTGTTCCCGAGGATGATCTTTTGAACTTTGGTGTGCCCCCCGAATGGATTGCCGACGTAAAGGGCCTTGAGTCGGAAAGCGGTCTCCTTAAGATTTTCGACATCCTGCCATCGGAGGCCGCCGAGGCCTTGCTGGAGCTGGCGACTGGTGGCAAGCCGCGCATGCCACAACCAGTGGAACCATCGGTCAATCCTTTCGAGCATCCCGACGCGCAACGCCGGTTCCGCGTGATGACCAACGTCGAGGAACTCCAACAAGCCCTCGACAATCCATGGGAGAAGTGGACGGTTTTCCTGCATCCCGAACAGCGCCAGTGGGTGGAGCGCGAATACTCCGGCCCGGCGCGCATTTCCGGCTCTGCCGGCACGGGCAAGACGATCGTGGCACTGCATCGGGCCGCGTATCTGGCCCGCACCCATCCTGAAGCGCGGGTCTTGCTCGCAACTTTTTCCGACACGCTGGCCCATGCGCTTCACACCAAACTCAAGCGCTTGATCGGTTGCGAGCCGCGACTTGCGGAGCGCATCGACGTGCATTCCCTCGAAGCGCTGGGTGTCCGCCTCTACAAAGCCCATTTCGGGGCGGTCAACCTCGCAGGCCGCCACGATGTGAAAGCGTGTGTGCGCAACGCGTCAGAGTCCGTGGCGGGCCATCGGTTCAGCCTCCAGTTCCTGCTGGCAGAGTGGGAGCATGTGGTCGATGCCTGGCAGTTGACAACCTGGGATGCCTATCGGGAGGTGGCGCGGCTTGGCCGCAAGACCCGCTTGCCGGAGGCGCAACGCTTGGTGCTGTGGTCCATCTTCGAGGGTGTCATCAGCCGATTGCAGGAGCGGGGATTGAAGACGCCTTCCGCTGTTTTCGCGGCGCTGGCAGGTGCCTTGGCAGGAGGCAAGAATCTGCCATTTGAGTTTGCAGTCGCGGATGAGGCGCAGGATTTGAGTGTTTCCCAACTGCGATTCTTCGCTGCCCTTGGCGGGAACCGGCCGAACGCCCTCTTCTTCGCCGGCGACATCGGCCAGCGCATTTTCCAGCAGCCGTTTTCGTGGAAATCCCTTGGCGTGGATATTCGCGGCCGGTCCCGCAACCTTCGCATCAACTATCGCACGTCCCACCAAATCCGCCAGCAAGCCGACCGCTTGCTCGGCCCGGAAGTCACCGACGTGGACGGCAACCGCGAGGACCGCAGCGACACCATCTCGGTTTTCAACGGTCCGCCACCCGTGATCGTGGTATTCGCTGACGAGGGCGAAGAAGCGAAGGGCGTCGCCGCATGGTTGCTGGAGCAATCCACGGCTGGCGTCCTGCCGCACGAATTCGGTGTGTTTGTCCGCTCCGATGGACAACTCGACCGCGCCCGCGCCGCGGTCGAAGGCGCCGGATTGCCGTTCAAGGTCCTCGATGAACACGTCGAGACCGCCAACGGCCATGTCTCGATCTGCACCATGCACCTGGCTAAGGGATTGGAATTCCGCGCCGTGGTCGTGATGGCCTGCGACGACGAAATCATCCCGTTGCAGGAACGCATTGAAACGGTTGGCGACGACGCCGACTTGCAGGAAGTCTATGACACCGAGCGCCACCTCCTCTACGTGGCCTGCACGCGTGCCAGGGATCATCTCCTTGTCACCAGCGTCGGACCGGCGTCCGAGTTTCTTGATGATCTGATGGTCTGAAAAATCGCCTCTTGAGCAATGCGTCAACCAATGCTACCAAATGACAATGACAACAAGGAGAATGAATCGGTTGTGGACGTTCACAGTGATGATGATCGTTGGCCTCTTGTGCGGTCCGCACACATGGGCGGATGTGGTCAACCTGGCGAGCCTGCGCTGCGAATACCGCGACAACCCGCTCGGCATTGATGCCGCCAAGCCGCGGCTGTCGTGGAAGATCGAGGCCGGAGATCAAAGGTCGGAGGCCAGAGGTCAAAAACAAAGCGCCTGTCAGGTGCTGGTCGCGTCATCACCTGAGTTGTTAGCCAAAGACCGGGGCGACCTGTGGGACAGCGGCAAGGTGGCGTCCGACCAGTGCATCCAAATTGAGTATGCGGGCAAACAGTTAGATCCGGGGCGGCTTTGCCATTGGAAGGTGCGGGTGTGGGACAAGGACGGCAACCCGTCGGCCTGGAGCGCTGCGGCCGGTTGGTCGATGGGTCTGCTGGACGCCAAGGACTGGCAGGCGAAGTGGATCAAGCCTGACCCCTGGATGTTCGGGACGCGCGGCCTCGACCGCTGCGCCTGGATCTGGTTTCCGCATGCCGGGGCCACCGTCGAGATGCCGGCGACCACGGCCTATTTCCGTGCCCGCTTGAAACTGCCGGCGGATAGCGCCCTCCGGCGCGCCGCGGTGACGATGTGCGCCGACAACGACTTTGTGTTGTTCGTGAATGGCAAGGAAGTGCTCAAAGGCGGCAGTTGGAACGCTCCCGAAAAGGCCGACCTCACGGCGCTCTTGAAGGCCGGTGACAATGTTTTCGCGGTGGCGGCAGGCAACGGCGGTGACAAACCGAACCCGGCCGGGTTGCTCGGCTGCGTGACGGCCGAACTCGCCGATGGCCGCCAACTCACGCTGGAAACGGGCCCTGCCTGGAAGTCCCAGTCGAGCGAGCAGGCCGGCTGGCGGGAGGCCGGGTTCGATGACGCGGCCTGGCCCGTGGCGCGGGAGATGGCGAAGTTTGGCGGCACCCCCTGGGAACAGATCAAGGCACAGGTCGTGACGATGGAGAATTCACCCGCAACCTGGATGCGCAAGGAGTTTAATCTAACATCAGCACCCGCGCGGGCGCTGGCCTATGTGAATGTGAATGGCTATTACGAATTGTTTGTGAACGGAAAGAAGGTGAGTGACGACGTGCTCGCCCCTGCAGTGTCGCAGGACAAGAAGCGCTCGCTTTACACCACTTATGATATCAGCAAGCTGCTGCGTGCCGGCTCTAACTGCGTGGGCCTGTGGCTCGGACGCGGCTGGGCCAAGGACGGGGCAATCGGTCGGGTCCAGCTCGACCTGTCAGTTGCCGGGCAGCGGGTGGTGGTGGGCACGGACCGCACCTGGACCGGCATGGCCAGCACCCATGCCTTGCGTGGCCCGTGGGAGTGGAACAACATGGGGGGCGAAACCATTGACGCCCGCAGAGGTCGCCGCACCTGAGGGCGCGGTCACGGCGCAGTCGTGTCCCCCGAACCGCATCAACAAGGTCATCCCGGTGGTGGCCTGCACGAACAAGGGGGCTAACAACTGGGAGTTGGATTTCGGCACCAACCTGACCGGCTGGTTAAAACTTCGTCTGCCGCAGTTGGCCGCCGGCCAGCGCCTGACGTTCTCCTATGCCGATAAACCGGGCCAGACGTTCCAACAGTTAGACGAATACATCTCGGCTGGCAAGCCCGGCGAGGTGTTCTGTTCCAAGTTCAATTATCATGGCTTCCGCTATGCTACCGTCGATGGACTGGCAGCCAAACCGGCGCCGGGCGATGCCGAGGCCTTGTTGATCGAATCGGACCTCCAGCCTGTCGGCACGTTCGAGTGCTCCAACGACCTGTTCAACCGCATCCATCAGCTCAACCTGTGGACGATCCGCTGCCTGAGCCTGGGTGGCTACATGGTGGATTGCCCGCACCGCGAACGCCTCGGCTACGGAGCCGACGGGCAGACTTCGCTCGATACGCAAATCATGAACCGCGACGCCCCGGCGTTTTACGCCAAGTGGGCGCTTGACTGGCTCGACGCGCAGGATCCGGCCACCGGCCGCTTCCCCTTCACCGCGCCCTTCGTGATTCCCTCCTGGGGCGGCCCGGGATGGGGCGGCATCGGCACCGTGCTGCCGTGGAAGAATTATCTGTATTACGGCGACCAACGTTTGTTAGAAAGCGCCTTCGTCGCGATGGGTCGTTACTCCGCGTTTCTGGACAGCCAGGCCCCGGACGGCTTGCTGCGTGGAACCGGCGATCCGGGCGGGTTTCTTGGCGACTGGGTGCCGCCCGAGCGCGGCATGGATACCCAGAACTGGCCGGGCAAGACCGCCTGTGAGATTTTCAACAACGGCTATCGGGTTTACCTGTGGCAGATTCTCGAACGCAGCGCCCGGGTCTTGGGCAAGACCCAGGAGGCTGAGGAATACAAGGCCAAAATAGATAAGACCCGCAAGCTCATTCACACGACGTTCTATGATGCCCAGAAACAGTTCTATGGTCTGGATGAGCAGGCCTATCAAGTGCTGCCGCTGATGACCGGTAGTGTCCCGGATGACTTGGTTGGAATTGTTCAGAAGAAACTTGAAGAAATCATCCTCGTGAAGAACAAGGGGCACCTCGACACCGGCATGCTCGGCACCTATTTCCTGATTCAATACCTGCAGGAGACTGGACGAAATGATTTGCTCTACACCATCTTCAGCCAGAAAACCTATCCGGGATGGGGCCACATGCTGGAGCAGGGGGCCACCACGATATGGGAGCAGTGGAACGGCCATGCCTCACAAATCCACGCGTGCTTTATCAGCCCCGGCAGTTGGTTCTATCAAGGGCTGGCCGGCATCCGCCCGGATGATTCCGGCCCCGGCTTCAAAAAGATCATCATCAAGCCCGCCGTGGTTGGCGACCTGACCTGGGTCAAGTGCGGCTATGACTCGATCCACGGCCGCGTCGTAAGCAACTGGAAGCGCGATGGCACCCAACTGACCATGGAGGTCGCGATCCCCATCAACACCACCGCAACCGTCCACGTCCCGGCCAAGGACGCCGCTGGAGTCACCGAGTCTGGCAAGCCGGCAGCCAAGGCCGATGGCGTGGAGTTCCTGCGAATGGAAAACCGTGCCGCTGTCTATGCAATTGGTTCAGGAACCTATCGCTTCCAATCCACACTCCCTTGACACATCGGCAACATGCTCTACGACAAGGATGGCCTGCCGGCTTCACCATTCAGGACAAAGAAATGATGAGAACAACATCGACAAAGAGAAACAAATAGAATTAGGATTTAACACCCCAAACCATCCCCTCATGAAACTCCCACTGTCTCTTCGTGCCTCAATCACGGCAATCTCACTGACACTTCTGTTAGCCATATTCTCCCCTCTCCACGCCGCCGCGCCCAAGGCCGCCGCGCCGGACCTCACCGTGCCAGGCGCGGCCGCCACGATTGACAAGGAGTCCCTCAAATGGACTTACAACCTGGGCCCCACCGGGATGCGCGGCTGGATTTATCATGCCTGGTCGGTGACTGCGGAGCAGGATGCGACCACGGGGTTTGCGCCCTATCAGATTCTGGTGACTGCCGTCGCCGACAAGACGCCGGCGGCCGGGGTGTTGGCCATCGACGACGTCATTCTGGGCGCGAGTGCGGGCGGCGGCGCCGTTCTGCTCTTCACCGGTGATGCCCGCAAATGCCTGGGCCGGGCGATCGGCGCGGCCGAGGCTGACAAAGGCATCCTCAAGCTCAAGCGCTGGCGCGCGGGCGTCACCACAGACGTGTCCGTCACCCTCCCCCTCATGGGTCCCTACTCCGACACGGCGCCCTACGATTGTCCCAAGAGCGCGAAGATCATGGCCAACGCCGCCAAAAATCTCCAACAAAAGATCCTGAAAAACGGTTGGGGCGGTGCCGACGGATCAGGGGCCATCAGTGCGCTGGCCTTGCTGGCAACCGGCAATCCCGAGTACCTGCCGATGTTGCAGACCTACGCCCACTCGCTTGCGCCCAAGGACCTTGACCTGGAGCGAAAAGGGATTGACGCCTGGAATTGCTATAACAGCATCTTTCTAGCAGAATACTACATGCTGACTAATGACGCCGAAGTCTTTCACGGGCTGAGCGAATATGTCATCTACGCGGCCAAACACACCAGCATGTTCGGCACGGCCGGTCACGGGTTTTCGACGGTCGCGCCGCCCGGCGGTTGGCAGACCGGCGGCACCCATGGCTCAATAAGTTGGTATGGGCCGGTGAATCAGGCCGGCCTGGCCGCCCAGCTCACGATCGTGCTGGGCAAGAAGGCCGGCGTGAAAAATCCGGAGATCGACCCGGCCATTGCGCGGGCCGCCAATTTCTTCGGCTACTATGTGAATCGTGGGTCCATTCCCTACGGCGAACACCAGCCGTATTACGGCGAACACCAGCTCCAAGGTGAGAGCCGGACGTATTATGATCACTGCAGCAACGGCAAGGACGGGCTGGCCGCGGTCATGTTCGCTAACATGGGCGACAAGCCCTTGCAGACGGAGTATTTCACGCGGATGGCTCTGGCGGGATTCAAGGGCGAGCAATACGGGCATACTGGTCAGGGGTTCAGCTACCTGTGGACCACACTGGGCGCCGCCATGGGCGGCCCGCAAGCGGCGTCGGAATACCTCAAACAAGTGCGCTGGGACCGGGATATGAGACGCCGCAGTGACGGTTCGTTTGTGTATGAAGGTGGCGAGCAATGGGCACCCGGCATGGGCAAGGACTACTGGGATGATAGTTATACCTACTGGGGCAACCCAACCGCCTATTATCTCCTGCACGCCGCCCTGCCCCTGAAGAAACTTTGCATCACCGGCAAGCACGTGACTCCGGCAAACCAATTGTCCCCCAAGGCGGTGACCAGCGCCATCTGGGCCGCTGAATTCACCGGGCGTTGCGGAAGTTATACCAAGGAGCAACTGGTTGCCGCCCTGGGCGACTGGGATCCGATTGTGCGCTTCAATGCCGCCACCGAGTTGAGTCTGCGCACCGCAGACCTGCCGTCCCTGATCCCGATGCTCATCACGATGGCGGAAAATCCCACTGATGCCAACCAACGCGAGGCGGCCTGCACGGCCCTGGGTTGCATGAAAGCCAACAGTGCAGTGCCCGCTCTGACCCGCCGGCTCTCGGACACCGACATCTGGGTGCGCGCCAAAGCCGCCAAAGCGCTGGGTCAGATCAACGCGGCGGCGGCCCCGTCGGTGCCCGACATGCTGGGTGCCTTTGTCAAGAATGTGGCGCCCACCTATCCGTTCGAGGCCGGCTTCAACTGGAGCGATCCCCTGCAAATCGCCAACGGTTATCTCGCCGAGACGCTGTTTCGTCAGTTGGGAGGCGACACCATCAAGGCCGACAAAAGACTGCTCTATCCGGCAGTGCGGGCCGGCATCAAACAACCGGCCGGCATGTGGCGAGATATTCTCAGCGGCTTTGTGCAGGACCGGTTAGAGCTGGCTGACGTGGTGGCACTGGCCCCTGATCTGTTCACTGACGCCCAAACCGAGGGACCATGTGACCGGATGTTCACCTCCGGGCCGGTCGGGGCGGCCATGAGTGCCCTGTCGAGACACAAGATTGATGAGGGAATCGACATCAGCCTCGGCAATGTGACTTATTGGGGTCAGTTGGGCAAGAGCGCCCTCGGCAGCCTGCCAGCTTATGGCGAGGCGGCCAGGCGGGCGCTGCCGGTCTTACATACCTACCTCGCCGCCTGGCCGCCAGGTGATAACAATGCCCCCATCATCATCAACACCATTGACGCAATCGAAGCCGCCACCTCTGCTCCGACACTGGTCAATGCGCTGCCGGTGGCCAGCCCGCAAATCTTGGTCACTCCGCCCAGCACGCCCAAGGCAGTCGTTCTATCAGGTTCTTCGTGCCGATCGGACAAGGTCACCTGCAAGGTTGCGGTCAAACCGGCGCACGGCGTCCTAACAGGCGCCGCACCCAACCTGACCTATATCCCGGAGAAAGGCTATCAGGGCATGGACCGGTTCACGTTCACGGTCACCGATAGTCTAACAGATTCACCGTGGGCGACGGTGAACCTGCTCGTGGGCAGCGGAGGCACCGGGCTGAAGGCATGTTATTTCAACAACAGGGATTTGACCGCGCTGAAGGCGTCCCAGGTGGACCCGGTCGTGAACTTCGACTGGGGTTCGGCACCGCCCGCCAAAACGCTCGGCACGGGCGCCTACAGCGTGCGCTGGAGCGGCCAGGTGCTGGCGCCGGAGAGCGGGACCTATCGGTTTTCCACCCGCACCGGCGACGGGGTCCGCCTGTGGGTCAACGGCGTGCAGGTCATCGACGACTGGAACGACCACAAAACCAAACTGTGGAACGACAGCCCGGAGATCACGTTGACCGCCGGCCAGCGATACAGCGTGAAGATGGAGTGTTATCACAATACCAATCCCGCCACCGCGCGGCTGTATTGGTATATGCCGTCGCGCAAGGCCTGCGCGATCATCCCGCAGGAGTTGCTCTATCCGGTGACGGGCGTGATCCTGACCTCGCCGTCCAACGGCGCCAGCTTCGGTCCGCCGGCGACGGTCACGCTGACGGCCGATGTCGCGGACGTACCCGGCAAGGTGACGAAAGTGGCCTTTTACAACGCCGACACGCTGATCGGGACCACCTCCACGCCGCCGTATTCCATCGATTGGAAGAACGTGCCGACGGGTACCCATCGTCTAACAGCAAAGGCCGCGGGCGGCAACGGCCAGGTCAGCACGTCCACCGCCGTGATGATCACGGTGGATGGCGACACGGTTCCGGTGACTTCCGGTCTGGTCTGCTGGTTGGATCCGTCCTGCGGCATCTACAAGGATCCCGACCAGCAGATCCTGATCTGGAATGACCGGTCGGGCAACGGGCATCACGCGGTTCATAAGGAGCACAACAGCCCGACATTGGTACAAAACGGGCTTGCTTCCAAACCGGTGGTTCAGTTCACCGGTGACTGTCGCACCCTGGTGAGCGGCAAGTTCTTTATCAAGGAGCAATATCTCGTTGTGCGTTCCCCGTCGCCAACCTGGAGCAATGAGGGCTCGTTCATCGGGCGCGAATCCGGACGGGCCTCCAGCTACTTGCTGGATGGCTCCGGCAGCAGCGGCTTCAATGAGAACCCATTCCCGGCGGCGGTTTCCAAAGATGGATCACCGATTGCGCTGGAGAAATCGGCCAAGGGCGGCTACAGCCTCGGAACCATCACCGACTTCATGGTGCTCAAGATCACTGTCAATGACCAGGACACGCAGCCGACCAGCTACTTGCTCAGCGGCACTGATGGAGACCATTGGATGTGCAAATTCGACCTGGCCGAGATCCTCTGCTACTCCAGAGCGCTAACGGCCCCGGAGGAAGCCTCGGTCGGCGGCTATCTGGCGGCCAAATACGGCATCAAAACGGCGTATCCCCAGCCGTCCAATTGCCAACCGGTGATCCCGAGGACCACGCAGAGAACAAACTGACTTTGAACTCACTGCCGGCCTGTGACCACAATTTGATAGAAAGACATGTCCATGAATTCGAAATACGTTGGATGGTGCGGCGTCGCCGCGATGATGCTGACGCTGCGGCCGGCGGTCGCGGAAACAACCGTCGTGCTGGATTCGCCGCTCGACTGGCAGGTCATCCAGCGCAACGCCCAGGAATGGGCCGAGGTCAGGGTGGCGGGAGCCGCCCCGGCGGACGCGACCGTGGTCGAGGCCAAAGCCGAGGTGCCCCTTGCACTGTTGGGGAAGTCTACAGACTGGACTGTCGTGGCCAAGGACGCACAGATCAAGGATGGCAAATTCAGCGGCAGTCTTAGACTCGCAGCGGGCGGCTGGTATTCGCTCAAGGTACGGTTCCGGAAATCAACCGCCGATCCGACGGTGGTGGGTGAAACGGTCGTGGAGCATGTCGGCGTAGGCGACATCTTCGTGGTCGCAGGACAGTCTAACGCATCAAATCACGGTGCCGAGAAGCAAAAGTCCACGACCGGACTCGTGGCGGCTTTCGATGGCAAACGCTGGCAGTTGGCCAACGACCCGCAACCCGGTGCCAGCGGCGATGCGGGCAGTTTTCAGCCACCCTTTGGCGATGTCATCGCCGCGAAATTCAAGGAACCGGTCGGCATCATTGCCTGCGGGATCGGGGCCACCAGTGTGCGCGAGTGGCTGCCCAAGGGTGCGACGTTTCCCAATCCGCCGACGCTTGAGGGTCGGGTGCGCCAGCTTCCAAGTGGTGAGTGGGAGAGCAAAGGCGAGGCATTTGATATGCTGACGTCCCGCATGAAACAGTTAGGTCAAAAGGGTTTCCGCGCCGTGCTGTGGCATCAGGGCGAATCCGACGCCGGACAGCCGGATCCCAAACGCACGCTGATAGGAAAACCCTATCGACAATATCTCGAGCACCTCATCCGGGAATCGCGCAAGGAGATTGGCTGGGAGGCGCCATGGTTCGTTGCGCTGGTCAGCTCCCATGGCGGCGACGGCGTGCCGGTGATGCGCGACGCGCAGAAATCCCTGTGGACTGATGGCATTGCCTTGGAAGGACCTGATAGCGACGCGCTCAAGGGCGACCTGCGCGACGGGGTGCATTTCAGCGGCAAGGGCCTGCGCGAACATGGCAAATGCTGGGCCGACAAGGTCGCACCGTGGCTGGAGAAACAGATAGGCAAGGAAGGAAACAACAAATGAAAACAAGAATCATTGTATTCATAGCAGCTTTGCTGGCAACGGACTGGGCGCAGGCGGCGGATCTATCGAAGGTGCCGCAAATGAGTGAGACCAAGGAACAGCGCGATGAGCGCATGCAATGGTTTCGCGACGCGAAGTTCGGCATGTTCATCCACTGGGGGCCGTGTTCCATCGGGAAAGTGGAAATCGGCTGGGGCCGCAAGGCCAACCGGCCGTGGGATATCAACGGCATCCAGACGCCGCGCACGGATGACCCGGTGTATGACAACTACTACAAACAATTCAACCCGACGAAATACAATGCCGAGGAATGGGTGCGCTTCGCCAAGGAGTCGGGCATGAAATACATGGTGCTCGTTGCCAAGCACCACGACGGCTTCGCCCAGTTTGCGACCAAGGTCTCGGACTATAACATCATGCACAGTCCTTATGCCAAGGACATCGTCAAGGCCTACGCCGACGCCTGCCACAAACAGGGCATGAAACTCGGCCTCTATTACTCGACGCGCGATTGGTATCACCCGGATTACCTCGTGGGCGACAACGTGAAATACGATGCGTTCTACCGCACGCAGGTCAGGGAATTGTTAGCCAACTACGGAGCGGTGGACGTGATGTGGTTCGACCACGTCGGCGGCCGCGACTGGGGCAAGTGGAAGTTCGACGAGTTGTTCTCGATGATGTATCAGCTCCAACCCAAGCTCATCGTCAACAACCGCGCCGCAAGATTCTGCGGGCCGGATACGCCGCAGGACACAAAAGCGCCCACGCCCGGGCTGGCGAAGATGGTAGAGGGCGACTACGACACGCCCGAGGGGCATATCGGCGCGATGAACATCGCCAGTGACTGGGAATCCTGCATCCATGTCGGGGGGCAGTGGGCCTATGGCGGCGAGGGCGGCTTCAAGGGCCCGGACGATTGCATCAAGATGCTGGTGAGTTGCACCACCGGCGGCGGCAATCTATTATTGAACTTCGGCCCGCGGCCTGACGGGGCCTTTGCCGAAGGCGAGGCCAAGGTCGGCCGTGCCATGGGCGAGTGGCTCAAGAAGTATGGCGCGGCGATCTACGGCACCCGCGGCGGCCCGTATCGCAACGGTACCTGGGGTGGCACCTGCCACATGGGCAACAAACTCTATTTGCTCGTCTATGAGTGGCCGGCCGAAGGTCTCGGCTTCGATCCTCTACCTAACAAGTTGCTTGCCGCCCGCACTCTGACCGGCGCGCCGGTCAGCTTCAAGCAAGAGGCCGATGAGTTCGCCGTGGAGGTCGCCCAACAGGACCGTGACAAACCGGTGACGGTCATCGAGCTGGCGTTGGACAAACCGGTGGCGGACGGCTTGCTCATCGGCGCGGCTCACGCGCCCAAGTCCTATGTTTCCGAGCATGGCGCGGTGCTCAGTGACAAGGCCACGCTGGAACTCAGCTCACGCTCATCGTATGATGACGGAAAAGTCCACGCGCGGCTTTTCTCGGGCGACAAAGTGGACTACGCGTTCCATACCGACAAAGAGAAGAATCCATGGGCCAAGGTGGACCTCGGTGCAGTGCAAATGGTCAATGCCTTGGTCATTGAAAACCGCGCCAACGAGCGCCGCGCCGAGGGCCTCATCGTGTCCATTTCCGAGGACGGGCAGAACTGGCAGGAAGTCTGGCGCGCCAAGACCTATGAATCCAGCTGGCTGGTGCCCGTGACCCATGTGGATGCGGGTGCCCAGATCCCCGGGTGCCGTGCGCGATTCATCCGCTTGGAAACGAAAAATGATTCACCCCGCGAACTGCTGCTCAAACGTGTTACGGTTTTCGGCGTAAAGGAAGGATGATGTTATGAAAAGACTAGTTACCATAGGAGTTTTAGCTGTTGCGATTTTGTCCGCCAGGGCGGAGCAGACAGGCCCCTGGAATATGGCGGCGCTCGCCAAAGTGCCGCAGACCACCTGGGGCGAGGCCAACGAGCAGATCCGGGAGGTGTACTATGAGGGCGAAACCTTCAAGGGCAAGCCAACCCGGGTGTTCGCCTATTGCGGCAAACCGGACGGCACCGGCCCGTTTCCGGGCATCATCCTGGTCCATGGCGGCGGCGGCGCAGCCTTTCGCGACTGGGTCAAGCACTGGGTCGACAACGGCTACGCCGCACTGGCGATGGACCTGGCTGGCAAGGGTCCGGTCGGCCCCTTGCCGGATGGCGGGCCGGATCAGGGCGATGACGTCAAGTTCCGGAATTTCGCACCTGCCGAGGTCAAGGATATCTGGACCTATCAGGCGGTGGCCGCCGTCATCCGCGGCCATTCCCTGCTGGCCTCACTCAAGGAAGTGGACCCTAATAGGACGGCCCTGACGGGCATCAGTTGGGGCGGCTACCTGACGTGTATCGTGGTCGGGGTGGACCACCGCTTCAAGGCGGCGGTGCCGGTTTACGGCTGCGGCTTCATCCATGAGAAGAGCGCTTGGGTTGACAACTATTTAGCCAAAATGCCTGAAGACTTGAAACAGCGATGGGTCGAGAATTTCGAGCCATCGCGCTACCTTGGACAAGCGCAATGCCCGATGCTGTTCATGAACGGCACCAGTGATTTCGCCTATCCGCTGGAGAGTTATCGGAAGTCGTACAATCTGGTGAAATCGCCGGTCACGCTGTGCATCCAGATCAACAGGCCGCACGGTCATATATGGACATTCCCGGAAGTGGACGCGTTCATTGACAGCCACCTGAAGAAAGGTGCGCCGCTCCTGACAATCGGCCCCATGAAAGTGGAGGGGGAGAAGGCGTCGGCTGCGATTGCCGGCTCCGCAACCGTGGCCAAGGTCCAGCTTGATTATGCCAACGCCAAGGACCGTGTCTGGCAGAGTGTGCCGGCCGAGGTCAACGGCAAGTCCGTGACGGTGAATCTGCCGGCGGTGCGGCCAATCATCTGCTATCTCAATGTGACCGATTCCCGCGGAATGACTGTCAGTAATCCGCATATTGAATTGCCCGCGGCAAACCCGAAATAGCGACAAGCAAGGGAAACCTATGAAAATATACAAACAATGAATCGTATGACCAAACATCTCACTGCTATTTCCTTCATCAGCAGAGCCATCCCGGTGGTGGTCCTGGCCATCGGTCTGCGGACAGCGTCAGCAGAAACCAGGATTGTTCTGGATGACGCCGACAGCGGCCGGGTCTTCGAGGGCATCGGCGCGATCAGCCAGGGCGGGACATCGCGCAACATGGTGGATTATCCCGAGAAGCAGAAATCCGAGATCCTGGACTACATGTTCAAGCCGAAATTCGGCGCGAACCTGCCGCACTTCAAGGTCGAGATCGGCGGCGGTGAGAACGGCACCTGCGGCAGTGAACCGACGCACACGCTGACACGCGAGGAACTGGCCAATCCGGTGCCGCGCGGCTTCGAGTTCTGGCTCATGGCGGAGGCGCGCAAACGCAGCCCGCAGGTGCTGTTGGATTGCCTGCCGTGGAGTTATCCGAAGAACTACATCCGCAGTAGGATCACCAAGACCGAGGTGTGGTGCATGTTGTCGGGCATCTATCCGGGCATCGGATACTCCGGAGTGGGCCTGATGGAGGCACAAACCCCGTGGTCCGGTTACTATGAGGTCTGGCCCGCCACGTGGACCACCGCCCACACCACCCAGTTCGCCGATCCCGGGTGGCGCTACATGGACCAGGCCTGCGCGAAGATTGACCCCGCCACCTGGGGCGGCAGTTATGTCACCCTGCGCAATCCGAAAACCGGCGACTGGAGTATGATCGTGTGTGCGGACAAACCGGTGACTCTCGATGTGATGGTCGCGGGCAAACTGGCCAAGGGCGACGTCCATGTGTGGAAGTCCAACGAGAAAATCCAGTTTGTGGAGGAGAAGCCGCTGCATCTGGCAAACAGCGCCTTCACCGTTTCCCTGGAGGGCAACAGTGTCTATACGCTTTCCACCACCACTGGCCAGAAGAAGGGCGCACATCCGGTGCCGCCGCCAGCCGCGGACTTCCCGCTGCCCTACAAGGAAGACTTCGAAAGCTATACCGCGGGCGTGATTCCGAAATATCTGTGTGATCAGAAAGGGTCGTTCGAAACCGCCAAGCACGCAGATGGCAAAGGCCTATGCCTGAAACAAATCGTGCCCAAGGAAGGCATCGCGTGGGGATGCCCGGGTGGTGTTCCCTACACCGTTTTCGGCGACAAGCTCTGGACCGACTACACCATCCAAGCCGATGTGCTGGTCACCGGCGGCAAGGTTGGCATCGGCGGCCGCTTCCTCTATGGCCAGTTCCTCGGCTGGGACTTCGTCCTGCAGCAGGACGGATCCTGGTCGGTCCATGCCCCCCATGTGGCCAATGGGCAGGAATCGGTAAAATCCCTCGCGACAGGAAAGATCACTGACTTCACTCCCGAGCAGTGGCATCACCTGGCGGTGAGCCTCAAGGGCGAGGATATGCTCGTCACCGTGGACGGCAAGGAAGTGACCCGGGTGAAATATGAAGGCTATGCGAACCGCAAGTGCGGCATGGCTTATCTGTTATCCAGTTACGACCCAACCTGTTTGGACAAGCTCAGCGTGACACCATGATGAGGTTGATTGGAAGCTGAAGGGAAAATTATAAATGCAAAATCATCGTAAGACGAGAAAGATGATCGTGGCGCTGTGGGGCATGGCTCTCTGTGCCGCTAGTCCTGCCGCAGAGCCTGTAGCGCCATCGCCCTACGAGGTGGTCTGGGATACGCCCAGCTCGGACTGTAATGGCACGATGCCGCTGGGCAATGGCGAGATCGCCCTTAACGCGTGGATCGAGCCATCGGGTGACCTGCGCTTCTATATCGCCCGGACCGACAGTTGGGATGACAGCGGACGTCTGGTGAAAGTCGGCGCGGTGCGGATCAAGGTGGGCGACGGCCCGGCGGAGCGCACCAAGAAGTTCCGGCAGGTCCTGACAGCCAAGGATGGCACGCTGAGCGCCAGATACGGTGAAGGGGATGCCCAGGTGGACTTGCGCCTGTGGGTGGATGCCAACCATCCGGTGATTTGCGTGGAGGCTCAAACTGCGAAGCCAACCACGGCGTCTGCCTTGATTGACCTCTGGCGCAACGTGGCCACGGAACTGCCGGACAAGGCGCACAGCGATGTACTCAATTGCACGCTGTTTCCTGAAAAGACGGTGGTGGAGCCCGACATCGTGCTCAGCGGACTCAAGGAGCGCATCGGTTGGTATCACCGCAATATCAAATCGGTTGGTCCCGCCAATCTCGCGAAGATGCAGGGGGTCGATGATTTTCCCCGTGCTGATCCGCTGTTGCACCGGACCTTCGGCGCAGTGGTCGCCACAGGCCGGCCGCAGCGCGTGGATGACCGCACCCTGCAATCCACCGCCGGCACCAGCCACCTGTTTGAAATTGCCGTGCTGACGAAACATCCTGCCACTGTCGAAGCCTGGCTGGGCACCACCCAGACGACGCTCGACACGGCGCGCAAGGTGAATCTAGCAGACCGCCGGGCCGCGCATGAGAAATGGTGGGCGGGCTTCTGGAACCGCAGTTGGATCCATATCACGCAGAACGACGAGTCGCCGGATGGGGTCCGGGGCGGCGTCATTCCTGCCAACAAACATCCCTTGAGCATCGGGGTGGACCAAAGCGGAGGCAATCGCTTCAAGGGCACGTTCGGGCGCTTCGGGGTGTACTCGGCTGGGCTGAAGGATGCCGATGTGCTGGCGCTGGCAACAACCGCTCCCGATGCCAAAGCGCCGGAGAATCCGGCCCGGATTTTCAGCGCCGTTCCAGAAGGCCCCAAGGCCCTTACGGAACTGGATCAGCGTGTGTTTGTTGGCGGCCTGACCATCGAAGCCTGGATCAAGCCCTCCGAGGGAGGCGCGATGCGCATTGCCGACAAATGCACCCCGGGCGGATCGGACGGTTTCCTGTTTGATACGCTCTCGGGATCGGATCTGCGGCTGATCCTGGGTGATAAAATATGGACCAAAGCTGCGGTTTATACGACAGGAGTCTGGCAGCACACGGCGTTCACGCTGGCCCGCGATGGACGGGTGACGGTTTACATCAACGGCAAGCCGGTGGTGTTCGGCAACTCAAAGCAGGACAAGAAGATGGTAGAGGACGACACCTTTGTTCTGAGCCGGGCTTATGCCTTGCAGCGCTATATGTCGGCCTGCGTCGGTCGCGGGAAGTACCCGATCAAATTCAATGGCAGCTTGTTTACGGTCCCCTTCGCGGACAAGAAAATCGAGGATGCCGACTTCCGGCAATGGGGTCCTGGGTACTGGTGGCAGAATACCCGGGCGAGTTATCACCCAATGTGCGCAGCGGGTGATTTTGAGATGATGGAGCCGCTCTTCAACATGTATGCCCGCGATCTCCTGCCGTTCTTCAAGTTCCGCACGAACAAGTATCTCGGTCATGGCGGAGCTTATATCCCGGAATGCAGCTATTTCTGGGGCGATATGTTTGCCGAAGCTTATGGCAACGAGCCGTTTGCCACGCGTGTCGACAAGCTCCAGGCCAGCGAGTGGCATAAATATGAATGGGTCTCGGGCCCGGAGTTGATCGTGTTATTGCTCGACCGCTACGTTTACACGGAGGATCAGAAATTCCTGCCCGAAACAGTTTTGCCCGCCGCGCGTGAATTGCTCGGGTTTTTTGACCAGCACTACAAGACCGGGGCCGACGGCAAGCTCGACATGCAACCGTCACAGGCGCTGGAGACATGGGTGGGGTGCGTCAACCCCATGCCGGAACTCGCCGGCCTGTACGCGACGACCGAGCGACTGCTGGCGCTGCCGGAAAAGCTAACGACTTCCGAGGACCGCGCGTTCTGGAAGCAGTTGCGGGCCAAGCTGCCGCCCTTGCCGACCACGAAGACGCCTGACGGCAAGGTCATGCTCGCACCCGCCCAGGTCTACAAACAGAAGAACAACAGCGAGGTCCCGGAGCTTTACGCGGTGTTTCCCTTCCGCCAGATCGCCGTTGGCAAACCCAACCTGGAGTGGGGGGTGGAAGCGCTCAATCATCGAATGGACAAGGGCGCG
>JAPLUI010000239.1 GCA_026397725.1 Verrucomicrobiota bacterium | reverse complement strand
CTTCCACCCGACGACAGGAATGTCGTCGCTCCTTAACGGGCGCGATAAGGAGCCACCACATTCTTGTGGTGGTTGAGGAAGCGTGGCCGGTGAGTGCGTGCCCAAGGCTCTGCTCACGGGCGATCCTGCCACCCGACGACAGGAATGTCGTCGCTCCTTAGCGGGCACCATCGGAGCCAAGTTACTCAGGAGTATAAGAATGGACGCGGCTGTGACAATTCTTGGTCTTACTTGATCATTGGAAGTTGGAAGTTGAATGTTGAATGTTGATATCTTCGGTGTGAGGAATGGGGTAGCAGCGGCGCTAACGGTTGAGCCAAAGCGGTGTGGCGGGCTGCGCCCTTCCCACCGCACTCCATACCTTGGCTCGCGCCACGGCAGGTGAAAGTATGGAGTGCGGAGAGCCGTGAAATGCGCCAAGTCATGTTCCGGGAATGATCATCAATGCCTCGACCATGCTTGCCGGCAAGGCCTCACGCACCGATGTGCACGAATGGGGTGCCAGCCGAGGCTCCGGTCCATGGACGGACGTCGGCCCGGACGGCCCGGTCGGCAGGCTTGCGGTGCCCGGCCCGGTCACGCTGAGCGAGTCGGCCGCAGCGGCGGCGGCGGGATTTTGCCGGGTGCGGGCATCAGCGCCGTGACGTTTGATTTCCGGCCGGAATTTTTGCTGGTGACTTTTTGCTTGTGCTAGCGGGCTGGGATGGGTTTAGGATCAAGGCATGAGCGACCAATGGCATTTGTTGCAGGAGGGACAGCAGTATGGGCCCTATAGCGGGGAGCAGTTGCAGCAGTTTGCCCAAGAGGGACGGATCGTGCGGGAGTCGATGCTGTGGACGGAGGGGCTGGAGAATTGGGTATCGGCCGCTGCCGTCGAGGGTTTGTTTCCACCCGCACCGGTGGCGGCACCCTGGGCTCCGCCCGGGGCGCGACGGCCGGCAGGGATGGCGGGCGGCGCGGCCACCCGTGGGGCCATGGCTGGCAGGGGGGTTCCGCAGGCCGCCTATCAGGTGGGCGGCGGTCCCTATCCGGCACTGGAGACCAAGCCGGCGAGTTTCGAGATGTTGGCCGGGTTGTTCGGTGGTGGGCTGGCCTTGATGGTTGTCGCGGCCTGGGCCACGCGCATGATCGACAAGTCTGCGGCGGATCGAACCCAGATGATGATGTTAGGAGCGCTGGTGGTGATTGGCTTGGCGTGCCTGGTGGCGGGGGCGATTCTCAATTATATTTATCTGGGGCGGCTCTGGTCGTATCTCCGGCACGGCCTGCCGCGGACCACGCCGGGCAAGGCGGTCGGTTTGTTGTTTGTGCCGCTGTTCAATTATTATTGGATTTTTGTGGCGATCTACGGGCTGGCGCAGGATTGGAACCGGATCATCGGCCTGTTCACGGATTTGAGTCGGGCACCGAAGATGAGTGAGGGAATCTTCCTCACTTATTGCATTGGCGTCATCGTGTTTCCCCCGCTTGCGCTGGTGTTGTGGTTTCCGGTGATGTCGCAAGTCTGCCGCTCCATCAATTTCCTGGCCTACCGGCCGGTGCATCGCGCGGGAACGCTCCAATTCGGTTGAACTGGTGAGATCCTGGTTGTTCCGGGGCGTTTTTTTACGGCATGGCGGATTTGGGTTGCGGGATTGGTACAGCTTGTTACTCCGTGGGCATCGAAGCGCCACTTTCCATTACGGGCCTCGGTGCGTTGTCCGCGCTCGGGGAGAATGTGTCAGCACACCATCAGGCGGTGTGTGAACGGCGGGTGCCGTTTCAGGCCCTGGGGAAGTTGCTAGGCGAGGCAAGTCCGCACGCCGGGCGGCCCGGGGCCTGGATCGAGGCTCGCACACTGCTGACGCACCGCAAATGGAGTCCGGTGACGATGGCCGCCCTGCATGTGGCGAGACAGGCGATCACGGATGCCGGGTGGGGTGCCGCGGAGTTGAAGGAGGCGGCCTTGGTGCTGGGGACCAGCCGGGGCAACGCGGCCGGCTGGCTGGGGCCGTGGCCGGGGCGCCGGCCGTTTCGTGTGATGGCGGCCAGCAATACCATTCACAGCGAGCCGGCCGCGGCGATCAGCATCGAGTTTGGCATCGGCGGGCCGAATCAGGTGCTGGCGAGCGGGTGCGCGGCCGGGTTGGATGCGGTGGGCATCGCGCTGCTGATGGTGAGGGCCGGGCTCGCGCCGCGTGCGCTGGCGGTGGCGGTGGATCTGCCGCTGGTGCCCTTGTTATTGGATAACTATGCCATGTCCGGCCTGTTGGCGGAGCGCGGCAGTTCGGATCCCTATCACCCCGGGACCCGCGGCTTTGTCCCCGCTGAAGGTGCGGCGGCCATGGCGCTTGAAGCAGCCGGGGGAAACCATCCGCAGTTGCAGCATTACGGCTGCAATGCGGATGCTTGCGATCCGGTGGGAATCCCTGCCGATGGTGGCCGCACGCCGGATTTGTTACGGCAGGCGATGCGGCTAAGCCAGGTGCCAGCCGCACTCTGTCCGCATGCGACGGGCACTGCGGTGCAAGCGCTGGCGGATCCGGCGGCGTTTGACCTGGCCTTCACCGGCATGCGGCCATCGTTGCACCTGCTCAAGCCGTTCACCGGGCACACGATCGGTGCCAGCGGTTTGTTGGAGAGCGTGATCCTGACGCGCTTCCTGCGGGATGGCAAGCTGCCGCCGAACCTGCCGGGCCTGCATGCGCCACCCGGGTTTGTGCTGCCCGAGGAAATGCTAGAGGTATCAAGTGCGGTGTATAAGCTCTCGCATGGCATGGGTGGGCACAACGCCCTGATTGTACTTTATCCATCATGACTCAAGGGTTCTTACTCGAAGTATCAGTTGATGACCAACGCTTGGATTTGGTGGCGGCAAAACGTGTGGTGGCGAGTTATCCGGTATCCACCGCAGTCAAGGGGGTGGGGTTTGTGAAGGGGAGTTATCGCACGCCGGTTGGGCGCTTCCGGGTGCTGGAGAAAATCGGCGGGGGGGAACCCTCGGGCACGGTGTTTCGGGGCCGGGTGCCAGTCGGCATCTGGCATCCGCATGAGACGCCGGCTGCGGATTTGGTGCTCACGCGAATTCTCCGCTTGGATGGCCTGGACCCGGAGAACGCCAACACGATGGAGCGCTGCATTTACATGCATGGCACCAATCGTGAGGAACTGATTGGAAGTCCCGCGAGTCATGGCTGTATTCGTCTGAGGAATGAAGATATGCTTGAGTTGTTTGAGCGAGTGCCGGAAGGAGCGGAGGTGGTCATTCATCCGCCGCTGCGTCGCCGCGGCAAGCTGATGTTTCTGGATTGCGATTCGACCTTGTCGGCGATCGAAGGGATTGACGAGTTGGCACATGCGTGCGGTGCCCGGGTATATGCGGAGGTGGTGGCGCTGACGAATGCGGCAATGAACGGTGAGGTACCGCTGGACGAAGTGTTCTCGCGCCGCATGGAACTCATCCGTCCCGCGCAGGCCGTGTGTGAACGGGTCGCGGCCCGCTATGTGGAGACGATAACACCCGGGGCGGCGGAGTTCATCGCCGCACTCAAGGCCAATGGCTGGTTGCCGGTGATTCTTTCCGGCGGCTTCGCACCGTTGATCGCACCCCTGGCCAGTGAACTTGGCATTGCCCAGGTGGAAGCGGTGCCACTGCATTTTGACGCGGGAGGTAACTATGCCGGCTATGGTGAGACTTACCCGACCACGCGCAACGGCGGGAAGAACGCCGTGATCCGCGAGTGGACGCAGGCCACGTTGCCGCTGCGGGTGGCGATGCTGGGTGATGGGGTCTCTGATCTGGAAACCCAGCCGGAGGTGGATGTCTTCATCGGCTTCGGGGGAGTGGTGGTGCGGCCGCGGGTCAGGGATGGCGCGAAGTATTGGATCGACGAGTTGACTGATGTGAGGTTACTCATCAAACTTCTGGATGGCGGGATGGATGAGTTCGCATGAAAACCGGCTCCCGGTGAGCCTGGCAATAAATTATGTGAGTTTTGTCTTGTGTTGGGTCGTGCCACTGATATTGTTTTCCCGACATGAGTACTAACTACAAGAAAGCAACCATCAGGGGCAAGCGTTATACAGACGCCGAAAAGCAAGAAGTCATCGCCTTCGCACACAAGGTGAATGCTGAGAACGGTCGCGGAGGGCAATCCGCCGCAGCCAAGAAGTATGGCATTTCGGTGCTTACTGTTTCAACCTGGCTCAAGGCACCTGCCAAGGCGGCGAAGGGGGCCAAGCCTGCCGCAGCCGCCAAGCCGGTCGTGGCCGCCAAGCCCGAGGCCAAACCAGCCAAGAAGCAGGCCAAGAAGCAGGCCAAGAAGAATTCGGCCCAAGGTAAACGTTATAGCGATGAGCAGAAGCAGGCGGTTCTGGATTATGTCGTCGCTGTCAACACGAGCAAGGGGCGGGGTGGTTTGAGCGCCGCGACGAAGAAGTTCCGCGTTTCGCCGCTGACCATCAGTGCATGGATCAAGAAGGCCGGATTGAAGATGCCCAAGGCAGCCGCGGCGGTGAAAGCCGCCAAGCCGAGCAAGGCCGTGACGGCAGCACCAGCCACCAGCGGGTTGAGCCCCAAGGTCATGATGGCCCTCGGCAACCAGATTGACAAGGCGGAGCTGGAACTCTCCAAGTTGAAGGTGATGATCGCTGCCATCAGGTAGAGTCCATACAACTCAAATAAGGCAAGCCGTCTCCATCACCATGGTGACGGCTTGCTTGTCGGCATGCGGCGCTGAAGCGGGACCGAGCCGGCAGGATCGCAAGGGAACCTCCATGCCGGGGTTGCAGTGCTGGCGCACCTTGCTCACTCCCGTTCCGGAACTGAAATCAATGGGGGGCGGGATCGCCTTGCGCATGGTGGGCGTTGCCGACGGCATGGGCTCCGTGGGGTTGATGGAGTTGCTTGGTGCCATCCTCGCCCTCGAAGTCGTGGCGTTCGCAGGAAAGGGAGCAGGCACAGGCGGCTGCAAGCGTCATCAGGAGGGCTCTCATCACGCGCCCATGATAGCCGCAAGCCCGCAAGACGCAAGCCTCCAGGCGGAATATTTTCACGCCTCTGGCAGCCAGGCGGCCACGGCGCGGGCGGCTCGCAGATGGGCACCGGTTCCGCCGAGTTTGGCCGCCGTTTCCGCCAAGCGTGCCTGCAACCTGGCACGGTGCTCCGGATCTTGCAAGAACTCCCGCAAGGCCGCGCCAAGCTGCGTCGCATCCGCGTCGGTTTGGATGAATTCCTCGATCACCTTTTCCCCCGCCAGAATATTGACCAAGCCGAGGTGCTTCAAGCGCACCAGCATCCGGCCTGCAAAATACGTTGGCCACGCCACCTTGTAGGTCAGGCAGTAGGGTAAGCCCAAGTACGCGGCTTCCAGCGTCGCCGTGCCGCTGGCGATCACGCCACAGCAGGCCCGTTGCATCAGCGCGTGGCTGCCGCCGGTGGTGACCTTCAGATGCTCGTCAACCTTGGCCTCGCGGGTCATGTTCCGCATCTGTTCACCGAGCGCGGGCGATGCCGCAGGGGCTTCAAATCGCAGATCGGTATGCCATGCCAGCAAGCGTTTGGCCGATTCTATCATCACTGGAAACAAGCGCTGCACTTCCCGCTCGCGACTCCCCGGGAACAGCCCCACCAAGCAATCATCGCGGGCCACCTCGGTGAGCCGCCGGGCTTCCAGTTCATCGACCAAGGGATGCCCGACAAAGGTCGTCTTCAAGCCTGCCGCTGCAAATATCGGCTGCTCAAACGGGAACACACACAGCAATTCATCCAGCAAGCACACCATTCGGGGGATCCGGCGCCGGTTCCACGCCCACACCTGCGGGCTGATGTAATACACTTGTCGGGTTGCCGGACAGGCACGCCGCACGGCGGCGGAAAAGCGCAAATTGAAGCCCGGATAATCAATCAACACCAACACCTCCGGCTGGAACGACTTCACCGCTGCCAGCATTTCATCAAACCGTTGCTTGAACCAGCGGTAATGCTTCAAGACCTCCCACAAGCCCACCACTGCGGCGTCTGCCACCCAGTTCTTCACCCCGGCACCAGCCACTGCCGCCATTTCCGGGCCACCCGCGCCGGCGATGCGCAGGCCCGGCCTCAATTCCTCCAAGGCACGCAACAACCCAGCCCCGTGCGCATCACCGCTCAGTTCACCTGCAACCACGTAAATCCGTCCCGCCATGCCCGGACTTCTTAACGGTCACCCGGCAAGCTGGCCATGAAAATCCCGTGTGAAACAGACAATTCAACCCGATTTCCCGAAAATCGGCCAACTTTGAGACTTACGCATTGATTTTGCGGTGGCTTGCGCATTGAATTTTCCCCGCCGCACCAACGCAGGCCAATTCCCCATGCCCACAGACAGCCCAGACACCCCACGTCCGATCGGTGAAATCGCCCAAGGCCCTAGCACCTTCGAGCAATTTCTGGATCGCAACCAGAAGAACATCGTTATTCTGGCCATCGTCATCGCCCTTGCCACAGCCGCCTTGGTCATCTACCGCGGCGTGGTCAGCAGCAAGGAGCACACCGCCGGTGCCGAACTCAACAAAGCCGAGGATATTCCTGCACTGCAAACCGTCATCAAGGAACACTCGGGAACCGCCGCAGCGCACAGTGCTGAAGTCATGCTGGCCGCACGCCAATGGTCCGAGAACCAGCAAGACACTGCCATTGAAACCCTCAAGTCCTTCCTTGCCGCCAACCCCGAGCATCCGGCCCGCCCCACGGCCCAGGCCAGCCTCGGCTCAAAGCTCCAGACCCAAGGCAAACTGGCTGATGCCGCAAAGGTCTTCCAGGAACTGGCCGACGAGCCCACGGCACGTTTCCTGGCACCTTACGCCCTGCTCGCCCTCGGTGATATCTCGAAAGCCACCGGCGAGATGGCAAAGGCGGAGCAACTCTATCAAAAAGCCAAGACCGAGTACCCGGACAGCAGTTTTTCCAAGACCATTGACCAACGAATCGCCCTGTTGAAGGCACAGATGCCCGTTGAAATCGACCCGCCGCCGACGCCACCAGCGCCGCCCGCGAATCCCGGTGCTCCCGGTGCTCCTGGAGTTCCCGGAGTTCCTGCGGTGCCCGGTGTTTCTGTGGTTCCCGGGGCTCCGGTGGTCCCGTCGGCACAACCCGCGATTCCCGGTCTGCCGGCCCCCGATTCAGGCTCGCCGGAAGCGGATGTTCCGCCCGTCGCCAACCCGTTCATCCCTCAGCCAGGCGGCAACCCGGTTGAAAACACCCCGCCCGCCACCCCGCCTGCGGCGACCCCGCCTGCGGCGACCCCGCCTGCTGCGGCCCCGCCTGCGGCGACCCCGCCTGCCGCGACTCCGCCTGCCGCCACCCCGCCCGGCGGCGACTCCGCCTGCCGCCACCCCGCCTGCGGCGACCCCGCCCGCCGCCCCTCCGCCTGCGGCGACTCCGCCTGCCGCAGCCCCGCCTGCTGCGGCTCCGCCTGCCACTGCACCTGCCCCGGTGCAAGAAACTCTCGGCACGCCTCGTAGTGCTTCTCCGGGCGTCGAGCCACCCGTGCCGGCGGCACCCGGTTCTCCAGACACTCCTTCCAAGCCGTAATTCCGCGTCAGTTTGTTTTGTTTCAACCCTCACTCCTCTAACCACCGTGTTCAAGAAAGTAATTGGCCAAGACCTCAGCGACTCAAATCGCCCTTCACCCGCGGCACCTCCAGGTTACCGCCAGCCGGAACCGTTGGTGCCACCAAGCAGTGCTTCTGCCGCCGCTTCCGCGCCAGCCCAAGCCTCCATTTCCCGTCCGCCGCCGGGAGCCTCCCGCAACATCCTGTCTTCGGATGTTGAAATCAAAGGCACTGTCAAGTTCACCAACGATCTGATTGTCGATGGCAAAATCGAAGGCGAAATCTCCTCCGAGGGCAGTCTCACCGTAGGCGAAAACGCCAGGCTCAAGGCCGAGATCAAGACGGCTACCGTCGTGGTCTATGGCAAAGTCCACGGCAACATCACCGCGCTGGACCGGATCGAACTCAAATCCAGCGCGGAAGTCATCGGTGACATCAAATCCAAGACTCTCTCGATTGAGGCTGGTGCCATTTTTGTCGGCAAATCCATTGTCGGAACTCCGGCCCAAGCTCCGGCCCAAGCCCATGCTCCGGCCCAAGCCCCGGCCCAAGCCCCGGCCCAAGCCCAGCAAGGCCAGCAAGGCCAACAAGGCCAACAAGGCCAACAAGCCCGGCAAGGCCAACAAGGCCAACAAGGCCAACAAGGTCAGCAAGGTCAGCAAGGTCAGCAAGCGGCAAGAGTTGCGGCGGCCGGGGTGCCGAAGCAAGCCACGTTGCCGGGTGCCGGTTGATCGCAATTTCCGGACTGTGACTTTCCGGGATCCCTGAGTATTTGTTATGGTCGGTGAGTCACTAAGCCCGCACCATCGCATCGAAGTGGTGTGCCCGGAGTGCGGGCACACCCAGTTTGAGCCCGCGATGGTGGTTTCAACGCAGTGCCAAGGCTGTCGTGCCAATTTCCAAGTGCAAGATGGCAAAGCGGTGGTGCGGCCACGCCCCACCGCGCGTTTGGCCCCGCCCAGGCGCGATTCCGACCCCTTTCCCGAACCGCCCCCGCAGCAGGCCAAGTCACCGTTTCAGGGCCCTCCGGCGGTACCGGCACCGCGCCACCCGATCTTCCGGTTTTTCTTCCCGTCCAAGCCGCCCCGCGAGATTTCCTGCTTCGATTGTGGTCACCACTACACCGCTGCCGCCGAGGCCCAATCCAGTCAATGTCCGCGCTGCAGTTGTTACGTCAGCCTTCTTGATTATGCAATCAACCAGCCATGGAACCGCCGCATCCAGACGCGTGGCAACGTCACCATTCTCAAATCCGGGGCGGTTTCCGGCGGCACCATCCAGTGCCACCACCTCACCGTGTTGGGAGAACTCGGCAGTTCGGTTGATTGCTCCGGGGATTTGATCATCCGCGGCCATGGCAAAGTCATGGGCACGGTCAACTGCCGCCAACTCCGCATCCAACGCGGTGCCCGCGTCGAGTTCTTTCACCCGGTGACGGCTGCCAGTGCCAACATCGACGGCTATGCCCGCGGTCAAATCTTCTGCACGGGCATCATCACCTTGGGAAAACGCGCCCGGCTCCAAGGCTTCGTCCGCGCCTCTGCCATCGTCGTCAAATCCGGCGCCAAACACAGCGGCACCCTCGAAATCGTCCAGGCCGACACCACTCCCAACCCTGAAGAGAAAAACCTCTGACCTCTGCACCCTCGCCATTTCCTTTTCATCTCACGCCGCTGGCGACAAGTGGGCGGGCCCGGCGCTCACGCCCTACCGACCTCCGACCTCCGACCTCCGACCTCCGACCTCCGACCTCCGACCTCTGACCACTGACCTCTGACCTCTGACCTCTGGTGCGGAGCGCCCCCACCCATGGACCTGACGGAAGAAATCCTCGCTCTCAAGCAAGCCCGCAACGCGGTCATTCTGGCCCACAACTATCAAATGGGTGAGATTCAGGACCTGGCCGATTACGTTGGGGACTCGCTGGGTCTGGCCTATCATGCCAAGGCCACCACTGCGGAGGTGATAGTCTTCTGTGGCGTTCATTTCATGGCGGAGACCGCCAAAATCATCAATCCTGGCAAGATCGTCGTGCTGCCCGATGCGGATGCCGGTTGCTCACTCGAACAATCCTGCCCTGCGGCCGACCTTGAAGCCTATCTGAAGGCAAACGCCCCGAAGAACTATTACGTCATCGCATATATCAATTGTTCCGGTGCCGTCAAAGCGCTCTGTGATGTTATCTGCACGTCCGGCAACGCCGTGAAGATCGTCAACCAGGCCCCCCCGGAGCGGCCCATCCTGTTTGTGCCGGATGCCAATCTCGGGGCCTGGGTCATGGCCCAGACCGGGCGCCAGATGGATCTCTGGCAAGGTTCATGTTATGTCCACCTCGAGTTCACGCGCGACTCCATCAACCGCATCAAGGCCGAGTACCCGCAGGCCCTCGTCGTCGCCCATCCGGAATGTACCCACGCGGTCCGCTTGCTCGCCGATGAAGTGTGCTCGACTGAAAAAATGATCGGCTTCTGCCGGAACGCACCTGTCAGAGACATCATTGTCGTCACTGAGAGCGGCATGCTCCACCGCCTGCGCAAGGAGTGCCCGGGCAAGAACCTCATCGCAGGGCCTACCGAGCGCTGCGCCTGCGCGGATTGCCGCTATATGAAGCTCAACACCTTGCAAAAGCTCCGCGACTGCCTCGCCAACCTGGCCCCCCGGGTCGAAATGGAGGAATCCCTGCGAGTCCGGGCCGAGGCCCCGCTCCTCCGCATGCTCGAACAGTCGAGGTAGTCCGGGTGCCATGCGCGGCAAGGTTTCCCAATTTCCCGGGTTGCGCTGCGGCAGGATTGCGGGCATGCTGCAGGTGTTGCCCATGACAACCCAGGCATCATTTGCGAAGCGGAGAGACGGTCGCCTGTGGGCGGCTGCGCTCGGGCTGTCGCTGCTGTGCAATGCGGCCATCCTGCTGCTGGCCGGATTTGCCTTCATCGAGGCGGCACAATTCCATCACCCGGCCCCCCTCACCCAAGCGCCCGCGGAGACCGTGCGCATCATCGCCCCGGAACTCACGACGCCGACCGCGCCGCCGAGTGCCGCTGCCGCCGGTGAGGAATCCGCAGCAGCCCTGGTCCCGGCGCGGGATCCGAGTTTCGCCCGGACCTCGGACGACCAACGGGGGAAACGCCCGGACCAGCCGGCATTCATCGGCGAGCGTGACACCCAAGCGACCAGCGATGCCACTCCGGATCCGTCCGCCCCGGCCATGCCAGCCCAGGCCGGCATCCAGCCGCGCCACGCAGGGGACCTCGAGACCACCGAGAGCCGTTACCAAGACGGGATCCTCGCCGCCGACGGCGCGAACGCGCCAGAGCCGCTGCTGCCTCCCGTCCCGCCGGTACCGCCAGTTCCCGAAACCTTGCCCGCCCCGCCCGACACCGCCAAATCCGGTGCAACCACCGCAGCCCCAGGATCTGACGATAAACATTCCATCCCCCCGTCGCCCGAGCCGCTCGCAGAGGGTCCCTCTCCAGTCGAAATCCCCGTCCCCCGCAAAACCTCCGAGGAAAATCCCAAACCCGGCCCCCGGATGTTGCCACCGGAAGGTGCCCCGGATGCCTCGCCCACTCCGGACGCCCCGAAAGAATCCCAACCTGCATCCAACCCGCAGGAAAATCCCAAGGAGCCGGCCTTCCGCGGCTACCAGCGCAAGACCGCCATTCAGGGGTCGATTTCCCGCACCGGGCGCAGCGCGCTGGATGTCGAGGACTCGGCGCTCGGCCGCTACCAGGCCACCATCAGCCGCGCCATCGAACTCGAGTGGCAGCGCAACTGCGTGCGCTACCGGGACTTCATCACCCCCGGCTTTCTAACCGTCCGTTTCTTTGTCGATGCCAAGGGCAAGGTGCGCAACGTCCAATTCATCGGCGCCATGCAGACCGGCCAGCAGCAAAAGGGCTTCACCCTCAACTCCATCCACGACGCCACCATCCCTGCGATGCCTCCCGAGCTGCGCCAGAGTTTTCAGGAAGATCCGCTCGAACTCATCTTCAACTTCTATTTCTAACATCCAAGCCATGTCCATCCCCGACGCCGTCCTGCCAGCCATCACCTCACCCATCGAAGCCTTTCAAGTCACCTGGTCATTTCTCGTCCGGGGTGGCTTTTTCATGATCCCGCTTTCCCTGTGCTCCATCGTCGGCATGATGGCGATCGTGTTCAAGTTGCTCTCGCTTTCCCGCCACCAAGTCATTCCGGAGGCCCTTGCCCGCGAGGTGGAAGCGTTCGAGCACCGGATCGCGGAAAACACCCATGCCTCCACCATCCGGCAGTTCCAGGAAGGGAAAAGCACCCTCGCCCGTCTCTGTGCCGTCGCCATCAAGAATCGCGGCAAGGCCCTTGCTGACATCACCCAGGCCGTCGAATCCTCCGCCCGTGAGGAAACCGTCCACCTCCACTCCGGCATTGGCGTGCTGGATGTGCTCGTCACCGTGGCCCCGTTGCTTGGCCTGCTCGGCTCCGCCTCCGGCCTGGTCGTCATTTTCGAGGGTCTGGGCGAGACCACCGACCACGTCGTCGTCGCCCGCGGCATTGCGGTGGCCCTCCATACCACCATCTTCGGGATTGCGATCGCGGTGGTCTGCGTTATCTTCCACAGTTGGTTCATGCGCCGCATTGAACGGTTCACCGTGCGGCTCGAAGCGATGTTGGGTGATTTTGTCAACGTCTGCCAAGCCCGGCCAGCCCCGCCCCATTGATCCCATGCATTTCCCCCGTCCCGTCCGCAGCCGCAGTCAGGTGCAGATCATTCCGATGATCGATATTCTCATTTTCCTGTTGATCTTCCTCATCATATCCACCCAGTTCAAGAAACCCCGCAACGTGCTGCGCATCGAGTTGCCCACCGTCCGCGAGGTGCCCTCGGACAAGGTGGCCGACGCCCGCTCGGTCATCGCGGTGGATGCCGAGGGGCGCATCACGCTGGACACCCTCAACGTTCCGGAAGGGCTGCTGCAATCGTACCTCGCGGCCTATCAGAAACAGAATCCCGGCCGCAAACTCGAACTCGAAGCCGACCGCAAACTTTCCCTCGAACGCCTGCTCGCGATCTGGGATTCCCTCATCAAGGCCGGCATCCAGATCAAGGACGTCCCCGCCCGCATCCGCCTGCCGCAGGTAAATGAGTAGTCTTGCCTCAGGCGTTGAATCAGTCCGCATACGGGGCCCGCATCGCGCGGGACCGCAGGCGGTTGGCTTCGGGATCGCCGACAAATTCAGCCTTGAGCAGATCGAACTTCATGCTTCGCTTTAATTGCTCGCAGATGTCGGCAGCCAGGCAGATGTTCATGGACCGATACATGACGTCAGGATTCGCCACCGTGGGGCGGCGCGACCGGATGCAATCCAGGAAATCCCGCACATGGTTCAACTGCCGCTGGGTCCGGCCCGTGTAGTCCGACAGCACTTTCTTGAACTCACGCAACAGTGTCGGCGATGAGACATCGGGTCCTGCGTAACCGTCGGCGGCCGCCACCCATCCATCGGGACCATCGAAGCGCTCGCCACAAGAGCCATGCCACAAGTCGCACTGGCCCGAAACCGAGCCACCGCTGCGGAACAGAACCAATTTCACCCCGTTGGACAAGCGCGTGATCATCGACACATCGGGCCCCTCGTACTCGAGTTCGATGTGGGACACGTCCGTCATATCGAGTCCGGCCAGGGCCTGGGCAACCGTATGGGCGCCCCACATCGCGACATCGGTAGCCAAATCATAATAGTGATACCACCCGCCGCCATTCACATAAGCGCTGTTGTATGGCCGCCAGGGGCAGGGGCCGAGCCAGGCATCCCAGTCCAGTTCATCCTGGGGTGGTTCCGGTTCCGCCGGCAGCCAGTTGCGAAGCATCCCGTCGCGCCAACGAATGTCGGCGTACGCGGTATGGATCTTGCCCAAGCGACCGGTGCGTGCCATTTCGATGGCAAACACATGATTCGGCTCGCTGAGCCGCTGGGCCCCGGTTTGATAGACCCGGCCATAGCGCCGGGCGGTCTCCACGACCATCTGTCCCTGTGCCATCGTGAGGCAGGCCGGTTTCTCACAAAAGACATCCTTGCCCGCCCGCATTGCCAGGGTCGAGGCCGGCGCGTGCCAGCGGTCGCCGGTGGCAATCAGGACGGCATCCACATCGGTCCGCTCGGTCAGAAGCTGGCGCATATCGCTGTACGCCGCACAATCCTGGTTGCCATTCTTGCCGTCCACGGCATTCTTGGCAGCTTCGCGGTTGCCTTTGCGCACATCACAGACGGCCACAAACTGCACATCGGACTCACCCAGCATGCTGCCCAAATCATAGGATCCACGGCCACCGATTCCGATGCCCCCCATCACGATCCGTTCGCTGGGCGCCACCGCGCCGCCGCGCCCCAACGCCGAGGCCGGAATGATCGTGGGAATTGCAAAGGCACTGCTGGCGGCAAGGCTGCGCGTGAGGAACTGACGCCGGTTCAGCGGCGTCCCTGACAAAGGTTGGTTGAATTCAGTCATATTGGTGTTAGTTAGTATGGTTTGTTTCGAGGAGTGTTAGAACCTGCTCCATCATGCCGGCGGCACGGCAGCAAAATCCTGACAAAAAAATCTCACTTTTCATTTTCCATCTGCTGCAACAGGTCTTGCGCGCGCTTGCTGAGGTCGGGATTGTCACTGGCGAGTGCCGCGGCTTTCTTCAGTGCCGCCCTGGTGATATCGACGTTTTGGTTTTTCGGTCGTCTTTCCGCCACGGTGATGACGGTGGCCACGGCCTCGCGTTTCACGGCGGGAACATCAAGACACGGAACGATCAAGCCCAGGGATGCGGCATCCGCCAGGTTGGCGAGCGCGGCCAGCAGCAGCAGCCTCTCGTCATCACGCTGGATCAGCGGCGCGGATTCGTGGCAAATGGCCAACCGCGCCGGGGCCGGGAGGTCCTGCCTGGTCGCCATTCCCAGATAGCCGCGCAGACTCAGGATCTTGTCAACCTGCCCGCTGGAGCTTTTCGCCAGGTCTAACAATAATGGCGCGGCATCGCCGGTCTTCCATTCGCAAAGCACCCTGATGGCCGCCGTGTGGACGTCCTTGTTAGAATCATCGACGGTGCCGCGCACCGCCTTGAGGGCGTCGGCGCCGCCAGCCACACCCAAGGTTCTGAGCAAGGCAGGCTTCGCCTCGGGACCGGCCTTGGGCAGGGCCGCAACCAGTTTCTGCGCGCAGTCCTGCGGGTTTCCCGCAGCAGCACAGATCGCAGCGAGGGCTTTCTCAATCGCACCGATTTCCCCCGCGTTGGTGTTCGCCACAACTTTTTCTAACAGGATTGCGAGATCCGCCTCGCTGGCCAGCTCCGCGTAACACCGGATGGCTGCCGAGCGCAGCGCCTCATCCTTGTTGTCCTTGTCCTCGCGGATCTTCAGGAGCAGCGGCCGCGCCGTGACGATCCGCCGCTGGCTCACCATTTCGAGCATTTTCAATTTCAGCGCGGGGTCGGGCGCATCCAGCATCCTGATTACGGTTGCGTCCACCTCGGCACCCGGCAAGCCGGCCAGACCGGCGCTGGCCGCCTGCGCGACGTCCCCGTCCGCATCCTTGAGCAACTCAATCAGGGGCACGGCCGCCCCGGCATTGCCAATCTCGGTGGCAGCCCGGATCGCCGCAACGCGTGCCGCCTTGTCGCCGGCCTTGGCCAATCCAAGCAGGCCCGGCAGCGCCGCGACATCGCCACGCTTGCCCAGCACGTTGCACAGCATGATCTGCCGCTCCGCGGGAACTTTTGTGAGTTCGTCGGCCAGCACCTTCGACACCTCGGCCACTTTCATTTCAATGGCGATGCGCTCGGCGGCGGTCACCAATAAGGAGGCCTCACTGCGAAATGCTTCCAACAGCAATGCCAGACCGTCCTTCTGGCGCGTGAGGATCGCGCCGCGCCAGGCACCTGCGAACACCTGGTGTGGGGCCACATTGAGATTGCGCAGCGTGTCATAGATCACGATGGCCTGGTCGGGTTGGCCTTTGGCGGCAAGCGTTTCGGCACAGCGGAAGAGGCCTTCACAGACCGCGAGTTGGTTTGGCGCGGCAACCGTGGGCAGCAAGCCGAGCAGGGGTTTTGCGGCATCCGCGGTGCCGATCATTCCCAAGGCCCGCGCGGCAGCCTGGGCGACTTCGGCATCCGGAGCCTGCAGGAGTCCTGTTAGGGCAGCCACCGCCTTTTCATCATGCCGCACCCCGAGGCTGCCGATCACCCCAACCAAGGGGAGGCCCTTGAGTGTGCCGAGAGCCGCCCGCAGCGCCAGATCCACGGCCGGGCCGGGGATGGTCTCCATGCCGTAGCGTGCCATGTGCGCGAGCTTCTCATCGGCCAGCAGCGCGGCCAGTGCCGGCACGGCATCGGCCGTGCCGATGATTGCGAGATCGCGGCAGGCCTCGGCCTTGGCATTATACTCCGCGTTGGATTTCAGGATGGCGATGAGCTTGGCCTCCTGCCCTGTGGCCGGGGCTTGGCCGAATGATGAATGAATTCCACCGCACCACAGTGCGACCATCAGGGTCAGTTTCAGTTTGGATATTGGCATGACAGTAATTTTTCCGGGGCTACTTCAATTCCTACAGATTGGATGTTTTTGAACTGCACCTTCATCGGGGGGCCGGGGTGCATCTGGAGCGCGATGATTCCGCCCTTGCCGGTGGTGCTGGCATCGTGGTCGGTGATGTCAGCACGCCATCCTCCACCGTCCACCAACCTGGCGCCCCCTCCCAGCCACTCAGGTTCTTGCCGATGAAGAGGGCTTGCTCCTGAGCTAGCGTTGCGGGTTTCCCGCCGTCAGCGGCCAATGCCACGGCCGGTAGGAAATTCGGCAACGCGATGGCACCGCCGGTCAGGGCGCCGCCTTTGAGGAGGAATTGCCTGTGCGAGGAAGTGGCATTTGGTGAAGCTGACATGTGGGGCATATTACCGGCATGATTTCCGGAATGTTTCATCCAGTTGTGTTTTGTGAGAATAGTTTCAAGGGATGGGTGAGTGGTGAGTTGTTAGCCGCTGAGTCCGACAAGTCCGGCAAGTCCGACAAATGCCTTCACCTGGCTGCTAGAAATTTGCTTTTGTGGTGAAGGCCGTTGGAAGAGCCGGTGGCCGGACCGGAGGGCGGGGAAAAGAAGTTCATGGTACTTTGTTGGGAGTTGTTTTTTGGGTTGTTCGGCGGTGGGATTGGCCGCTCGCGTCATCCACACACGGGCTGTGGGGGTAGAGAGAGGTCGGGGGCCAGATGAGGTCAGCGGCCGGGGGTCGCAGTCACGCGGCTGCCGCGTCCCGCGGCAGGTCGTGCCGGTGGTGTCCCGCCACCAGACATCTAACGGAACAGCAACGGGCAATCCGCGAACCGCATGCCTGTAGCCGCAGTCCAGTGGCACTGCGGCCGGAGGCACGCAGCCACGGCCTGCGGCTGGGAAGCCGCAGCTACTTGGGAGGTTTGGGCGGGCTTTTCGGGTAGCGCCGCAGGGTTACAATTTGCAGGAAGCCGTTTTTCGAGCCATCTCCTGAGCGAAAGAACGCGTTGTCACTGCTCAGGATGATCATCTGTGATTGGTCGGTGGGGCGGATTGGGATCACGTTGTTTTCCTGATATTTCCACTCCTCGTCTTGGAAATAGGTGAGTTCATAGATGAAGTATCCGTCGGGGGCCCTGGCGACAAAGGAGTCACGGGTTTTGAGTGTTTTCGTCACTCCACTGCTGCAGCGAACGGCGACCTCATAAGTGCTGAGGTTGTGGACCCGCACCTCGCCGAGAGGCAGCTTGGTGGGGTCATCATCGATCACGTAGGCTTGATAAGTGCCGTTGCCGAGCGGAGCGAGTAGCACGGTGGCGCGGGTGCAATCCGCGGGAATAACCGCCAGGGCGACGAGGTTGGGTTGCTTTGCCCGGCGTTTCTCGAGTTCAAGCGTGAGGGCGGATTTGGCCCGGGCGTCCTGGTTGTTAGCAGGGTTGGCCGGTTCCGGGGCGAGCGGAATGAGTTCGTGCAATTTGTCGTCTGCGGTTGGCTGCGGCCTGGCCTTGGCGTTGTTGTCGCCGGACTTGAAAATCTCCATCACGGCCGGTCCCGAGTAGGTGACCGGATCGGAGTAGCGGAAAGGCAGGGCGGTGATGCCGCCGCTATCACCGGCTTTGAGGGAGAGCCCGCCGATCGCATCCCCCCAGGCGACGAAGTCGAGCTTGAGCGCGACCTCCGCCTGCTGCGCCCGCAGCGGGGAGCCGAGCGCCAGGCCGGCCAGCAGCAGGGTGGTTAGGAAGCGGTGGGATTCAGATTTCATCGGGAGACAACCAGCGGAACGAGACGATATTGAAACGGCGGCCATAGGTTCGATTGAGTGAGTTGAGTTCGGTGCCGCGGGCGGTGGTCTCATTGGCGGGATCCAGATACTCGGGCACCCGCTGGACGATGGACTCGCACCAGGCTCTTGCCAAGACGGTTTTTCCATCCGGGCTGAGGGCTTCGCCGTAGGTTCTGATCCGGAAGGTGTCCGAGCGGGTGGTCAGGGCGGAGCCGATGACTTGCAGGACATCCGCCTGGGTGAGCCAGCCGGGGATGCCGGTGGACCGGTAGCCCTGCTCGGTTTTCTGGGTGCTCAACAGGGTGCGGTCGGCGATGATGCTGGCGACCGCCCCAAAGTTGTTGTCAGTGGAAGTGACCGCCCAGTCGGGGACGTAGGGGTCGGCATTCGGCAATTGGCCGTCCAGATCCCCGCCGTCAAGGTCGGCGCGGGGAGCGCCTTCCTTTTCGGACAGGGTGACGCGGTCGGTGGTGGCCACGATTCCGGACAGGCCCTTTCTATTGCCGGCGAAGTTGATGGTGATGCCGCTTTCATCAATGGCGCTTTGCAGGGCGCCACTGCGGGTGAGGGCGGGTTGTTTGCTGAGGTCGGCGAGGGCGCGGTTCACGAAATGGGATAGCGAGACGAAGGGTCCGCGGAGGCGAACCTGTTTGACGATCTCAGTGGCCAGCGCATCGAGTTCGGGATCGGTGAGGCGGCGGTAGCCGGAGAATGAATCGGTGGCGGTGCCCGTGGGCGGGTCCTTGGCGGGTGAGATTTGTTCGAGGGAGCGCGGAAAGGAGGCGTTGGGCGAGGCGGTGGAGTCCGCCTTGTGATCGAGGTATTTGGAGCTGCCCAGAAAGGCTTTCCACGCGTTCTTGTCGGTGCAGTTGACGTTGAAGGAACCGTCAATCATGAGCACGGAGGCACAAGCCACGGGGTCTCTGAGCAGGGCGGATTTGGCAGTACCGCCATAAATCATGAGTGCGGGGTTTTCGGGCAGACCTGCCAGGGTGGTGGAGGTGGAGGCGGTGCCGATGCTGGATACGAAATAGGAGTCCCAGACGGCGGCATTGAGGAGATAGGAAATGTCGAAATAGGTTCTGGGGTACTGGTTGACGCCAGTCATGTTAGGTGAGCCGATGATTTCGTAATCGACGCGGGCCTGGGTGATGAGGTTGCGTTTGACAAAGGGGGTGGCGTAGGAATTGCCAAACGCGTTGCCGGGCTGGTGTCCGATGGAGGCGGCGACCTCGTCTCCGGTTAGATCCGCGTGCTGGAACTGGGCCAGCGAGGTGATCTGGGCGGGGATGGCGAAGAGCACGGTGGTCTTGGAGCCATTGGGCGCACGCCCCCAAGGCAGCGGGTTGGCGAGCAGGTTTTTCGTGAAGGCGGTGCCGGTCAGGCCGCCGTTCGGGCCGGGGTCGAGGTCGGCGAACCCGTTGTTGCTCTGCATGAAATACGGCGGCGGATTGTAGCTGGTGATGGCCTTGCTGATCCGGGTGGCCTGGAGATTGAAATCGGTGAAGGTGCGGAGCGTGGAGGCCCGCTGGCCCATCTCATAGCCGGCTGGCATGAGATCCAAATAATTGACGCCGGGTTGGCTGATCTGGAAGCTGTAGCACATGAGGGGGACGGGCTTGGTATGCGCGGCGCAGAATGGCTGGGAGGCCTCAAGGATGTTTTGCCCGAAGTAACCGTTGTCCAAATCAAAGCCTGCCAGGCGGCGCAGGGGTTGGCTGCTGGCCGTGCTGCCGGCGAGGCGCATTTCAAGTTTCATGAGGGTGGTCTGCCAGCTTTCCCGGACATCAAGGCCAGGAAATGAAGAGAAGATCCCGGGGGTATCCAGCTCGACGCAGGAGGTGAAGTCCGAGCCGCTGCCACCAAACGCGCTGAGGTCCACCACGAAGCGCTGGGTGCCGGTGCCCAGCGCCCGGAGGGAGGCACCCGCAACGGTGTAGGCGCGGGCCTCACCGGCCGGCAGTGAGCCGGGCCTGATGCGGAAGATGGTATTGTTGAAGACGGCACCCTCGCTTGGATCACCGGGGATAAATACGGAATTGCCGCCAAGATTCCAGATCCGGGAGGGCGCATTTCCCGGGGGAGTGATGTTCATGACTTCAAATTCCAGATCCTTGTCCCACTTGAGCGGAGAGGAGAAGGGGTTGGCGATGGCAACGGCGAGCTTGCCGCAGGGGTTGGCTTTGAAGTCGCTTCCGCTGGGCACGAAATGCACCCCCATGAGGATGCGGAATTCGCTGATCAGGGGTGCGATGGAGCCGGCGCTATCCGAAGTGGCGGCCTTCACCAGCAGCGAGCCGCTTTGCAGTTTCTTGGAACGATCAAAGAACTCCTTGAGCGCATCCCATTTGGGCGCCTTCATTTTGGAGGCGACCGAGAGGGGAATGATATTGGTGTTAGCGACCGGGTAATTCACCATGCTCGGGACTTTTTTGGTCTTGGGCAGCTCCCCAGCCAAGATCGCTGACAGATCGATCCGGGTGCCGCCGTTGAGGGTGTCGGCGAGCACCGCTTTGCTATCCGCAGTGGCGGAGTGGAAGACGGATTGGACGACCCCCTGCGCTCCGGGAATGAGCAGTTGGGTTTCCGGCAGCGTGACGACTTTCCCGAGCGAAGCCTGGGTGGGGGAGGATGGCACTGGATAGTCCTTGAAGCCCGCCACGGTTTCCCAACCGCGCCGCTGGCCGATGAGCGAAGCATAGCTGGAACTTTCCGTATGGGTTCTGGGGATGTTGATTCTGGCTTTCACGCCCTCATCGCCGATCCACCACGCATAGCGGCCGAGCGAATTGCCACCGTGGGGATTGGGCACGGTGATGTTGACCAAGGGCGCGGCCACGTAGCTGCCAATGGTGGTCGCCGTGGGCGTGCCCACTGACGCCGCACCGACCATCACCACTGCCATGCTGCGGTCGGACACGGAGCCATCAACACCGAGGGCAGCTACTGGCGAAGCGGGCGTGTAGGGTTGCGGAGTGGCGGAGTCCACTTCGTTGCCGCTGATGAGCCACTTAACCCCGGTGGCACTGGGGGTCTTGGTGAAAATCTGGATGGCCGGCGCGGAGGCGGTGACGGTGTTCCAGACGCCGGTCCAATAGCGGGTCCCGGGTCGCAGCAGGGTGAGCCCGTTGACGACGCCGTTGATGGACTTGTCGTTCTTGGGGACTTTGCCGGCTTCCAGGCGGAGCCCACCGGTGTCGCCCGCAAAGTCCGCCGCGGCGGTCACCCGTTGATCCGGTCCGGCGGTTTTTTGGAGTTGGCCGAGCGCAATGATCAGCGCGAGCCGGGCATTGCTGCGGGCCAAGGCCATGGCTCCCCCTTGCCTGGAGGAGCGCAGGGCGATGGTTGAGAGCGACAACAGCCCGACTGCCAGCAGGGTCAACAGGACCATCAGACTGAGCGTGATGACCAGCGCAAACCCCTTGCTTTGCAGGCTCCTGCAGCCTTCAGGGGAAACTGAAACGATGGATTTGGAGGTGCTCATAAGCTTGCTTTGTCAATGCAGTGTAGCGACAACATCGCGGAATTCAATCAGAAAATCCGAAAACAGGAAATTCGGCTCGAATGCTTGGGAAAGTTGACTTCAAGAACCAGCCCGGCGAGCACGGACCCCAGCCCTCGGATCGGGTCCGGTCCATGGCGTGCAGGAACCATTCTTCAGGGCAGTGCGGAGTGGAGACGGCTCGCCGCTGGTGGGTTGAGGAACCTTGCTGCCGGGGAGGGGCAGCGCCCGCTTTGGAAAGCTCTGCCAGCGCAGAGGCTCCCCACCACTCACCCCAGTGTCCTGCCGCAAAGCGGTGACGAGGCACCTGAAAAGCGCAAGAAATAGTTTCGTGATTGCACCAGTCCCCATGTACACGATGAACCGCCGGGCGCTGGAACAACCGGCGTTCCCTCACCCCGGTCATCAGGCCATCCGGAGTTCCGGCTCAGCCCGCCGCCGTGGCCCCCGGCAACCCGATGGTGATTGCGGATTCGCTGGTGCAGGCGGGGCGAAAGCAAGCCCACGCGTTGGGGTCGGCAAGGTTGGAGAACAAGTGGCGCCGCGAAGATCGCCCGCCAGTTGCCTCCCCGAAAATGATCCGAAAATGATTGCCATCAGCGTCAAGACATCACAACTTCCTGCGGGAGCATCGGCATCGTCAGTGCCCAAGCCCATGCTTCTGCGAAATTCACGGGCGCAGCCAAGGCCATCAACTCATCATACCCGACACAAAGAACCATGAAACGAAGCCATCTCGCCATCTTCATCTTCTGTGCCTTGGGCCTGGCCGCCACCAGCCGCGCCGAAGAAACCGGCAGCGCCCACTATCTGCCGGGGTCGATGGCCTCATTCATCGACGCCTTCCCCGGCAAGCCGGGCGGCCTGGCCATCCTCAACTACTTCTCCTACTACGACGGCAGCGCGCCGATTGGTGCTCGGCTCCCGATGGGCGGATTCCTATCGGCGGACGTGAACGCCACCGCGTATGCCGACTCGATCGTCGCCGTGTATCAGACTCCGTGGAAACTTCTGGGTGGCGGATACGCCTGCGGGGTCTCGGTGCCCTACGTCTGGTTGGAAGTCGAGGGCCAGGCCCAGCACATTGGTCCGCACGGGACGTTGGGACCGGTACACTCCGCTCGCGACACCGCCAGCGGGATCGGAGACATCACGATCATCCCGTTCATGTTGGGTTGGACCGATCTCGCGCCCGACCTCAAGGTGGATTGCCGCGTGGGCGTCTATGCGCCCACGGGCGAGTACAAGCTGGGCCAGCTTGCCAACCTGGGCAAGAACTACTGGACCTTCGAGCCGGGTGTCATGGCAAGTTGGATCAGCAGCAAAATCGGCACGGAGGTCAGCCTCTACAGCGGCGTGGATTTCAACACTCAAAACAACGACTCCGATTACACCAGCGGCACGTCGCTTCACTTCGACTTGACCGTGGCGCAGCACTTGCCCCTGTTTGGCGGCATTTTCGGCCTTGGTGCGAACGCCTTCTACTACCAGCAGATCACCGGCGATAGTGGCTCCGGCGCGCGGTTCGGGGATCTCGAGGGGATGACCGCCGGGGTCGGCCCCGTGCTTTCCTACGTGGGCCACATCGGCGATACCAAACTGCTGGCCGAATTGAAATGGCTGCCCGAAATGGACGTGGAAAAACGCATGAAGGGCGACTACGTCTGGTTCAAACTGGGATTCGCGTTCTGAACCGACCCGATTCCACCGCACCGCCATCCACCGCCATGAAACCGGCACCCATCTTCGCCACCCTCAGTCTCTCGCTGGGTGCGTTCGCGTTACCGGCAGGGGCCGCAGCCGACCGCACCACCCTGCCAGTCCACGAACCGCAGTATCCACACAGTTCCGTGATGGATGTCCGCAAGGCCCCCCCTGCGCCACCGCGTTTTGACGTCAAGGCGCCGGCCGGGGCGCCGAATGTGCTCATCGTCCTCATCGACGATATGGGTTTCGGCCAGTCCAGTTCCTTCGGCGGCCCCATCCACATGCCAACCGTGGACCGCCTCGGCAATGCCGGACTGCGCTACAACCAGTTCCATACCACGGCCCTTTGCTCCCCAACCCGGTCCGCCCTCCTTACCGGGCGCAACCATCACATGAACAACTTCGGCTCGATCGCCGAGACCGCCACGGCTTACCCCGGCAACACGGGCCAGCGTCCCGGCAACGTCGCCCCGCTGGCGACGATACTGCGCTACAACGGTTACGCCACGGCCGCCTTCGGCAAATCACACGAGACCGCCGCCTGGGAAGTCAGCCCGTCCGGCCCAACCGACCGCTGGCCCACCCGCTCCGGCTTCGACAAGTTCTATGGTTTCATGGGCGGCGAGGCCAACCAGTGGGCACCGGCCATCTATGACGGCATGACTCGCGTCGAACTGCCCACGGACCCGAACTATCATCTCATGACCGACCTGACCAACCAGGCGGTCCGGTGGGTCCGCTCGGTCAAGTCGCTCACCCCGGACAAACCCTTCTTCATCTATTTCGCGCCGGGCGCAACCCACGCGCCGCACCACGTGCCGAAGGAATGGATCGCCAAGTATAAGGGCCAGTTCGACCAGGGCTGGGACAAGCTGCGCGAAGAGACGCTTGCCCGCCAGATCAAGCTGGGAGTGGTGCCGGCGGGCACCAAACTCGCCCCCAAGCCGGAAGCCATCAAGGACTGGGACAAGCTGAGCGCCGATGAGAAGAAGCTCTTTGCGCGACAGATGGAGGTCCTGGCCGGTTACGGCGAGTATGCGGACACGGAAATCGGCCGACTCGTGGACGCCATCGCCGACCTGGGCCAGCTCGACAACACGCTGGTCTTCTACATCGTGGGCGACAATGGCGCGAGCGCCGAAGGCGGCATGACGGGCGTGTTCAACGAGAACAGCTACTTCAACGGGGTGGGGGAGACCTTGGCGGACGTCATGAAGCACTACGACGATCTGGGCGGCCCGAATACCTACGGTCACTGTGCCGCCGGTTGGGCGGTCGCCGGAGACACGCCCTTCACCTGGACCAAGCAGGTATGCTCGAGCTACGGCGGCACCCGCAACGGGATGGTCATCCACTGGCCCAAGGGAGTGACAGCCAGCGGTGAGATCCGCTCGCAGTGGCACCATGTGATTGATGTTGCCCCTACCATCCTGGAGGCCGCCGGCCTGCCCGAGCCGAAACTGGTGGATGGAGTCCTTCAGGCCCCCATCGAAGGCGTGAGCATGTTGTACTCATTCAACGATGCCAAGGCCAAGGACAAGCACCTGACCCAATACTTCGAGATCTTTGGCAACCGCGCGATCTATAGCGACGGCTGGCTGGCCGGCACCGTGCACCGGGCTCCTTGGGAGTCCAAGCCCCGCACCGCGCTCGAATCCGACATCTGGGAACTCTACGACACCCGGGCTGATTTCAGCCTGGCGAGCGACCTGGCAAAACAGAACCCGGGAAAACTCAAGGAAATGCAGGAACTCTTCCTGAAGGAGGCGGAAAAATTCAACGTGCTGCCCATCGATGATCGCACCCTCGAGCGCTTCAACGCCGCCCTCGTCGGCAGACCGGACCTGATGGCCGGCCGCACGTCTCTAACAGTCTATGAGGGCATGACCGGCATGTCGGAGAATGTGTTCATCAACACCAAGAACCGTTCCCATACGATCACCGCCGAGGTCGAAATCCCCGCGGATGGCGCCAATGGCGTGATCCTCGCCCAGGCCGGACGCTTCGGCGGCTGGAGTCTTTATTTGAAGGCTGGCAAGCCGACCTACACCTACAACTTCCTGGGCATGCAGCGCTTCACCATCGCCGCCAAGGAGGCCGTGCCAGCAGGAAAAGTGACGATCCGCTATGTGTTCGCCTATGACGGCGGCGGCCTCGCCAAGGGGGGCCTTGGCACGATTTTCGTCAACGACAACAAGGTGGCCGAAGGCCGGATCGAACGCACGCAGCCGATGGTGTTCTCGGGCGACGAAGGGGCCGATGTCGGTGAAGATGGCGAGACGCCGGTCACCGAGGACTATGGGATCCCGGCACCCTGCAAATTCACCGGCAAGATCGGCAAGGTCACCATCGACCTGAAGGAAATGAAGGCGCCGGAAAAGGATCAGGAGAACAAGCTCCGCGAGGAGACCCGCCGCAAGAAGGCGCTGTCTGACTAACAGGTTCCGAGCCGGCCGGGCGACTCTTATGATAAGGAATTATAAGGAATTCAAAAAAGAATTCCGAAAAGAATCCTTGGCACCACGGAGCGGCTGGGTATCCTCGGGGGCAAAGGAAATACCAATGAAATCCGTTCCCTCCCTGCTTATCCCCTTGGCGGCCTGCCTGTCCCTATCAATGGTGCGGGCCGAGGTGCCAGTGAAAACACCATGAAAATGCCAGATCCAATGACAGTAACAACAAGCAATCTGAAACACCTCGCCCTCGCCTTGGCGCTCGGCGCGGGCCTGATGGCGGGCAGCGCCCAGGCCTTGGACCTTGGTAAAATCATGCCCATGGGCGATTCGATCACGGACGGAGTCCCGGTCGCTGGCGGCTATCGCGACCCGCTGTACACGCTCTTGAATAGCAAGGGGGACACCTTCACGTTCGTCGGATCGGCGACCAACAACGAGACCACCACGCTAAGCGCCGCCGGGCAAACGCATCACGAGGGCCACAGCGGCTACGTCATCGCGGCCGGCGGTGGGCGGACCGGCCTGGATGAGAACCTGGCGGGATGGATCGGGTCCGGCGCCGAAAACCCGAACCGGATCCTGCTGATGATCGGCAGCAACGACATCAACCTCGGCTATGACATGGCCAACGCGCCCGCCCGCCTGAGCACCCTCATCACCCACATCTATGGTTACCGGCCCGCCGTGAAACTCTACGTGGCGTCGATCATTCCCATGTCCGGCCATGAGGCCGACGTGCGGGTTTTCAACACCGCCATCCCGGGCATCGTGGCCAGCCACCGGGCCCTCGGGCAGGATGTGGTTTACGTTCCCATGTATGAATCCTTGAACATCAACACGGACTTGGCCGATGGCTTGCATCCGAATGCGCTCGGCTACCAGCACATGGCACAGGCCTGGGATACGGCGCTCCATGGCGTGCCTGAACCAGCCAGCCTCCATGCGATTGATTTGACGAGTGCCGGTGATGGCCCCCAGTTCGGCACTCGATTCAGCGTCGGCTGGGATTTCACGGTCACCCAGACGCTCACGGTCACCTCGCTGGGGCAATTCGATCCGGATTCGAACCCGAAGACCAACACGGTGGCCATCTATCAAAGGGGCGGGGCAAAACTCGTTGAAGCATCCGTCCCCGCCACCAACCCTGAAGTGCCCAGTGGCAGCTACAATGCGCGCTACACCGTGGTTTCCAACCTGGTGCTGCCCCCCGGCAACTATGTGGTCATGAGTACGCAGAACGGCGATAATTTCATCGCGTCAGGGGGAACCCCCACCGCCACCGTGGGCACCGGGATCACCTGGAACCGGGGCGTCGCACTTGCCGATGGCTCCTCAGCAGGGCCGTTGCCAGCCACCGCTCCGGTAAGCTGGCCGATCGAGAATGCCACCGCATCGCGCTATTTTGGTCCGACCTTCAAGTATCAGCTCGGCTCGATCGCGGACGCGAAGATTCTCAGCTTCGGGATCACGGACTATCCGGCCGTCATTGACGAGTCGGCCGGAACCATTGCCTGGACTGTGCCCTACGGCACGGTGGTATCGGCTCTCGCGCCCGCCTTCACACTGTCCGCCGGTGCGACCTGCAATCAGTCAAGTGGTGCCATTCCCACCCCGGCTTTTGGCGGCAGCACTCCGGTGGTTTACGAAGTCACCTCTTCTGATGGCAAGGTCGTCAAGGACTATACCGTGACGGTGATAGTGGCACCCCAAAGTTCGGCCTGCGACATCCTGACCTTCGGCCCCGGTGCCGTCGTGAACCAGAGTGCGCAAACCATCGTCTGGGCCGTGGCACCCGGGACCGAGGTGCAGAACCTCGCGCCGATGTACACGATGTCCCCGTTGGCGACGGGCGCACCCGTTTCCGGCACTTCCCGAAACTTCGCCACTCCACAAACCTACACCATCACCGCCCAGAATGGCATCGCCACCAAAACATATACCGTGACGGTGGTCGTCCTGATCCCACCGCCGGTCGGCGGGTATGCACGATGGTTCGACGCTTCGATGATCGTCGGCAAGAGTAACGGTGACCCCGTCACCACCTGGGCCGACCTCAGCGCCAATGCCGCCAACGCCACGGTGCCGGGTGGGCATGCCAGCCCTACTTTCGTGGCGAATGCCGGCACCGGCAAAGGTCTCCCCGCGCTGCATTTCACCGCCGGCGGAGGTGGCAGCGGGGCTTTGAAATTCGCCGAGGACAGCAGCATCCGCACCGTCTTCTCCGTCTTCAAAGGCAACAGTTTCCTGCTCACTGACATTCAGTCAGGCCAGTATCATTTCCACCGCTGGGGGGCTAATGATACCGATCCGACAGTCCCCATCTGGGATGGCCCGGGCGGAAGCTGGGCAAGTCCTAACATCAGAGGCGGTTCAACCTATGTGAACGGAGTGTCGGTGAACGGGACCACCTACTACATGCCCACGGATTTGTATAACGGCTACAACCTCGTGGAAGTCGTGACCACGGGTGCAGTGACCGCCGACAGTTGGAACGCCGACCGCAACAGCGTCCATACCGGCGATCAATACCAGGCCGAAGTAATCATCTACGACCGCGTGCTTTCCGAAGACGAGCGGGTAGCGGTCGAGCATTACTTGATGAGCAAGTGGTTTGGTGTCTCATACGCACCTGACGCCAAGATTCTAACATTCGGTCTGCCGGGCATGCCGGTCGCCATTGACAACACGGCGATGACGATTGCCTGGACCGTGCCGAAAGGGTCGGATGTGACGAGCCTCGCGCCCACCTTCACGCTGTCCACCGGGGCCACCTGCAACCTGGCTTCGGGAGCCACCCTGAATTTCTCCAGTCCGGTGACGTACACGGTCACCTCTTCGGATTTGCTTGTCGTCAACAACTACAGCGTGACGGTCACCGTTTCGGAGTTGAGTGTGGTCAACGGCTTGACCTGTTGGTTCGATGCGGCGCAAGGGACCACGACCGATGGCAGCGGCGTGCTGACTTGGGCCGACATGTCCGGCAGCGGGCATCCGGCCACGCGGACCAACGGCACCATGCAGCTTGCGGCCAATGCGATCAATGGCCTGCCGGCGGTCCAGTTTGCAGGCCAAGCCACTGCGGCCATAGCGGGCAGCATGTACTCGAAGACACAGTTCATCGTGACGAAAATGAACGGCGGCGACTGGGGTGCCTGGATGGGCAGCCAATCGCGCGCCGGTTACCTGTGGAACCCGAATGGCAACTGTTGGGATGGGAATGTCCCTGCGGCCGTCTCGAAAAATGGCACCGCTTTGCCCGGTTACCCGTTCTATCTGGGTGATAACCGCAATTCCCAGTACATGGTCGTGAAAATCGTCGGCAACGACAATGTCACCTCTACACGGCCCTACCAACTTGGCCGTCAGGAAGGCTGGTACTCATTGAATAACTACCTGGCCGAAATCATTTCATATAACACCACACTCACGGAGGATGACGAGGATCGGATTGGCGGCTACCTTGCCAACAAGTACAACCTGGCCACGATCTATCCGCCGCCGTGGCCCACGGCGATCATCAAGAGATTCGGCTCGGCGGCCAGTCCGGCAGTCATCAACCCGGACCACACCATCACCTGGTACGTGCCGTATGGGACGGATGTGACGAGCCTCGCGCCCACCTACAAGCTGGTGTACGGAGCCACTTGCGACAAGGCCTCCGGTTCCACCCAGAACTTCAGCAGCCCGGTGACGTACACGGTCACCTCCTCGGATTCACTCGTCACCAGCATCTACACCGTGACGATCACCGTACTCCCCGATTGGCCGACTCTCATCAACGTGAACTATTCCGCCAATGCGGCCAACGATAACATGAATGGCATCTATTCATACGATGCGACAGCCAAAGGCAGCGCCAGCCGCGCAGCACCGGCGGCCTACAGCGGGAATACGTGGAATGACTACGTCGGCAGTGCCACGGCGTCCGGTTCCAACCTGAAGGATTCCCAAGGCGGCTCGACCACGGTGGGTTTCACGACGGCTTGCAACAACGGTCCCTGGGACAACTGGACTGGTCTGGGCACCGCGCGGCTGCTGAAGTCGGCGGTGGGTGCCAATTACACGACTTACACCCCCGTTCTCACGCTCACCGGTCTAAACACCGGTCACGCCTACGACCTCTACCTCGCCAGTCTGGAGAATGACGTCAACCGCCCTGCGGATTTCCTGGTCGGTGCAACGTCCAAGCACGTGGCGGACAGTCCCGGTGGCGCCACGGATTGGCTGGAAGGGCGGAATTATGTCCGCTTTGCCGGCCTGATCCCCCAACCTAACGGAACCGTCCAGGTGAAGGCACAGGGCAGTGGCAGTGGTGATGGCATCGTGGTGAACGGCTTTCAAATTCAAGACCTGGGAGTCCGTGGCCTGAACCCGGAGGCGCTCATCTATTCCTTCAACTTCCCCTCTGGCACCGGTGCAAGTGCGACGACCATCGATGGCACCCGCATTGCGGTGACCATGTGGACCGGTACCAATGTGACTGCCCTCAGGCCCACCTTTGCCACGTCCACCGGCGCGACCTGTAAGGTTGGCGGCGGCACGGTTGTTTCCGGCGACGCGGTGAACTTCACCAACCCGGTCCACTACATCGTCAGATCCGAGGATGGCGCGACCACCACGGACTATACCGTGACAGTCAATCTCATTCCGTCCAGCGGGCATCTGCATGTGAACATCGATAACAATGCGAGGACCGGACTTGTCGGACCCGCTCCCTTCAGCGGGGTAGGCAAGATTTGGAATGCCGCGGCAGGTGCCAAGACGGGCAGCGCTTTGCTGGACGAGGATGGCGTGATGACGGGCGTGGGCTTCAATTTCAATAATTTCGAGGGTGCCGGCTCGTGGGGCAATCCTTCCCTTAAGATGCTCAATGGCGCGGTGTGGTGGTGGAGCCAGAACAATAGCGGTGAAGGGGTTGGGGTGCGAACCGGCACCATCAGCGGCCTCACCTTCGGCGGGAAATACGATCTCTACATCGCCAGCCTGTGGGCAGATCAATTCAGCCACGGCGCGTTCACGGTGAACGGAGTTTCCCAAGACCTCGATGGGCAAGGGGCGAGCCAATTGGTATGGGTGCAGGGTGCAAATTATGTGTTCTTCCCCGAGGTGGCGCCTGACACAACCGGCAAGATCACCATCACCGCGACCGCGACTCAGAAGAACGGCGGCAATTACCCCCTCATGATCAGCGGCTTCCAGGTGCTGGACACCGGGGTGAAAAGTCCCTATTGCGACATGCTGTCTTTCGGTCCAGGTGCCGTCATCACGGGAACCAACATCGCTTGGACCGTGCCCTATGGGACGAACCTGGCGACCCTCGCACCCACCTTCACCACGTCCGGCATGGCCACGTGCAGTCAACCCAACAACGCCGTCCCTACTCCGAATTTCAGCAGCGGTCCGGTGGTTTACAAAGTCGCGGCCCAGGATGGGATCCGCTCCCAGAACTATACCGTGACGGTCACCGTGGTGGCACCGCCACTCGCGGGCGGCTTGGTCTGTTGGTATGATGCAGGCGGCGGCATCACGCAGGATGGCAGCGGGGTGCTGACGTGGGCCGATCTGTCGGGCCAGGGGCATCACGCCACCCGTGGCAACGGCACGGTGACGCTGGTCCCGAACGAGGTGAATTCCCGTCCGGCGGTGCATCTCAGGGGCGGCAACACGTATCTGAACTGTACTGCCGCTGCCTTTTCTTCCATTGTCAAAGAACAATACGTCGTGGTGCGTTCGCCCAACGCCACCTGGAACGGCAGCGGCTCGTTCCTGGGCCGCAAATCCGATAATTTCCTCACGGTCCGGGGGTCAAGCTACAATATGGACTCCGGCTATACCGGATTCTGGCAGGACCACTTCCCCGTGGCGGTTTCCAAGAATGGCACCCCGGTCCCCATTGACAGGCCGCCGTTCGCAAATAGTCCGGGGTTCCTCCTTGGGACCATCACCGACTACATGGTGCTCAAGATTATCGTCGATGACGGTGGGGTGGCAACTTTTGCAAACTATCCCTATTACCAGATCGGGAAGAACGAAACCCTGGGCACCATGGACTTTGACGTCGCCGAGATCATGGGGTTTGACCATGCGTTGTCAGCGGCGGACGAGAACTCGGTGGGCTCCTACCTGACCACCAAGTACGGACTGCAGACGGCGTATGTCGTTAGCGGCAACTACGCCACCTGGGCCGGCCCGGACGGCTACAATCTTACCGGCGGACCCGACGGCGACGACGACCGCGACGGCATCACCAACCTGATGGAATACGCCCTCGGTCTCAACCCCAAGGTTCCTAACGGTTCGCCCGGCACCCTCACCGGCAACCTGCTCAGCTTCACCAAGGGCACCGCGGCCAGGAACAACGGCGACGTCACCTATGCCATCGAAACCTCCCCCAACCTCCAGGACCCCTGGACCACCGTCGTCACCCACGCCACGGGAAACCCCGACCCCAGCATCTCCTACCTGCTGCCAACCGGCCAAGGGAAGATCTTCGCCCGCCTCAAGGTGACCAGCACGACGAGCGTGGTTGGCGGCAACTACGCCACCTGGGCCGGCCCGGGCGGCTACGATCTTACCGGCGGACCCGACGGCGACGACGACCACGACGGCATCACCAACCTGATGGAATACGCCCTCGGTCTCAACCCCAAGGTGCCTAACGGTTCACCCGGCACCCTCGCCGGCAACCTGCTCAGCTTCACCAAGGGCACCGCGGCCAGGGACAACGGCGACGTCACCTACTCCATCGAATCCTCCCCCAACCTCCAATCGCCATGGACTCCACGGGTTACCCAGGCGGCGGGGAACACCGCACCCACGATCTCCTACACGCTGCCCCCCAACCTAGGGAAAATCTTCGCCCGCTTGGTGGTCACTCAGGTTCCCTAGCAACAACCTGACGCCCAAGGCCGGGTGCCGCCACGTTCAGGAGTCTCCTTCCGGCAAGTCATGGGGATCGCACATGGCAGGGTGTCAGAGAAACAATCATATTGTCGTCCTCCCACCAGCGCTCCAGGGTGCCAGAAAAATGGCCATGCCCATATTCCGGGCGGCCCCAAGCCTGGGCTTGCGTTGGGGCCGCAGTGCGCTTAACTTTTCGCACCGAACCTCATGAATTGCCGCCTCTTGACCGCAGCAGGGATATTGCTCTCCGCGTTTTACGTGTCTGCCGCTGAATCCTCGGCGCCCGTTGCGGGCACTGAGGCGCTCAGCACGCAGATGAACTTCCTCGAAATCTTTTTCGCAGGAGGCATCATGATGTACCCGCTGGCCCTGCTGTCGGTCATCGGCGTGCTCCTGGTGCTCATCTACCTGCTCACCATCCGGCGCAATGCCGTCGTCAGCAACCGCTTCATGAACGCCGCAGAAGCGATGATCCGCAAGCGCGACTACCTCGGGCTCATCGCCTACAGCCACCGCCAGAACGAATGCATGGCCCGCATCACCCAGAAAATGCTCGATTTCTTCACCAAGAATCCGATCGCCTCCTTTGCCGATGTGCGGGAGGTGGCGGAAGCCGAAGGTTCCCGCCAAGCCGGCATGCTCAGCTCGCGCATCACCTACCTTGCGGACATCGGCTCGATCGCCCCCATGGTCGGCCTGCTCGGCACCGTGCTGGGGATGATCAAATCCTTCGTGCTGATCTCCGGGGGCGACACCCATGGGGTCCAGCAAATGGGGCTTGCCTCCGGCGTGGCCGAAGCCCTCATCACCACGGCGGCGGGGCTCATGATCGGCATTCCGGCCTTGGTGTTCTACTCGCTTTTCCGGGGCCGGGTGCAAGAGTATATCGCGGAGCTGGAAGCCGCGGCCACTCACCTCATGGCCTTGCTGCACGCCCAGGTCGAACGCCAGTCACCCGCTTCATATAACCCCGCTCAGCGCACCCGTGACGACTATGCGCTGCCCGCGTCGGCACCTCTCGGTGGCCGACGCCCGGATCTCGACGGGATCTAACCAACAGCCACGATCATGAAATTCTCCAACCGCGAACCGCAGCCGGCCTCGATGCAATTGGCACCGATGATCGACATCGTCTTCCTGCTGCTGATATTTTTCATTGTCACTTGGCAATACACGCGCTCCGAGACGGAGTTGTCCGTGTCCGTCCCCACGGCCGAGGAGGGCGTGCAAAAAAACCGCTCGCGCGGTGAAATCATCATCAACATCCTCACCGATGGCTCGATTCGCGTCGAGGGCAGTACCGTGGATCTCATTCAACTGCGGGAAAAACTCACCGCCGTGGCCGAACATTTCAAGAACCAGCCCGTCCGCATTCGCGGCGATGGCAGCGTCAGTTATCAACGGATTGTCGAGGTGATTGACACCTGCCAGAAAGCCGGCATTTGGAACATCTCCTTCGCCACCCAGCGCCCCGAGCCACCCAAATGATCCTGGCCACCCGCTCCCCGGCGATCATCCCTGCCACCGTGAAACGCATCCTTGCCCTCCTCCTTCTCGCCTGCGGCACCCTGGGTGCCCAGATCCCGCGTGCCCAACCGGTGGACCCGACCCTGCGGCCGGACTCCGCGAACGATCTGTTCGCCCGCGGCAAGAACCTTTACGATTCGGCGCAGACCAGCACCGATCTGGAAAACCGGCAGGCCTGCTTTGACCGTGCCGCCGGCATTTTCACCACGTATCTCAACGATTTTCCCACTCATCCGAATGCCGAAATGGCGTGGTGGTATCTTGGCAACAGCTACTATCAAGGCGGTCGCCTTGATGAAGCGAAGCGCTGCTTTCACACCCTGCTCAACCGCTACGGCAAGGGCAAATGGGCTGCCGCCGCCGCCTACACCCTCGCTGCTGACCACTACAACAAGACCGAGTACAACCTGGCCGCACCCCTCTTCGAGCGCTTTGCTCAAAACGCCGCCAAAGCCGAGGACCGCTCGCGCGGAAACTACTTTGCGGGAACCTGCTACCGCATGCTCGGGCAGGACCGCGAAGCCATCACCGCCTTTCAAAAAGTCCTCGAAGATCCCGCCGGGGTGTTGTTTGCGCCCCAATCAAGACTCGCCCTCGGCCATCTCTCGGTGAAGGCCGGCAAGTTGCCGGAAGCCCTCGCCATCTTCGAGCAAATCCTCGCTTCCCCGTGCCAGGTCAAGCTCCGCGGCGAAGCCGCCCTGCATGCCGCCCTAACCGCCACCAAACTCGAACAAACCGCCCTCGCCGAAAAATACCTGCGTACCATCATGACCACGCCGGGCATGGAGGGGTTCCGCCTTGATGCGCAAACCGCCCTGATGGCCAACCACTTCACCAAAAAGGAATACGCCAAAGTCATCGAGATTTTCCGCAGCACTGCGCTCAAGGCGGAAGGCGAAAAGGAAGCCACCCGCCTCATGATAGTCGCCCGTTCCTACCTGCGCCTGCAACAGCCGCATGAAGCACTCACCCACTTCCGTGAGGTCGAACGACTCGTCGATCCGCAGCAGGACATGGCCTTCCAAGCCTCGTACTACCGCCTGCTTTGCTTCTTCCAGATTGAAGGCCGCCACCTGCCGGATCAAGTGGATGGATTCCTTCAGATCTATCGAAAATCCCGCTTTGAAGACCCGCGCGTCCATACCGCCATGTTGATGAAAGCGGAGACGCTCTTTGCCAACCAGGACATCCCCGCCGCCGCCAAGGTTTACAGCGAAATCAATGCCTCGCGCATCAGCGAAAAAAACCGGGCCGGGCTGCTCTACCAACGCGGTTGGTGCCTCGCCGAAGCCGGCGATCCCCAAGGCGCCATCCGCTCGCTCAGCGATTTCATCAGCAAATACCCAACCGACCCGCGCCTGCTCTCCGCCATCGCCAAGCGGGCCAGCGCCTATACCGCCGGTGCGGAACCCGCCAAGGCGATCCTGGACTTCGACCGCCTCACCGCCCCCGGCACCCCCGCCGACCTCACTTCGTTCGCCTGGCTCGAATCCGCCCGCCTGCGCCGCTCCGAAGGCAAGCTCCCGGACATGATCGTCCGCTACCAGGGCTTGCTCGCAAATGTCAAGGACCTCAAACCCAAACTCCAGGCCGAAGCCAACTACTGGATTGGCCAGGGTCTGACCAAGACCAACGCCTCCAAGGACGCCGTCCCCTACCTCGAAAAGGCCCGTGCCCTCAACCCGGAAACCTACGCCAAACACGCGGGCCTGCTTCTCACCCTCGGTTACTTCGCCGCTCAGAACTCGCAACAACTCGCGGCGGAAATCGATCTCGCCATCAAGGCCAACTACGATACCGACATTCCCGAACAAGTCCTCCAGTGGGCCGGCATGCAGAAATACAACTCCGATGACTTCGCCGCCGCCGCCCGTTTCCTCGCCCTCGTCGCCAGCCCCAAGGAACCCCGCGAAACCCCCAAGGAAGTCTGGCGCTACCTGGCCAAAGCCCGCCTCGAAACCGGCGACGCCGAGGGTGCCCTCAGCGCCACCGTCAACGTCCTCGAGGTCGAGGACAACCCCGGATGGAAGGCCGATGGACTGTTGGATCGCGGCCGCGCCCTGCTCGCCCTCAACCGGCCCGCTGACGCCCGCACCGCCACCGACGAAGCCCTCGCCCTGCGCCCCCAAGGCCGCACCATGGCCGGCCTGCGCATCCTCTCCGGCGATCTCAAATTGCTCGACAACGACTCCGCCGGGGCCGCCGCTGAATATACCATCGTCGTCGGATTCCACGAGGACAAGGATCTCAAGCCGCTGGCCCTGCACAAACTCATCGCGATTCTCGAAAAGCAAGGCGACCGCGCCGGCACCGAAAAATACCGGCGCCAGCTCCAAACCGAGTTTCCCGAGTGGAAACCCCCGCAACCCTAGCACCTGTGTCAAGTGTCAAGTGGACTCCTGATTACTTGTCTGACACCTAGTGCAAGAACGATTGGAGGATTCCAGATGGATGAACTCAGAAGTCATACGCACACTGAGACACGTTGGAGCATGGTCGCGGCTGGTGCTGGAGGAAATGACCGAGGCTGCCCAACCGCGCCCGCTGCGACCTACCAGACTGGAAGCACCGGAGGAATCGAAACTCGTCCCAAGAACGTAGCCGTCAACTACATCATCAAATACTAACATGAAAACGATCATCATTATAGCGCTGGGTCTGTTCCTTCAAGGACAGGCCTTCGCCCAGTCCCCCTACGCCTCGCTCCAGGTTCCCCAACAAATCCAATACCAGGGCCGGGTCACCACGGGGACGGGCGCGGCGTGGGCGGGCACCGAGGGTTACTTCGTGTTCGCGTTGGTCCAAGGTGCCACCGTCCTTTGGAACAACTGGGAAGGGATCACGAACCCGTCGGATCCAGGTACCGTTTCGCTCGGCGCGGGGCAGGTCCTCACGCTCCCGGTTAGCAGCGGAGTCTTCTCGATTCGTTTGGGCGAAGGCTCCGACACCAACGAGCAGATCCCGCCGACGGTCTTCTTCGATGCAACGAGCAATGCCGTGCGCTCCAGTGTGAAGCTCGCCGTCTGGTTCAGCGCGGATGGGGGTGCCTTCACTCGCTTGGCTCCCGATGTCGAATTCACATCGGTCCCGTTCGCCATGGTCGCCGGTATCGCGGAATCGATGAAGGAAAGAGCCGTGACGGAGGCAATGGTGGCCGACGGGGCAATCGCCAATGCCAAGATCCAGGCTGGCTCGGTCACCTCGGACAAGGTGGCCGATGGGTCGCTTGGCGTGACCGATTTCTCACCTGAACTCAGACAGACGAGCGTGATCCCTCCGGGGACAATCATGCCATTTGCCGGGGTGGCAGCAAACTTGCCGGACGGTTGGATGCTCTGTGATGGGACGGCGGTTAGCCGGATGTCCTACCCGGCTTTGTTTGCCGCGATCGGGACGAACTGGGGCGCAGGTAACGGTTCCACGACGTTTGCTGTCCCCAACCTGGCCGGCGCGATGCTGGTAGGGACCGGGACGGGTATGATAAATGGAAGAAACAAAGTCGGGCCGGCGATCGGCACCTTCCAGGAGGATCAAATGCAAGGGCATGAGCATACCTCGTGGTGGCGCCAGGCTGGGTCGAACGGCAGTGCCGGGTCCTATATCGCGGGGAGGAGTGGCGAGGATCCGGGGGCGGCGTGGAAATACACCTCCGGCATCGTCCAGAAGGGAGCATATGGCAATCCTCGCTACGGGGACGAAACCCGGGTCTATGCTGCGGGGATCAACTACATCATCAAATACTAACATGAAAACGATCATCATTATAGCGCTGGGTCTGTTCCTTCAAGGACAGACCTTCGCCCAGTCCCCCTACGCCTCGCTCCAGGTTCCCCAACAAATCCAATACCAGGGTCGGGTCACCACGGGGACGGGCGCGGCGTGGGCGGGCACCGAGGGTTACTTCGTGTTCGCGTTGGTCCAAGGTGCCACCGTCCTTTGGAACAACTGGGAAGGGATCACGAACCCGTCGGATCCAGGAACCGTTTCGCTCGGCGCGGGGCAGGTTCTCACGCTCCCGGTTAGCAGCGGAGTCTTCTCGATTCGTTTGGGCGAAG
>JAPLUI010000551.1 GCA_026397725.1 Verrucomicrobiota bacterium | reverse complement strand
AGATGGATTTGACTGCTGGTGGCTGATGGTGTCTCCCCATGGGAACAGCTTTCCACTCAAGCCGCCACGCGCCCCCTTTTCCCACTCCGCCTCGGTCGGCAGTCTGTAACCCTTGGTACTCCACTTTGCGAAGGTCATGGCACGCTGGATTTCCCCTAAGCGGCGACGCAGGCCTCCCGGGCGGGAGTGACGATTTGCCAGAGCGGCAAGGCACGGGGTCGGCGGAGGTGGCAGATGGTTGTCTATGTATATGTTCTTAAGAACCTTGTCCGTACGGTGCACGAATACGTGCGAAGATTCGCTTTGGTGGATAGTCCGGGTGGGGTGAATGCCGGGTGGCAGGTCCGGCGCTGCCGGTGGTTGTCAGTCTGTTAGTTCATCACGCGTCTGCCATCGCTCATAACCAAAAGGAGTCAACGAAGGACCGGTGGCCAGGAAGCTTGTTCCGGACCTGAGCCGGCTTCCAGCAGGTGCTTGCGCCATTCCGCCAGCAGCTTGCTCTGCGGGCACTGGGTCAGGAGTTGTGCGGTGAGAATTTTTGGTAAAATGATGATGAGGCAAAATGATGCGGAATGGAAATTGGGCCCAGAATCCTTGATCTTTTCTTCCATCATTTTGCCACATCATCATTTTACCGTAACTCTTCAATCTTCTCTTCACATTCATAACATCTTGTCAATTTCTTTACGGGGCCGTGAATTTGATTGATTCTCCGTTCTCTCCGTTTCCTCCTGTTCAAATTCATTTCGGCTTTGGGGATCAGGCACGGCGGGGTATCAGCGCGGCAAAAACCGAGTGCGCGGCCACCGCGAGCAGCGGCAGGGCCGCTTGCCCGATTACTCAGACCCCGCCCTTTTTGGCCAAGCTCCGCCCTTGCCGGGACCGCCAGTCGGCGTTTGTCGTCCTCATGGGCGTCGCTGGCTTGCAAGCGGACACCCGGGGGACCGACGACACCGCCAAGGCCACCGCGCTCCTCGACGCCATGCCCGCCCGCCTCGTCAAGTTCCTGGCCGGGGAAATCCGGAACCTGACCTACGCCCAGGGCGACCCGGCGGACTTTTTACGGGCGCCGCCTCGCCGCCTGCCCCCGGCTGCGGGCCTTCGCCAAAACCAAACCCGCCGGCGCGGAAGCCGAGATAGTCCGCCAACTCGATGGCGAGGACGCCCACTACCTCGCCATGGAAACCGCCATCCTCTGGCACCTCACGCCCTCCGCCTTCTTCGCCGCCCCGGACATGGACCGCGCCCTCATGCTCGCCCACCATCGCGAGCGCAACCTGCGCAAGGCCATGCTCGACAAAGTCCAACACGACACCGCCGAGAGGAAAGCCCAGCCCAAACCCAGCACCGGCCCCGATCCCCACGCGGCGTTCTTCAAGGGCATGATGTAGGCGCGGCGTGGTTGCTGCCTCCAACGGCAATCGTTTCCAGCGTTCATTCTCGGCGTTTGAGCGATGGCATCCGCGATTTGACACATCATGCCAATGGCAGCGTGCCCAAGGCCCCAGAGAGTTCATCATGCAGCGCAATCACAGGGGATGAGGGCGCATCTCCGACCGCCGATTCGAATCGACATGCGGCAAATATCCGGCATGCCGTGGTATGTAACACGATGCGTTCCCGAATCTGTTCGACAGAGCCGGACCGGCGAAAGAAATCAAGAAAGCCTTTGGGTGGCCGGTCAATGTCGAGGATCACGGTTTCCGGGCAATTCAGCACTTCGGCTCCATAGCGGTTGCGGGTCAGGACGGCGGACCGACCCACTGCGCGAAGGACCTCTTCCCGGATATCCGCCTCATAGTCGCCAGACCTGCGCGGCAGCGCGCCGGTAATCCGCTGGCAGACTGCTTCCCATCGGCGCGCCGCATCACTCCGGGCCTCGGCAAGCGATTCGTTCGAGCCACCAAAAACCTCTCCCTCGAACAATTCACCGTTGTGGCGAAAGCCAAACTTCTGCTGGGTCCAGATCTTGAAGGCTCTCATGGCTAGGTTGGCGTCTGAGCGATATTCGTCGCGTGGGTGGGTAAATTCATGGCTGCTGCATCCTCGCACCAAGGCCGTCGAACTGGGCGCCCATCGACAGCGATATCCACGGACGCCGAGTCCTCGTTGATGGGGCGGATCGTTAACAGGAAACCCTCACTGTTCTTCCACTTGCCTCGATAGTTCTCGATCCAGGGTGAGCGCATAATTCTTAGCAGAACGTTTGCTGCGATGGCAGACGCGTGATTGGTTTGTATTAGTGAGATGGGTGGGAAGCATCTGGCGTCTTGCCATCCGTGGTTTGTTCTGCAATGGTGATTCGCGCGCATAGGTTCTCCGTCATCGGATACCTGTCTTTTGGCCAGCTAGCAGGGCCCCAATACTCCGTCAGCGATAGCGCGACCCCTCGGATGACGGCTGGCGATTCGAGTTGCAATATCCTCCCATAGTCATGGTCTCCCCATTGCTTCAGCAGTTCGCCCAGAACATCAATGTGAGATTCCGCGCCCTCGCCAGTAAGATGGTTTGTCCGTGTGTATGCAAAGAGTTTTGACAATGCGGTCGCCTCGCCCTTCGCCGCCTTGGCAAGTGTCGCCCTGTAGTAAAATCCATCGCTTCGCCTGGCTTGGTAGTAGACACTACCACCTTCCTCCGGCCAGGAGAGGATCTCCGCCACGCGGGGCGATGGGCGGAATCGATTGGTCCGGAAATCGCTCACATCTGCACATTGGCTCAAAAGTAGCATGAGGGCAGTGAGGCCAATGGCAGTGTAGCATTCATCTAGGCAACGTTCAATGTGATGTCTCCGCGTGATCGAGGTGAACCTGATGCGAGGTTGAGGAGCGAGTGGCAGGTTGACATCCATGGCTTCGCTTTGTTGTTTTGCGCGGTGCCAACGCACCTCAAAGCCACGGTAGTAGCACGGCAGAGACGACAGCACCACTTGCTCTTCAACTCCTGCATCCACCATCAGCGTTAGAATCAATCGGTCCCCATGATAAAGACCGATCCTCACCTCATTCACGAAGTCAACACCCCGACGCCGCAAATCAGCCATCAGATCGTCTGCGTAGGCTCGCGCTTCTACCTGTCGGCTATGTGACAGTGACGGATGACTTCCCGCGTCCAAGGAATCCCGCTCTGATGGGCTCAGTGTGGCCGTATGTCGGCGATAAACGTCCTCTCGCCACTGCCGGAACCTGCTGAAATAAATCTCCGCCTTCTTGGGGCTGATCCGATAAGCATACTCGTGCACCTTCCCTTGGTCCTCGACGGCGAATACGAGGAACTCGTGTGTAAACTTGATAAGGCCGAACAAATATCGCTTAGAAGCTTCTAAGAACAGTGTCCCCAGAAAGCTATTCCAATCGGTAAAGCGTGCTGTCTCCATTTCTTGCGATTAAGGTAGGGACGCCGGTTTCCCGACGCCCCCCTCGCAGATCCCGGCGTGCGGAATTACCGCACCGGGCTCCTCAGGAATGCGTGCAGGTGGAACTTCGATCATGATTGGACTCTGAGGGGTTGGACATTTGTTACAGGGTGCGGCTGACTTTGTGAAATGATTCTGCCTCACTTTTCTCTTCCTCTTCCACCATCCGTGCCATCGGCGTAATCCGCGGTCAATTTCCCTCTGCCGACCGGGCCATTTTTTCCTCTTCCATTCAAAAATCACAAATCACGAATCACAAATCAATCCTCCAGCCCTGAGACGCTGCCGCCCTTGGTCGGATCGGAGGGAATTTCCGAAAACCAGGATGGGGGGCTTGATGGCTGGGAGCGGCATGGCACAATTCCGGGAGCTTGTCACGCAGGAAGTTGGAAGCGGCAAGTTTGAAGCGGGGGTGAGGACAGGCCTTGCAGCCGCAAGCACCAGACAATGTTATGCTCCGGCCCGGCAGCACCTCAACCGAAGGTATTGCGGCGGCCCGCGTCCGCCACTCCATCCCCCTTGACAATGGTGCCCGCTGTGAATCCCCATCCCCATGGCAGAGCGCAGCATCAGTGTGGTTATGGAATCCACCTACCGGTCGGACCTTTCCAAGGGCTTGCGGCGGGACAAGCAGAAGCTCGACGAGTTTCAGAAATACCTGGACCGGCGCGGCCTGCGCATTCCCATCCGCATCGACCTCAAGGGCCTCCAGTCACAGGCCGGGGCGATGCGCAGGATCGTGCTGGGGGCCTTTGCCATCCTGGAAAACGGTTCCAAGCGCTATGCCGATGCCATCGCCCGCTTCTATCAACTCACAGTTCCTGATCTCGGTGGAAAATGATTTGGCACATTTGCGAGCGGTTCCCGGGCTTGAATGGTAATGCGGGACGAAGATGACCACGGATGAAGAGGATTACACGGATTTCACGGACTAAGAATTAGTGATGGGATGAAGGCGGGACTTGGGGGGATGGATCGGGAGAAATAAACGACTGATGCTTCGGCCCGACGAATTACAGTAATCTGCGTAATCCCGTAATCCGTGGTGGTTTTGGGCCGTCATACCCCAACGCTTGTCGGAAGGAAGAGTGCCATGTCATTTTCCGGCATTGTCGGTCAATTCCGCGTCAATTCAAAGCTGAGGTCAGGAAGTCTGCAACTCCTTGAAGCCGGTGACAGCGCGGGGTTGCGGCAACTCATGCTCGAACTCAAGGACCTGTTCGCCGGCGAGGCCGTCAGGACCCAGGACGAATTCGCGAATTCCGCCGCGCCCGCCGTGGACAAGCTCCGCGACAAGTTCAAGGACTTCGACGGGCAGCGCCGCAAGCTGCTGGCCGGGCCCGATGACGGCACGGATGCCGGCCGCCGCAGGAAGGATGAGCGGATCGGGGAAATCCAGGCCGGGGCCAGGGCGGCCCAGGGGGCCATCGAACAACTCACCCAGGCGCAGGAGCGGTTTTTCAAGGATGCCTACGGGCCCAACCTGGCACCCGGCAGGCTGCCCGAAGCGCGGCTTGACCACCATTCGGAAGCAATACTCAGCCCGCGAGATCCGCAGTGAAAAGATCTTCAAGCAGGAGCCACTTCTGGCGGGGTCATGGGTTTTCGGGTGACAGCCGTGCCGCTGCGGGGTCAGGTCTTGCTCTTACTTGATCATTGAATGTTGGAAGTTGAATGTTGGATGTTGAAGTCCATCTCTTCATGGATCACTGGGCGCTCAGTCGTCTGAATTGATCATTCAACGTTACTACTCAGGTATGGCAGAATCATTCATGGCAGAATCATTTCAGAATTGGAAAAAGTCATTGGATCAACCCCTGTCTGTGCGCATCCGCACGCAGACAGACCGACCAGTGATGAATCCCCCTCAAGACTCTTGAAAAATGATTCTGCCATCAATGATTCTGCCATGAATTCTTTGGAACCTGAGTAGTAACCATTCAACATTCAATCTTCAATCTTCAAGCAGATGACGATATCGGCCGATGACGGGGGACCAAGTCTCCCGTTCACATGCCTCGCATGAGCGGAAGCATGTGCGGCAGGCTGCCCATCGCCGCCGGCGGGACGTCCGCGCTCCCGATTCATCAATGCGTGGCGACCAGATCGTAGCCGCGCCAGGCGCCAATGGTGACGGTGGCGAAGTGGCCGACGGGAAGGGCTGGATCGACATGCACGGAGCCGTCGATTTCCGGAGCGTCCCATGGGGTGCGGGCGATGCCGGGGGCTTCGACGAGGACGCGGACGGACTTGCCGACTTGGGCTTGGTTGGTTTCGCCGGCGATGCGCTGGAGGGCCACCATGGCACGCGACCAGCGGCTGCGGCGGGTCATGTGGTGGAGCTGGCCAGCCATTTGATAGGCGCGGGTGCCTTCCTCTTTCGAGTATTGAAAAACCCCGGCCCGCTCAAAGCGGAAGGCCTCGATGAAATCCAACAACTCCTGGAAATCCGCTTCGGTCTCGCCGGGGAAGCCGACGATGAAAGTGGTGCGAATGCCGAGGCCGGGGAGGCCGGCACGCATCCGGCGGAGGAGGTCGCGGATGTAGTCGCCGCTGGTCACCCGCCGCATGGCGCCGAGCATGCGCTCGGAGATGTGTTGCAGCGGAATATCGACGTAGTTGACCACCTTGTCGCAGGCGGCAATGGTTTCTATCAATTCATCGGACCAATGGGCGGGGTGGGTGTAGAGCAGGCGGACCCAGAACTCGCCGTCGAGCTGATTGATGGCACGCAGCAGGGTGGCCAGCGATTCGCCTTTGGAGGAATCCACCGGTGAGGACGGTTTCGGGCGCTCGGCATGCCACTGGTCCATGCCGAAATAGGTGGTGTCCTGGGAGATGAGGTTGATTTCCCTGACCCCCGAGGCGACGAGGGCGGCCACTTCGCGCACGACCGAGTGCTGGGTGCGCGAGCGGTGGCGGCCGCGGATTTGCGGGATGACGCAGAACGAACAGGTGTGATTGCAGCCTTCGGCGATCTTGACGTAAGCAAAATGGTCCGGCGTCAGGCGGAAGCGCGGAGTGGTGTAGTCCGGGACGAATTGCGGTTTGAGGGTGACGTAATCGCGCGGATCATCAGTGGCGGCAGGGCCTTCGTCCTTGGTTAGAGCGGGGGCGTGCCGGGTGCCAAGGAGGTGCTGGATGATCGGGGCCACCTTGGTGATCTGATCGAGGCCGATGAAGGCATCGACTTCCGGCATGATGCCGGGGAGGTCCTTGGCAAAGCGCTGGGAGAGACACCCGGCGACGATGATTTTCTGGCGCGTGCGCCCCGGATCCTCGCTGCGGGCGTTCACCGCGCCGAAGACCGCAGCGATGGATTCCTGTTTGGCGACGTCGATGAACGAGCAGGTGTTGATGATGAGGACGTCCGCCAGTTCGGGATCGGGAGTGAGGGCCATGCCGGCCTGGGCGAGGTGGCCGATCATGACCTCCGAGTCGATGAGGTTCTTGGCGCAACCCAGGGAAATGAGACCAACGGTGGTGGGCATAACGGGGAAAAACTGCAACGCTGAAAAACTGAAAAACTGGTGACTACTCAGGTTCCAAAGAATTCATGGCAGAATCATTGATGGCAGAATCATTTTTCAAGAGTCTTGAGGGGGATTCATCACGGGTCGGCCTGTCTGCGTGCGGATGCGCACAGACAGGGGTTGGTCCAATGACTTTTTCCAATTCTGAAATGATTCTGCCATAAATGATTCTGCCATACCTGAGTAGTAACAAAAACTGAAAGAAGAGGTAGTTGTCAGGTTTCAGGTCTCAGGTTTCAGGTCTCTCCGAAGAGAGGGCTGAGGGCTGAGACCTGAGACCTGAAGTTGAAGAGGTGTCCTTTGGTCTGATCTTATCCTCAGGTTTCCGGTCTCAGGTTTCAGGTCTCAGGTCAGCTTATGTTTGCGGGCTAGAACCGCGGCGGGAGGATGAGTTCGTCGCCGGGTTTGGGCGGGATGGTGCCGAAGCCGGGCAGCGGGCTGGCGACGGCTTCGGTGCCCTCGATGGAAGTGATCTTGAGCTGGCCAAGAATCCCGGTATTGCGGCGGATGGCGAGGATGGTGTTTTGCTGGACTTGTTCGGGCAGCAGGACCTCGAGGGTGGCGAACCCGCCATATTGGGCATCCTCGACGTATTCCTTCACTTTGCCGACCATCAGGGCTTGGCTGATGAGGCGGGCTTCGCGGGCGAGGCTGTTGCTTTTCTCGAGGCCGTCGCGAACCAGTTCCAGGTTTTCGCTGTCAGAGACTTTGGCGTCGCGCTCGGCCTTGGTCTTTTCCTCAGCCATGGCCGCGAGTTTCTCGCGGTTCTCCTTGACCTGAAGTTTCATGGCTTCGAGTTCGTCGCTGGTGGTCGTGGGCGGAGCGACGGGGACCGCCAGGGCGGCGTTGGTCTGCAGGAGTTGTTTTTCCAAGGCGATGCGGTGTTGATCTTCACGGAGGGCATCGATTTGTTTGCTCAAGCGTTCGATTTCATCCGCCGGGGTGTTTTTCACCCCGAGTTGCATGCCATTCCACGACATCACCAACGCGGCGAGCAGCAGCGCGATGATGGTGCCAAGAAGAAGTTTCATCGTGTCCATGCGGGGAGGATGGCCGGGGTCGTGCCCGCTGTCAAGGCGGCAACACGGGGATTGCCATCCGAGTTGCAGAATCACGCGGAATTCCGGTCATGCGGACGGGCGGGACGGGCGGGACGGGGGTGAGGTCACCCGGCGGGGTGCTTACTGCTTGCCTTCCGCAGCCTTGTCCTGCAGACGGCGCAGGACCTTTTCCGGGAGGGCGTTTTTCTGGATCCATGCTTGGGCCGCCGCAGGGTCCTGGTTAAGCCAGGTATCCAGGGTGCGGCTATACATGTGCTCTTGTTCGTCCGGGTTGGAAAGACGCCCGATGTAGTTCGCGGCAAGGGCAGGGTCGGAACCGAAGGAGTGCCAGACGAAGGTTTGAATGGTGCCGTCAGTCACGTCGCTCGCATAGCGGTCGATCATGCTGGCTGCCGCTGTTGCGTTCTGGGTGGCGACGGCCGTGACGACGCCGCGCAAGGCATTGCTGCGGGCCTCACCCTTCGGGAGGGCCTGGAAATAGGCCAGCGCGGCTTTTTCATTGGTCGCGGCCCAAGTGCCGAGGACGTCGTCCAAACGGGACTTGGAGGCTTCGCCGGGGTTGGCGAGGAGCCAATCCGCAGTGCCTTTGGGATCGGTTTGCGCGAGTTTATCAGCCACGCTCATCATGGAACCGTTGCGCAGGGATTCATCGGTGAGAGCGGAAATCCAGGACCGGGTGGCCTCGGGTCCTTGGGCGAGGATGTGGGGGAGCATGGCGGCCAGGGCTTCTCCGCGCTCCTGGCTGCGGGGCATGCCGGTGAGCAGTGAGGAGGCGCGGGCCGGATCGGTGGCCCCGAGAGTGCGGATGATGCCGGCGAGGTAGGGGTTGGCGTCGGTGCCGGTGTGGTTGGCTTCGGCCCAACGGATGGCGGCCTCCGGATCGGTGGCGGCCCATGAGGCGAGGATCGTGGTGGTGGCGAATCCGGTGCGGGTGTTGTCCTTGGCGTAGGTTAGGGCGGCGAGGGGATCCACCTGCGACCAGGCGGTGAGCAGCATCCCGTATTCTCCGAAGCGGCTTTCGGTGATCCCCAGACTGCGGAAATGGGCGATGGCGGCCGCGAACTCGCTTGGTGCGAGTTGGTCGATGAAGGCGAGCAAGGCGCGGCTGCGGTCCAGGACATTCTCGCCGCGGACAATGGATTCAAGCCGTTTCAAGGAGTCCTCACTGTGACCATTTGCGGTGGCCTCGCGGCGGGTATCCGAGCGCCCTGCCCGCTTGGAAAGTGCCGATGAGTGGTCCGCGGCATCCGCCGAGCGGGAAGACGAGCGGGTGGCGAGACGCTGGGTATCCGCATCTGAAGCGGCGGTTGGGGCGGTGGAGGAGAGTCTGCCGACGAAGAATCCGACGGCACCGATGACGATAACCGCGGCGAGGGTGGTGGCGGGCGAGAGTTTCATGGGGCGGGGCTGGAGGCGGTAGGTGGGATCACGGGATTGTAGCCCATATAACGCTGCAAAACGCCAATAGTTTCTTAATTTGTGAGGCGGCCCGTTGGCACCAGCCACTGGCCCGGTGTCGGCGCTCGCGTTGGGTCTTGAATTTCGGCCCGTGTTTCGGCATCGACGCGGGCGGGATTGGCAGTCACACTCGGGCATGGCGAAGATTGGTGAGCGAGTGACTTTGAGGATTCTCCGGGAGAAGACCTTCGGACTGTTTCTGGATGGCGGAGAGATGGGTGAGATTCTGTTGCCACGGCGGGAGATGCCTGCCAAGTGGGAGGTCGGCGGCATGGTCGAGGTGTTCATCTACAACGATTCCGAGGATCGCCCGGTGGCCACGCTGAAACAACCGACGGCCATGCCCGGCCACTTTGCCCGACTGCGGGTGGTGGCACTCACGCCGGTAGGAGCCTTTCTGGATTGGGGCTTGCCGAAGGATTTGCTGGTGCCTTTCCGCGAGCAAAAAACCCGCCTGGTGAGCGGAAAATTCTATCTGGTTTACGTCCGGGTGGACGAGACCAGCGGCCGGATCATCGCCACGACCCGCCTGGCTCGCTATCTTGATCTAACTCCCCCCCCCTGGCGGGAGGGCGAGGCGGTGGACTTGATCATCCACGGGAAAACCGCGCTGGGGTACAAGGCGATCATCAATGGCAGCCACAGCGGCTTGCTGTTTGCCAATGAGGTGTTCCAGCCCATGCAGCCGGGCGAGCGCGTCACTGGCTATATCGCCGGGCTGCGGGCGGACGGCAAGATCGACCTGACCCTGCACCCGCCGGGACGTGCCCGGGTGACCGACTTGGAAGGCCAAATCCTCGCCGAGTTGGAAGCCCGCGGCGGGTTCTGGGCGCTCTGCGACAGCAGTTCGGCGGAGGAAATCCACCACGAACTCGGCGTGAGCAAACGCACGTTCAAGCAGGCCACCGGTGCCTTGTTGCGCAAGGGCAAGATCGGCCTTTCCGATCAGGGCCTCCGCCTGCTGCAGGCGGACAGTTGAACCTGCCTCAGTCCTCCTGCGCCCGGAGGCAATGATGATGCCCCGGTCCCCTGATGGATTCACGCTCAAAGCGCTTGCCTCAAATTCATTACCGTGGTAATCACAAGCCATGACTTTTTCAATAAAGTCGGCAATCAAACCATGAAAGTAAAAGTCACTTACTGGCGTGAAGCCGACGGCAAGTATCTTGGCTACTTGAACGACTACCCGGATCACTGGACCCAGGGCGAGAATCTGGACGACCTCAAGGCGCAACTCCGGGGCCTCTTCGATCTCTTCACAGTTCTTGATCTCGGTGGAAAATGATTTGGCACATTTGCGCGCGGTTCCCGGGCTTGAATGGTCATGCGGGACGAAGATGACCACGGATGAAGAGGATTACAGTAGAGTAGAGAGCAGCGGGCGGCTTGCGCCAATCCCGCTGCTCCCCCTCGTCAAACCGGACGTGCAGATTTCCCGCATCCGGCTTTCTTGCAAGCATTTCGT
>JAPLUI010000431.1 GCA_026397725.1 Verrucomicrobiota bacterium | reverse complement strand
GGCGACGGCATCCTCACCCTGTCGGGCATCAACAACAGCTATACCGGCCCGACCGCAGTCAACGCGGGCACGCTCGCCGTCACCGGAGCGCTCGGTGCCACGGCCGTGACCGTCAACAGTCCGGCCACCCTGGCCGGCAATGGCAACATCGGCGGCAGCGTCACCATCGCCACGGGTGCGCACCATGCCCTCGCCGTCGCCGCCACTGCGGGCACCCAGGTCACCCGAGCCATCACCGGCACGCTGACGATGACGGACAGCATCCTCGACCTCACCGCCGCGTCCACACCCGCCGCTGGCGAGTACGTGCTGGCCACCGCCACCGTCGCCATCACCGGCACTCCCACCACCATCAATTACAACGGCATCAGCGGAGGAACGGTTTCAGTGGATACCACGAGTACCCCGATAAGGCTGTTGCTCACCATCGGAGGCAGCCCCTACGGCACCTGGGCCAATGGCACCTTCGCCAATGGGGCCACCTTGTCGGACAAGGATCCCACCCACGATCCGGATGGCGATACGTTGACCAACCTCCAGGAATACGCTTTCGGCATGGATCCCACGGTTTCGTTCTCCGGTGGAATCGTGTATGTGACGGATGGCAGCGTTAGCACCCATGGCCAGCCCGTCATTTTCCCGCAGGGTAACGATTATTTCACGGTGTTTGGCCGCCGCACGGACTATCTAACCTCCGGGGTGACCTATACGGCGCAGTTCAGCGCGGGCTTGGACGTCTGGGTGGACAATGACGATATTGCCAATTCTCCCGTGCAGGTGGCCAGTGACGGAGTGATTGACGCGATCCGGGTGAAGTATCCGGAATCCATTGTGACCCCAAGCGGTTCGCGGAAACCGACGTTCTCCCGGCTGAAGGTGATCATGCCGTGAGCCGGAGCCCGGTAATCATAGATCAGAACACGGGGGGAGCGCTAGCGAACCCCGAACATTATCGAGGCATTGAGGGTCCAATTGCTGCGCAGCATCACCGCTTCACGGCTGACAAGTCGGCGGGCCGGGGCCGGGCCGCCCTACCTGATCACATCTAACAAATATCCAACAACCTCATCTCATGCATCGATTCATTCGCCACTGTTGGCTGGCCCTGGTCCTCGGCTCACTGTCCGCCACGCTTGGCGCGGCACCGGTCATTTTCACCGGCCCGAAGCGCCAAGGGGTGAAGAAGGACGGCGTGGTCAAGGATCAGTGGGGAGTGGAGCAAACCATGATGTTCGAGGACGGCATGTTCAAGTCATGGTATCACGGTGCCCCGGATAGCGGCGGCGACTATTGGAACAACCCGGTCATCCGCTATGCCACCAGTCCCGATGGCAAGAGCTGGACGGACCAGGGGGTCTGTATCGGCAACACGCCGTATTTCCGCGCTTGTCCCTACACCTATCATCTCATGAGTTCCACTGCCGCAGGCGAACCCGCCGGCTACTACATGCCCGTGGGCAGAAACGGTCAGTTCGGCTTTGATTTGTTCTTTTCCACCACCGGCCTGCCTGGTTCATGGACCCAGTTGAACAACGGCAATCTCATCATCCCCCTCGGTGCCGCCGGTTCCGGCGCCTGGGATGAATGCCGCTCCGGCAACATCTGCATCTGGTATGAAGCCAATCAATGGCAGGTGATGTATGAAGGCGCAGATGTCCCGCCCTCCCAGAGCGGCCACGGCTCGCAATGGTTTTCCTGGCGCGTCGGCCGGGCCTACGGTGCCAGCCTGACCACCCTCACTAAACATCCCGGAAACCCGGTCCTGAGCAGCACCACCTTTCCCTATGGCGCGGAAAACTGCACCGGCGGCACCGAAGTTCATAAGGTTGGCGACACCTACTACAGCATCATTCACGAGACCGATCCCAAGAGCCATCACAGCCTGACTCCCACCTCATGCTCACTCTACAAATCCACGGACCTCAACACCTGGACCTGGGTCGGCTGGCTCTCACGCATCTGGGTGAACAAGACCGCCGACGCGCAGGTGGCGGACGGCAGCCTGCTGAGCGTCAATGGCAAAACCTACTTCTGGTATGAGGACCAGCCCGATCAAACGGCCTTGCTGCCCAGCTTGTCGTTGATGACTTGGGACATGCCCTTCGAGGAGTTGGTCAATCATCCGGAAATGCTTGATGACACCGGGGCGGATGGCTGGTCGTTTGAAGCGGGTTATGGCGAGGTTCCTACCTCGTCAGGCGCGTTTCCGACCACCTATTTCCGCAAGTTGTCCGCGCCCATCTCGCCCCATTGTGTGGTGTTGGCGGCTGATGCCACCCATCAACTGCGCGTGAGGAGAGCCGTTGGCTCGGTGGAGAGCCAATTTGCGTTCTCGGCCCGGGCGGAGCAAACGAATAAGAAATTCATCCCCCTGCGGCTCGACGCCAATGCCAGCAACACGGTTTTGGCAGGTACCTATTTCGACACTGACGGAATGATCAAATACTACAATGGTGCGGGCATCGCCACCGCGCCGGCCTATACCGCAGCGACCAGCTACAAATTCGTCTATGACCTCACGCCAAGCGGCTACTCGCTGACCATCAATGACACCTTGATTGCAGCCAACATCGCCTACGCATCTCCATACGTGGTTCCCGCGTATTACAAGATCGAACAGTCGGCGGGTGCCACGGGCTATGTCGGAGTGGTGATGGTGGCACCAACCTGGAACGGCGGTGGCGCGGATAACAACTGGAGCACGCCGCAAAACTGGAATGTGATACCCAGCGACGGTGATTCGATCACCTTTGCCGGAACCACCCGGCCATCAAGCACCAACAACACGCTCGCCGCGGTGGGCGGAGTGACGTTTGCCAACGGCGGATTCACGGCTTCCGGCAATCCTGTGGCGCTGGCTGGCAGTGTCACCAGCACCGGCGACAACGCCTGGAATATCAACTCCACGCCGAGCGGAAATTTCTCCCTGACCAGCAATGCGGGAACCCTAACGGTCGGTGGCAATCTCCCTGCGCCGGGCTGCCAGCTCACCAAGAGCGGAGCCGGAACCGTGTCATTCAGCAACTCAAGCGTGCAGTTGAACCACCTCAATCTCAATGCCGGCACCCTCGCCGTGGACGGTGCGAATGTGCAATGCTCCATCACCACCGGCGGTTGGGGACTGTGGCTGCTCAACAGTGCCGCAATCCTCAACGTTACCAACAACGGGACTCTCGATGTCACTCAAGGCATGCAGATCCAGCAAGGCACCGTCAACGTAAGCAGTGGCAGTGTGACGGTCAACAGTGTCGAGTATTCCGAACTCTATCTGGGCAACAGCACCAGCACGGCCGCGTTGAACATCAGCGGCGGCTCGGTGACGGCCCGCGTGATGTCCTTTGGCAACGGTGGATCGGCCGCCACGCTTAATCTGACGGGTGGGGAGCTGGCATGGAAACTCAGCCCCTACAAAGGCACCGGCACCGCAGCCCTGAACATGGGCGGCGGCACCTTGCGGGCTGACGGCAGCCTCACCGTGCCAAGCAATCTGCCCTTCAACCTGACTGGCATCAATGGCGATTTCACGGTGAATTCACAGGCCAACCCTGTCACATTCGGCAATGTTCTATCAGGTTCAGGCGGCTTGACCAAGACCGGCACCGGCACACTCACCCTCGGCGCCAATAATACGTATACCGGCAACACCCTGGTGAGCAACGGAACACTGGCGCTATCGCAGCCCTATCTTGCGGACAGCTCCGCCGTCACGATCGCCACGGGGGCGGTTCTCAACCTCGCCCATTACAGCAACGACACCATCGCCGCCCTCACCCTGGGTGGCATTGCGCAGGGTCCGGGCACCTACAACGCCACCACCCAGCCCGCGTTTTTCTCGGGCTCGGGTTCGCTGGTGGTCATCCCCGGGCCCTATGATACCTGGATCAACGGGTTCTATCCCGGCCAAAGCGCCGCGGCAGTCATCGGGCGGAACGCGGACCCTGATGGCGATGGCGTGTCTAACCTGATCGAGTTTCTCACCGGCGGCAATCCCGCCAGCGTGAGCGATCACGGGCGATTGTGGGTCGGCACGAATGGCCAGCGACTGGTCCTGAGCCTCGCGATCCGTGGTGAGACAACCGTTTTCTCAGGATCGCCCTCGCCCACCGCCACGGTTGACGGCGTCAGCGCCACCATCCAAGGATCGGCCGATCTCGGGGGCTTCGCCTCGCCAGTGTCCGCCACCCCCTTCGTCCTGCCGCCCGGTTGGTCCGCCGCCGCGCCTGCTGGGTACGGTTACCGCTCGTTCCAACTCGACGGCGCCGCCGGGCTAACAAACAAGGGGTTTCTCCGTCTCCAATCTAGGTGAGGCAAGCGCCAGAGCGCCAGTCATGTGAGCAGATGACCTGGTTTTCACCTCCCTCGGAAAAGACGCTTTTCACCAACACCCTCAACAACATCAGCACCAACGGAAACAATTTGAGTTGTAACGGGCAGGCTGCCTGCCTGATCGTCTGCCAGAGCCAATTTCCATCACAATGAGTTCTCCGACTTGCGGCACCCAGCCGAGATATCTGACGTACCTGCTTTGTATTGCCGGGATGGGCGGTCTGCTGGCGGGCATCGATTATGGTATCATCGCCGGGGCTCTGCTCTATCTCGACAAAACCATTCCGATGACCGAGGCCCAGCAAGGCTTCATGGTTTCCATCTACGTCTTCGGTGGCGTGATCGCCTCGTTGTTCGCAGGGACGCTGGCCGATTTTCTCGGGCGCAAGCGCATGATGTTGACCGGCGGGTTGATGTTCGTGACGAGCATTCTGCTCATCTTCGTCTCGTCCGGATACGTGTCGCTCCTGCTGGGGCGCGTGCTCATGGGGCTTTCCGGCGGCCTGATTTGCGTGGTGGTGCCGCTCTACATGGCGGAGTGCCTCCCCACCGGGTTGCGCGGTCGCGGCACCTCCGCGTTCCAACTGCTGTTAACTCTGGGTTTTGTGCTGGCTGCCTTCATTGCCACCCGCTTTGCCGATGTCCATGAAGCTGCGGTGAAAGCCGCACTCGGTGATCCCGAGAAGATCTTTGCCGCGGACGACGTGGCATGGCGGCATATCTTCCTAACTGCCTGTGTTCCGGGACTCCTGTTCACTCTCGCGGCGCTGGCCGTGAAGGAATCCCCGCGCTGGTTGTTCCGCCGCAACAGGATCGAGGAAGCGACGCGGATCCTGCGATTCTCCCGAAGTGCCCGTCAAACCGACCTCGAGATCGAGGAAATGCGGGAACGCAGCGACCAGCTCAAGAGGCATTCCCCGGTTGCCCATGCCTCAGACTCGCTGTTCCAGCGCAAGTATGCCGTGCCGTTTCTTCTCGCCTGCATCGTGCTCGCCTGCACCCAGGCCACCGGCGTCAACTCCATCCTCTCCTATGCGGCGAGGATTCTCCAAGGTGCCGGACTCACGGCAAAGGACGCCACGTTCAATTTGCAGATCATCACCGGTATCAACTGCGGATTCACCCTGCTTGGCGCGCTCCTTGTGGACAAACTGGGCCGCAAGATCCTGCTCTCGGTCGGTACCGCTGGAATCATCGTCTGCCTCACCGCCACCGGCCTGCTCTATTACGGATTCGAGTCGGAACGCGTCGATGTGATCGAGCAGGTCCGAAATGGCATCAGCGACGATGGCCGCAGTCTGTCCGTGCAAGCGGACGGCAGCCTCGCCAAACTCGAGGGCGGTGTTCCCAGCCAGCTCATCATCACTTACAAATACGAGCGGGAGACCCAGCCGCGAATCGCCTCCGCCTTTTCGAATGCCTCCGTGATGGAGGACCGCACTCTCAAGATCGTACCAGGAAGCGACAGGAAATGGACGACGGTCGATGGAAAAAAGGTCGAGCAGACCCGTGTGAAAGACAATGGAAGGCTGGAAATCCTGCGTGCCAAGTATGGCCCGGTGCCATCCAAGGATACTGGCAAGTGGGTCACCGTGAGTCTCTGCGCCTTCATCGGATTTTTCGCGCTTGGTCCCGGCGTTTGCGTCTGGCTCGCCCTAACGGAGCTGATGCCCACCCGCATCCGCTCCTCGGGTATGGGAGTGGCCATGATGCTCAACAACGGCGTCCAGTTCCTGAGCGCGCTGTTTTTCCCCGTCGTCGTGGGCAGTTATGGTTTCCACGCGATGTTTTTTATCTGGGCGGGCTGCACGGTGATCTATTTCATCACCGCCGCCTTCTTCCTGCCGGAGACCAAGGGCAAGACCCTTGAGGAGATCGAAGATTGCTTTCGGTAATTCCCAAAAATCGAAAGCAAAACTTCAAAAAATCGAAAGGACTTTTCCGTGCATATTGCGCCTCGGACGGTATATTGGTCGAGCAATCATGAGTGAGATTCAAGCGGCAGGCACTTTAACCAAACAGATTGGCAAAATAAAAGTTGAACCATGAAACACTTCCACATCCTCATCTGCCTCTTGATCGCTGGCATAGCACTTGCCGACATCCCTTATCCGGCGGCGCTGGACAAGGCGGCGGTTCATGAAACGAAGATCGCCGATCTGAATCGCGAAGGGTTGCTCGTCGGCAATGGCGATCTCAACGGCCTGTTGTACGAGCGCGACGGCACGCTTTGCCTGCGCATTTCAAAAAACGACATCTGGGACGCGCGCGTGGACACGTCGCAAGACCCGCCGCTGCTCAAAGTGAATGTGACAAACCACCAATGGACGGCGGGTGGCGGCCTCAATCAAAGCTATCACCGCCCATTCCCCAGCCCGCGCACCGCCGCCATCGTGCTCATCCGCACGAATGCCGGGCCGGCAACACTCGACGTGCGGCGCGCGGTGGCGACGGCCAGCAGCGTGAGCGTGCGCGCGTTGGCCGACCGGAATGTGTTCCTGATCAAGGCTGGCGCGGATGTTTCCATCGAAGAAATCAAAGCCAAGCATTTGCCGGCGGCAGAACTCGGCGAGACCGGGGGCGTGAAGTGGTTGAGCATGAAAATGCCGGGCGACGTGGATTATGCCGGGATGGAATACGCCGTGGCGGTGGCCGGCAATGGCGAACAGAAAGCGGTGGCATTGGTCACGTCATGGGACACGAAAAAGGATGTGCGTGACGCGGCGATTGAGTTGGCGCGGACGACGGCGGGTGAAGAGGCCGGTCGGTTGATCGCCCGGCATGAGGCGGAATGGGCGAAGTTTTGGGCGGCTAGCGGCGTGGCGTTGGATGATCCGGAGTTAGAGGTGTGGTGGTACCGGATGGTCTACTTGCTGCGTTGTGTCAGCAAGCCGGGGGCGGTGCCGGTGGGACTGTTTGTGGGTTCGTCGGCGGATGCGCCGCCGTGGCATGGCGATTACCATCACAACTACAATGCGTGGCAGCCGCGTTGGACGGCGTTTCCCATCAATCACCCGGAACTGGCCGAGCCGTGGGTGCGGTACATGAACGAGATGTTGCCACGCCTGAAGTGGCTTGCCAAAACCACCTTCGACTGCGAGGGCGCGTACGTGGGGTGTGCCTCTTTTCCGTTTGAACCGGATCCGGCGGACTGCAAAATGATGAACAAGCGGCAATACGCCCACATGCCTTACAATGGCACGCTGGGCCTGATGGGCATGTCGGCGCAGGTCTTGTGGTACAACCAACTCTACCAACCCGACCGGCAACACCTTGCGGAGAAGCTCTATCCGGTCATCCGCGAGACGGCGTTGTTCTATGGCTCGTTCGCCGGGAAATGCCAGCGCGACGGCAACGGCAAGGCGAAGTTCGGGCCGAGCTACAGTCCGGAACACGGCGAGTTCGGCGTGGACAACGTGCCGTTTGATCTCGCGTACGCCCGGCACAGCTTGAACGCCGGCATCGCGGCTGCGCAGGAACTCGGACGCGATACGGAGCTCGTGGCGCGTTTCCGCAAGGCGCTTGAGCTCCTGCCGGATTATCCCACCGCGCCGGGTGCCGAGGGCAAACCGGTCGTCGTGGATTGGACCGGTTGCAAGTTTCGCCAAATCAATGAGCACAACTTCACCGTGCCCGTCGTGCCGGTATTCCCGGGTGATCAAGTCACGTGGTTCTCGCCGGAGCCGGAGAAGGACTTGTTCCGCAACACCATCCGCCAGACCCGGCATCGCGGGCTCAATGCAACGATCATCATGAGTGTGGCCAAGGCGCGCTTCTCAATGCCGGAAGCGTGTGATGATTTGCGCAATTATTACCAACCGCTCTCGCAACCGAACGGTTTGTTCTTCGTGCCTGAGTGCGGATATTACCTCGTCGAAAGCGTCGGCATCGCGGCGGCCATCAGCGAGTTTCTGCTGCAAAGCGTGGCCAACACCATCCGCATCTTCCCCTGCTGGCCGAAGGACAAGGACGCCAGCTTCACCAACCTCCGCGCCCAGGGCGGGTTCCTCGTCAGTGCCGAACAGAAGGACGGCGAGGTGACGAAACTCGAAATCACCTCGACCGTTGGCGGAACCTTGCGGATGTTGAACCCGTGGACGGGTGAGATCGTCGAGCGTGCGACGCAGCCAGGACAAAGGATGGCGTTCGTCCGGCCGCCGCTGCCAAAGGACAATCAGGGAAAGAAGTGAAAAATATGAGTATGAGAATATCAATAGGGTTCGGGTTATGCCTGTTGAGTTCGAATTTGCTGGCGGCTGAGGTTCAGCCTGCGGCTGTGAAATCAGTACGGCTGGTGCTACCGTCGCGCACCGGCCCGGTGATCGAGAACACAGGCAAGGTTGTTACGCGGCAGGTCATGCAGCGCTGCGAGGCCAAGGTGGTCACTGGCACCAATGTGCCGCTGACGGTGGAACTGGCTGTGGAGAAGGGCATCGGCGCGGAAGGTTACCGGATCGAAGACCGCACGGGCGGCGGCGTCCGCATTGCGGGTAATGACGAGCGGGGTCTTGTCGCCGGGGTCGGGAAGTTCCTGCGGACGTCCCGTTACGACAAAGGCGGCTTCACGCCCGGGCCGTGGCGCGGCACATCGGTGCCGACCCGGCAGGTACGGGGCATCTACTTCGCAACTCATTTCCATAACTACTATCATGAAGCACCTGTCGAGGAGATCGAACGGTATGTGGAGGACCTTGCGCTGTGGGGGCTCAACGAGCTGGTCGTGTGGTACTACATGCACCACTTCGACGGGGCCGATGATCCTAAAGCCGTGGAGTTCCGGAAACGGCTGCATGCCATCATGGCGGCGGCGAAGCGGATCGGCATGGACGTGTCGCTCGGGGTCGTCGGCAACGAGGCCTACGGCAACTCGTCGGCGGCACTGCGGGCATCGCCTATCGTCTACCGCGG
>JAPLUI010000397.1 GCA_026397725.1 Verrucomicrobiota bacterium | reverse complement strand
TGGCGGAGGCGGCGCAGATCGAGAAGGGAGAGGAGATGGAATGGCTGGTGGAAGACCGGAACACGTTCGTTCTCCGCCGCGTGAAGCCGAAAAAGCCCGTGGTTAAAGGGAATAAGCCCTTAACTTGACGCGCATGCCCGGTGGGGTTGAATCGGGTTTACCCCATCCATACCCAGGGTAGTCGCTTCGCTCCAACCCTGGGCTTTGAGATCAAACCCCCTTGGGGTTTTTAAACCCCCTTGGGTTTTTTTCGGATGTGACGATCATTTGTTTCTCGGTCCCAGTTTGTGTCCCATAGTTTGGATTGGACTTGTCATGGTGGGTGGGGCGGAGTGGATGCTAACGACAGGCGATGACGCCCAATACTGTTCAATTAGCATCTCAAAGCCACTTCCTTGTCGAGTTGTTGAGGTGCCATGCTCCCCTGCATTGATTGACGATTGAGGATTGTTGACTTTTGATTGTTGAAGTGAGCTTGCTTGGCGGGGATGCTCGGTTTCAAGCTCAGATCAAAAAATCAAAAATCCGAAATCGACAATCATCAATCCAAATCGGAAACGATCACGATACCTGGGGATTCGCCTTGTTGGGTGCTGAACAGTATTGGGCGAGGACGCCTGTCTTCCCTGACAGCCGGGACGGCTGTCCTCCCTATGGCTGCGCTGCGGCGATCATCGCGTAAAGCGCGGCTTCGTCGAGGATCGGGACCTTGAGGGAGACGGCTTTGTCGCGCTTGGTGCCGCCGCCATCGCCACAGAGCAGATAGTGGGTCTTGGCGGAGATCGAGCCGCTGACCTTGCCGCCCTTGCTCTCGATGAGGGCTTTCATGGCGTCGCGCTCGATGCTGAGCGTGCCGGTGATGACAAAGGTCTGCCCGGCGAGCGGCTTGTCTGTTAGGTCGGCGGCAGCGGGGATGGGCAGGTAGTTGTCGGAGACCGGAGCGATGCCGAGTTGGGCGAGGCGTGCCAAGACCTGTTGGCCAGCTTCCGATTGGAAGAAGGCGGTGATGGTTTCCGCGACGACCGGGCCAACATCGCCGGTGATCGCATGCTTGGTTAGAATCTCGTTCTTCTTCTTGGCATCGACGCGGGTGTCGCGGAGCAGTTCGGCGAGGATGGGGGAGTTGGCGATTTCCGTTAGATCGCGGTGCAGGCGGGCGAGTTCCTTGGCGGCGGATTCGCCGAGTTGGCGGATGCCCATGGCGTAGAGCCAGCGATGGAGCGGCTTGGATTTGGCGGCTTGGAGGGCGGCGAGGATTCTGGCGGCGTTTTTCTCGCCGAAGCGGCGGGGTTCCCCGGTGGTGCCGGTGTTGAGGTTGGCGAGCAGCGGTTCGGTTAGGTCGAACAGGTCGAGCGGGGTGGCGCAGTGGCCGAGGCGGACGAGGGCCTCGGCGACGGCCTCGCCGAGGCCGTCGAGGTCGAGGGCCTTGCGGGAGGCGAAGTGGGTGATGCGGGTGACGGCCTGTGCCGGGCATTGGAAGTTGCTGCAACGCCAGGCGACGAAGCCCTCTTCCTGCGCGATGGGACCGCCACAAGACGGGCACTTGCCGCCGACATGGTCGAAGAGCGAAAACGGCGGGGTGCCGGGCACGGGCTTGGTGACCTTGACGATGGCGGGGATGATTTCGCCGGCCTTTTCCACCAGCACGGTGGCGCCGAGGTGGATTTGTTTGCGGTCGATCTCGTCCTGGTTGTGCAGCGTGGCGCGGGAAACGGTGGAGCCGGAGATGAGGACCGGGGTGAGTTCGGCGACAGGTGTCAGGACACCGGTGCGACCGACCTGGATGGTGATGGCGTTGAGGATAGTCTCCTGTTGCTCGGGGAGGAACTTATAGGCGGCGGCCCAGCGCGGAGCACGCGAGGTAACGCCGAGTTGCTCGCGTTCGGCGCGGTCCAACACCTTGATCACGGCACCGTCGGTGCCGTAGTCGAAGGCGTGGCGCTCGCGGTTGATGGTGGCCACCGCCTCCAACATTTCTTCGAGGTTATTGGCGGTTAGGATCGGTCGGTTGCGCGGGATGTGGAGTTCATCTAGCAGATCGTGGAACTCATGTTCGGTGGCGAGCGGCGGGCCGTCGTAAGCGCCTAGACCGTGGGCGAGGAACGCGAGCGGGCGCCGGGCGACGATTTTCGGATCGAGCTGCTTGAGGGTGCCGGCGGCGGCATTGCGCGGGTTGGCGAAGGTGGGCAGGCCGGCCTCGTCGCGCTCCGCGTTCATGGCGGCAAAGGCGGCGTTGGGCATGAAGATCTCGCCGCGGACTTCCAGCAAAGAGGGGATAGTGGATCGTGGATCGTGGATCGTGGATGAAGAGATGGCCTCGCCTGCGGCGAGGATCTGGAGGTCGATGGGGATGAGTTCGCCATCTGCGGTTTTGATTAGATTGCCGATGTGAGCGTCAGCGATTTCGGTGCCGCTGGAGTCATTTTTCCAGCGGTTGTGGCCGGTGGGGTGATAGCCGTTAGACTCAAACCAAGAAGCGACCTCCCCAAGCGTGGGAACCGTACCTTTCACAAACGGTTGCGAAATGACAAAGGCAGGTCCCTGGTCCGTATTGAGAATTCCGTGGAAGCGGATGTCATCGCCGAAAAGACGATTTGAAAAATCGATGTTCTTGAGATAGGCGATGCCGCCTTGGGCGCCGAAGTTGGGAGGGATTGTGAATTTCACAACCCGTCCCGGTTTCTCGAGATGAAAAACCGTGTGTTCGGATTGGCCGCCTAGTTCTTGCCAGCCTTGGACGACTTCAAGGAATCCTGTTGGATCGAGCATCCGACCAGTGTCAGCTCCCCATTCAAGAATGGATTGGGTTTCCTGTCTGACCCGTTCCTGAAGATTTGCTCCATGGCTTGTTGCGAGGTCATCAGCGAGCCTTCGGCAGAGGCTTTCTGCCGGGCTTTGCGCAGACGTTGCGCGAGAACTTGCGCTTGGGTCACTCCGTTCATCGGTTGAAGCATAGGGAAGGATGTTGTCGATGTCAATGGCTTGAGAGGATTGAGCATTGGGTTGCGGAGCCAATTCCAGCGGGATGCTGCGGATGGTGCGGACGTTGTGGGTGACGTCGTCGCCGGTTTGGCCGTCGCCGCGGGTGGCGGCGTGGACGAGGCGGCCGTTCTCATAACGGAGCGAGACGGCGACGCCGTCGATTTTGGGCTCGACGGTGACGGTGAGGTCGTTGCGGCCGAGCTGCTTGCGGAGGCGTTGATAGAACTCGATGAGTTCCTGCTCGGGACGGGTGGCGCCGGATTTCGCGAGGGCTTCGGCGCTGAGTTCGAACACGTCGTCGATGCTGAGCATCGGCACGGAGTGGTGGATTTGTTGGAAACCTTCGATGGGGGCGCCACCCACGCGCCGGGTGGGGGAGTTCGGGTCGTGGTACTCGGGGTACTTGGCTTCGAGATTCTCCAACTCGTGATAGAGTTGGTCGTATTCGGCGTCGGAGATTTCCGGGGCGGCCTGGGTGTAATAGAGGCAGTTGTGACGCGCAATCTCCGCACGCAGCTCCCGGATGCCGGACTGCGGCGAGTTGGACTGAGCAAACGAGAAGAGATCGGGGTCGGACATGGGGAAGACGGAAGACTTTAAGACCGTAGACAGCAGACAAGAGAAAGAGAAGGCAAGTCCGTCGGATCGACCCGCTCCGACCGATCATCATGGCAGCGAGCGAAGCACCTCTTGATCTGGTCTGCGGTCTGCGGTCATGGGTCTGGCAGCGAAGTGGTCTCAGGTCTCGTCATTTCTTGATTTCGATCATGGCGCGTTTGCGGCGGGATTCGATCCAGCGTTGGTATTGGGCGGAGGTTTTCTTTTTGTGGACGCGTGCTTCGACCATCTCACGGACTTTGCCATCGAGGGCCGGAGCCGGGCCGTACTCGATTTTGGTGGGGATGGCGAGGGTGAAGCGTTTGGGGTCTTCCAGCGGGCCGACGAGTTGGCCGGGTTTGGCATCGAAGATGATGGCGGCGAATTCGGTCGGCAAATTGAGGCGCGGGACGTTTTCCTGAACGCCGCCTTGGGTCGCGAAGGCGATGCTGGAGTAGGTCTTGGCAAGCTTGGCGAAGTCCGCGCCCCGGTCGATTTCCGCAGCCAGGTCTTCAGCGATGGCCGCCTGGGTTGCGGGGGTGGCGAGGGGGTTTTCCTGAATCTCTTTCAGCACGAAGAATATCTTGAAGGAGATGCGATCCTTGGAGACGTCGCGGAGGGATTGTTTGATCTCGTCGTATTCCTTTTGGATCTCGCTCGGGAGTGGCGGCGGGGTGTCGGAGAACTGGTTGGCACGCATGGCTTGCACGATCATTCCCTCCTTGGTGTTCTTCCGATAGTCATCCATGGTGAGGTGGCTGCGCTTGAGTTCTTGTTGGAATTTTGCTTCGTCGCCATGGAAGAGTTCGCGGATCTGGCGTTTGACTTCCTCATCAATGGTTTGATCCTTGATGCCGGCACCCTTTTTCTCGAGTTCCTTGAATTCACTGAGGATGATCTGCCGGTCGATGAGTCCCTGAATGGTGTCCTCGCGGGCGGCGGCGAGCTGGCGCTCGAATTCGGCGCCGCGGCGGGGAAACTGGGAGGCGAGCTGGCGGTAACTGGGCGCCAACTGGAAGGAAACCTCACTTTGGGTGATGACGCGACCGTTGACTTTGGCGGCGATGCCATTGACCAAGACGGGACCTGTGGGCCGCTGCGGACGGGGCTGCAGAGCTGCCGAGGCGGAGGCCGAGGCGGAGGCGAGCTGCGCTTGGAGGGTGCCGACATGCAGGAGGATGGCGGCAAGACTCAAGGGGAAGGTGGAGGCGGATTTCATGAGTGGGGAGACGGCGGTCAGAAGTTTTTGAGCAGGCTGATCGCCTCGGGGAGTTTTCCGTGGGAAGCGGCAGATTGCAAGCGAGGAAAACGGCGACCTTCGAGCAAAATGTAATCGCCGTTGCGGTGGAGCATGAGCCGTTGGCCCTGGATTTCCACCGAGGCGATGCCGATGGCTGCGGCGAGGGCTTTGATCCTGGCGATTTCAAGGAGCCGGTCGGCGGGATCGGGGAACCGCCCGAAACGATCGCGCCAGGCGGCTTCGAGCGCCTGAACGGCGGCCTCGGTGGTGGCTTCGGCGAGTTCGCGGTAGGCGGCGATGCGGAGGCTGGTAGCGTCGAGCCAGGCGGCGGGAATGAAGGCCGGGAGAAGTTCGGAGGGCGGGGGGCGGGCGGATGCCGGCGCGAGCAGGGATGATTGACGGGCGGGCCGCCCGTCGTCCCTCTTAGGCGGGACGCCTGAGGTCCGGCACCCGGCGGTCCGTTCGACCGAGCTGACTGAGGCCCAGGCAGCCTCGCTGGTGACGATGAAATCGGCCTTGAAGGTGGTGCCGGTGGCCGGGTTTGCCTGGCGGTTTTTGAGGCGCTCCACCGATTGGCGGAGGAGTTGGCAGTAAAGGTCGAACCCGATTTGGGCGATGTGGCCGGATTGCTTGGTCCCAAGGAGGTTGCCAGCCCCGCGGATTTCCAGGTCGCGCATGGCGATTTTGAAACCGGAACCCAGCGCGGTGTATTGTTTGATGGCGTGGATGCGTTTGCGGGCGTCGCCGCCCGTCATCATGTCGCGTGGCAACAGCAGCAGGGCGTAGGCCTGTTCCCCGGCGCGGCCGACGCGGCCGCGGAGTTGATAGAGATCGGCCAGGCCGAAGCGATCGGCGCGGTCGATGAGGATGGTGTTGGCATTGGGGATGTCGATGCCGGTTTCGATGATGGTGGTGGCCAGCAGGACGTCGGCCTCGCCTGCGACGAAGGTGTGCATGACCAGTTCGAGGTCGTCCTTGTCCATCTGGCCGTGGCCGACGAGGATGCGGGCCTCCGGGACGAGCGTGGCGAGGCGGGTGCGCAGGTGCTCGATGGATTTGACACGGTTGTGGAGGAAGAAGACCTGGCCGCCACGCTTCATTTCGCGGCGGATGGCATCGCGGATGACGCGTTCGTCATAGGCGCACACGGTAGTGGCAACGGGGACGCGGTTAGGCGGTGGGGTCTCGATGGTGGACATGTCGCGGGCCCCCATCAGCGCCATGTAAAGGGTGCGCGGAATGGGCGTGGCGGACAGCGTCAGGACATCCACCTGACGGAAGATTTCCTTGAATCTCTCCTTGTGGGTGACCCCGAAGCGTTGTTCCTCATCGACGACGGCAAGGCCGAGGTTCTTGAACCTGACGTCGCCGGAAAGCAAGCGGTGGGTGCCGATGACCAGATCGACCGAGCCGTTCTCCAGGCCGGTTAGAGTGGCGCGGACTTCGGCGGGCGAGCGGAAGCGGTTGAGCAGGTCGATGCGGATCGGATAGTCCGACATGCGCTCGCGGAAGGTGCGCCAGTGTTGCTCGGCGAGGACGGTGGTGGGGACGAGGATGGCGACCTGCTTGTCGCTGGTGATGGCCTTGAAGGCGGCCCGGATGGCGACCTCGGTCTTGCCGAAGCCGACATCGCCGCAGATCAGGCGGTCCATGGCCCGGGGTGCCTCCAGGTCGAGCTTGGTGTCGTGGATGGCGCGGCGTTGGTCGGCGGTCTCGGAGTAGCGGAACGAGCGCTCGAATTCCCACATCCAACGGGTGTCGGGCGGGTGGGCAAAGCCCGGATCGGACTGGCGTTCGGCCTGGATGCGGAGGAGTTGGGCGGCGTAATCGAGGATGGATTTTTCCGCCGCCTTGCGGGCAGCCTTCCAAGTGCTGCCGCCGAGTCGGTTGAGGTCGGGGGTTTTGCCGCCGAGGCCGACGTATTTGCCGACGAGGTGGGCTTGTTCGAGCGGGACGCAGAGGTGGACGCCCTCCCGGTACTCCAGGACCAGTTCGTCGCCGGCATCGCCGGGCTGGATGCCCCGGAAGCGGGCGATGCCGTATTCATAGTGGACGACGAGGTCGCCTTCCTCCATTTCATCGACGGTGGCGCGGGCGCGGGCGGCGCGGGCCTGTTCGAGGGTGGAGCGGCGGGCCATGCCGGGCGCGCGGTAGCGGCCGAAGAGTTCGGACGAGGACAGGATGGCAAGCCGCAGGATGGGCACGGTGAAGCCGGCGAGCAGTTCGCCGCGGATCGGGATCAGGCCGAGGTCGCGTTCCAGGTCATGGCCGGCGAGTTCGGCGAAGCGTTCCTCTTCGCCCTTGTTGCCGAAGACCATGGCCACCTCCCAGTCCTCGCGCTGCCATTCGTTGAGCTGGCGGAAGAACTGCTCGCGGCGGGCTTGTTCGAGAATGAAATCCCCGGCCTCAAAGGTGCCGAAGGGACTGCCGAAACAGGCCAGCGTGAAATCCTCCTCGCTGTTGAATTCGGCGGCGTCTTCCAGAATGCGAACGTCCGGCCGCGCGATTTCCGCGTTGAAGGAAATGAGCAGGTCCCCAGCCCGCCGGTAGTCCGCCACCGTGGCCTCAACCGAGGGCTCGGCTAACAACAAATCCGCCTCCGGCAGCTTGGTCGTCGAAGCCTGCGAATCGAGATCGAACTCGCGGATCGATTCGAGCGCGGTGTCAAAAAACTCGAGGCGCAGCGGCCGGGGCGCCTGCCAGGCGAAAAGATCGAGGATGCCGCCACGGATGGCAAATTGCCCGCGACCCGCGACGCTGGGCACGCGCTCATACCCGCTATCCGTTAGAGTGCGGGCGAGCGCGGCGGGATCAAGCTGGGAGCCGGCGATGAGTGGGGTGCGGCTGGCCCGCAAGGCCGCCGGGGAGGGAGCCTTGCCGACGAAGCTGTCGCTGCCGCAGACGATGGCGCAGTGCTCGGCACGGGCCAGGACTTCCAGCACGGCAAACCACTCGGCGGCGGATTCCGGATCGGCGATGGCACCCTCGCCGGTGGCAACCGGCACCTCCGGTAGCACCATGGCGGTCACGCCCCAGAGCGCGAGTTCGGCGGCCAGGCGCTCGCGGTGGCGGGGCAGGTCGCAGACGAGCCACAGCCGGGATGTTTTCCGGCCCTTGGCGGCCAGCGCGACGAGGGCGGCCAGGAACGCGTGCGAGGCTTCCGCAGAGTGATCGAGCACGACCTCCCCCACACCGGTGGCCAACGGGGCCAGGCGCGATGCGAATTCCGGGTGGTTCATGGCGCGACAAAGCCAGCCGTGGATGCGAGGGTCCGTGCGGGACACGCCGGAGACATAGGCGAGGTCGCGGCGGCCCGCAAGCGGGAATCAAGGGAGCGCCAGGGCGAAGCCACGCCGCACGGGGCGGGACTTGCCAAGTCCCGCGTCAAACTAAGGGACAGACGAATAGTCGCATGAATGACGCAGCATCTATTTCCGGATCACTATCGGCTCGCCGAATCCAAGTTCCTGCAAGCGCGGCAACTGCGTGTTGGCGTCACCGACCACAAGCCAGATCATCCTGTCGGCGTCGAGATACTTGCTCGCGAGCCTCTTGATCTCATCGACGCCAATGCCCTTCACGATCTCTTCCCTGCTCTTCACATAATCATATTTCCAGCCGTATTTGCTGATATTTTCGAGCATCTTGAGCTTGGCTTCGGCGGTCTCGAATGCTCTCGCGTTGCTCTTGAGCAGAAACCCCCTGGTCGTTTCAAGGTCCCGGTCCGAATAGCTTTGCGGATAATCCTGCAAAATGCGCTTGATCAACCGAGCCGCTTCGAGCGTGACCTTGCTCTGGACGCCGCAGGTGATCGAAAACGGTCCCGGGCTGGTCGTGCCTGCAAAGCTGGAACTGATCCCGTAGGTATAGCCTTTGCCCTCCCGCAACTGCTGGGTAAGCCGGGACGCGAATCCGCCGCCGCCAAGGATGTGGTTCATGATCGTCGCCGGATAATAATCCGGATCCGTAGCAGCCACGGCCGGATAGCCCAACCTGATCACCGACTGTTTCGCCTCGGGCACATCATGGAAATATACCTGCGAGCTGGCGGGCGGTTGCGGCGTTTGATCGACCGGGATCTCGACCGCTTTGGCTTTCCAACGTTTATCGAGGCCGGCCAGCACCCTGGTGATCGCCACCCTATCCAACGCGCCGACCACATGCATCCGTGCCACCGAGGGCGAAAGGTGCTTCCCGTAGTAGGCTCTGAGATCGTCGAGCGTCATGGCCTTGACCGACTCGATCGTGCCCAGAATGTTGCGGGATCGAATGTGATCCTCGCCGTAGATCAATCGATTGAAATCATTTTGGGCGATCGCGTTCGGCTCGGCTGCCTCCTCTCGGATCTGGCTGATCGTGCTCTGTTTGAGCAGCGCAAACTCTTCGGCGTCCCAGCGCGGTTCGAGCAAAATCTCCTCGACCAGAGCAAGCGTCGCCTGGTAATTTGCCGCCAGCGTGTTGACTTCGATACACAGGTCCTCGGTTCCTGCCGCAACGTCGATCGATGCACCCAAGTGCTCGATCGCTTCTTCGAGTTGCTGCGGCGTCTGCTGTTGCGTTCCCTGCGTCATCAGGCAGGCCATCAAATTGGCGACGCCGGTCTGATGGATGTTCTCCACCAGCAACCCGCCGTCGATGACGATCTCAAACTGCACGAGCGGAACCTCGGAATCCTGAATGCCGTAAACGCGCATGCCGTTCGAAAGCCGGTCTTCCCAGATCGTCGGGACCTTGACTTCAGGTGCCGGACCATAAGGCGGTTCGACGCTGCGGTCAAAGCTTGACGGCGTGCGTTCGTACTTCGCCCCGACCGTCGGGTCGCCGGTGTCCTCGGCGCCTTGGACGATCATTTCCTCCACGATTTCGGCCTTCCTCGATCCATCCAGCGCCAGCGCCAATTCTCCCTTTGGCACAAAGCTGGTCGCCACAAAGTTCTTGTTCTTCACGTATTTCTGATAGACCCGCATCACGTCCGCAGGCGTAACGGCGAGCATGTTCTCAATGTCCTTTGCAACGAAGCCGGGATCGTCGGCGAATATATTGTACTCCGCGAGCTGCTCGCCCTTGCCCAACACGCTGGACAGCGACATGTAAAACCGCGTCTCCTGGCCAGCCTTGATGCGACTCACATCATGCGCTGAGATGCCTTCCTTTTCAAACCTGGCAAAGGCTTCGTTGGCCGCAGCCGCGACATCATTGAGGTCCGTGCCGGCAAAGGCTCTAACACATAACTCGAGGTTGCCGGCAAGCTCCGAGGTGTGATTGCCGATTGCGACCTCCGGCGCCAGCTTCTTTTCCTCGACCAGGATCCGGTAAAATGGTGCCTGCTTGCCTTGCGACAGATATTGCGCCAGCACCGCCAGCGGATAGGAGTCAGGATGGTACTGCTCGACCGTCGGCCATGCCATCGTCAGCTCGGGCAGCTTGGCGAAATTGTCCTCGTGATAGAATTTGACCGTGGCGCTAACAACTCCCGGCCGCTTGGGCTGCTTGGTTACCGCTTCGCCCCGCTTGATCTCACCGAAGTACTTTTCGACCCATGGCTTCGCCTGCGCCGGATCAAAATCGCCCGCGACGACGAGCGTCACATTGTTAGGAACGTACCAGCGGCGGAAAAACTCCTTCACCTCCTTGAGATTGGCGTGCTGCACATCCTCAAGTGAGCCGATCACCTGCCAGTGGTATGGATGATCCGCCGGAAACAGCGCCTTATCGATCACGTATGATGTGTGTCCATACGGAGTGTTATCGACGCTTTGACGCTTTTCGTTTTTGACGACCTGCTTTTCCTTCGCCAGGACCGGCTCGGTAACCGTGTTGATAAACCAGCCGAGTTTGTCCGCCTCGGCCCAGAGCATCTTTTCAAGCGCGTCATTCGGCACGGTCTGGAGGTAGTTGGTCCGGTCCCTGCTGGTCGATCCGTTCGCCCCGGAGCCGCCGATCCGCGCGGTCAACCGATCGAGCCCGCCTTTGCCAAGGTTCTCCGATTCGAGAAACAACAGGTGCTCAAACAAATGGGCCAGCCCAGTCCTGCCGGCCATTTCACGCGCCGAACCAACATGTGCGGTCAGCGAAACGGCCACCACCGGATCCGAACGGTCGAGATGAAAGACCACCTGCAACCCGTTTGCCAGGGTGAACTTTTCGAAGTCCACCTTGAACGCCGCTTGGGCTGCGGCTTCCTGCGCGGAAGCAGCAACTGAGGCAAGCCATAGACCAGTCAGAAGCAGATGGATGGTGGTGGTTTTCACGTTGGTTCCGGGTGGATCGATCACCCTTGGGGTACCCTGATCGTAACGACTCGGGTATCTCCCCCATGGGGTATCTCTTGACCACAAGGTACCATTCCACTCCACGATCACCAGCACAATAAAGCGATTCCCTTTGCGCTGGGTTCATTGGGGTACCATCGCGGCGGTGGGGCGTGGCGGCCTCGCCGCGCCCTGAGAAATCGGTAGGGCGTGGCGGCCTCGCCGCGCCCTGACTGCCCACGCGGGTGAGACCGCCCAGGCACGGCCCATGCCCCGCGCATCCGCGCCGCCCATCCGGGCGGACCAGTGGGCGGCCCGAGGCCGGGCCGCCCTACCATTGCGGCGGTAGGGCGTGGCGGGATTCCGCCCCGTAGGGCTACACCCCGGAGGCCTCGCCGCGCCCTGACTGCCCCCCGCGGGTGAGACCGCCCAGGCACGCCCATGCACCGCGCATCAGCGCCGCCCATGCGGGCGGATCAGTGGGCGGCCCGAG
>JAPLUI010000489.1 GCA_026397725.1 Verrucomicrobiota bacterium | reverse complement strand
TGGGCAGGACGTGGGGCAATGCGATGCGGTAGTCGATTGGCGAATAGTTGGGATTCTTGAAACGGAAATCATCTAGCACTTTCCTGTTCTCCTCCGCCATCCGGGCGTATTGCTCCCCGGAAACGCGCGGGCCGACCCGGAGCTGGATCACGTCGCTGGTGCTGATCCTCTCGGGCGTAATTCCCACGGGGGACATATAGGTCGCCTCGACCTTTTCATCGCGGCGAATCGTGAGGACGTCCTTTGCCGTCGCGACGGACCAACCGTCCGGCAGCATCGCCTTGATCTTCGCGATGAATTCAGGCGCGATGGCCTCCTTGGAGAGTTCAATAATTGTTCGATCGGGAACCTTCTGCTGGATATGCTTGGGTGGAGCGGGAGCCGTCTTCTCTTCCGCCTGAGCGGAGTAGAACGCTGGACGTCCATCTCTCATCGTGCCCAGGACCTTGAACGAATACGTCTTGCCGGGGATCTTTTCCTCTCCGGCGAAGAGTCTCGCTGGACTGTGGATTAGCAGAACAACCTTCCCGTTCTTGTCAAAGGGCGTCTCCGGCTCCTCCACGGAGAGAATGTCAATGCCCACCAACCAATGAGGGTCGTTTTCGACTGGTACCACATCTGCCTTCCGCTTACCTTCGATTTCGATCCACTCGACCTTGGCCGTGAAACGCGCCTCGATCGTCGGTTGCTTTGAAGAGTCAGACTTCTGCCCGGATTGCGGGAACCTTGTCCCTTTGGGCAAGAAGAATTCGGCGGTCACATGGCCCCAACGGTGGGGTTTGTCTGGCTGAACGAGTTCATGGAATTCCACCTCGATCGTTCCCCGGAAACCGCCGTCTTCCTGCCGCTTGAGCGTGAGGAAGTTCTTTCCTTGCTGGTCAAGGCATGTCACGATATTCTGCTCGCCGTCGTAGTCAATACGGGCGACGCGCTGATCGATCGGGAAAACTCCCCTGTCCGGGTTTGGCCCGTTTCGCTTAGCGTTGAACTTCTCGATCTGCCGGTTCAATTCGGCGACCGGGTCGGCATGTACCGCGTCGGCAACCGTCGGCTGGACTTCAGTGATGCCGATGACATGCTGCAATTCCGTGCCTTGGACGTCCACCTGATCGGAAGCAAGCCGGTCCTTGCCGCTCCACACCGCCAGCGTCCATCGCCCCGGCCAGAGGCCGCTGAAACGATACTCGCCGCCGTTGAGCCCGCGAAACTCCTCGCGCGGCTCGATGACAATGCCCTGTGCATCGGTGAGGGTCAGGCGGTCGGGAAGTGGTCGTGATGATGTCCAGCGGACCGTGCCGGTGATAGCCCCGCCGGGGCCGAGCGTCTGCGGTTTCACGGCGATCGTCGCCGCCTCGGCCAACGCGACGTGTTCCACCCGGCTGTAACCGGCATCGTCGTCGTGGAGGCAGATGGTGTACTGCCCCGGTGACAGGTAGCGAAGGCAGAAGTTGCCCGTGTCATCGCAATAGGCATAGCGGGGCGACGACTTGCGACTCTCCTCGACGGCGGCCACCATGACGAGACGGTGATAGTCCTTGATCCACTGGGCGCGGCCGGTGATGGACGAAGCGGCCAAGGGGATGCGGATGGGGCTTTTGGCGGGCACCTCGATCGGCGCTTCATAGACCAGGCCCTTCATGCCGATGCTCCCCTGAAAATCGCTCAAGCGCAGCCGGTACTTGCCGGGATGAACGTCGGGAACGGCGATCGGCGTTTCGCGGAAACCCTCGACCTCGTACCAGTCCGGCCGGGGAAAGGAAACCGCCTGGCCGGGCTCCGGTTCCAGTTCCACCAGAAACATGGGCTTGCGCGTGGTCACGTTCTCGACTTTCCGGGCGGCTGCCATGCCCGTTCCGGTGCCAAACTGACTTTCCGACCCGTCGCCGACGACCACTTGCAATGGCAGATCCCACGCCTGCTTCGGATCAAAAAAGCGAACCTCCGTGGCCCGCCCTTCCGCGACGACGGCCGTGCGGCCGTAGGTGTCCACGCAATCGCTCGAAAGCATGTAACTGAATTCCACGCTGACTCGCCCGACCGGCACGTCCTCCACGGCAAACCGGCCCTGCTCGTCGGTCTTGAAGAAGATGCTCCTCTCCGTGCTCTTTCCGAGCGGCGCAGCGGGATATGGGCAAACGACTGCACCACTCTCGAACGGCTGTGGGCGTTCCCTTCCTTTTGGCTCATGGAGTATGCCCACTACTCGGCCCGTCCCTTGCACGGTCAATTCGCCGCAATCCAGACCCTTCTCGGGCACCGCCAGGCTGAGGTCCAGAGTTGTCACCCCCTTTCCACTGACGTTCAACAGATAGTTGTCCGGTCGAACGTGTTCGAGTCGGAACGTTCCGTCGGCCCGCGAGACTCCGCTGATCACGCCCATGTCGCGGGACGGGGTGCCGGCGACCATGATCTCGTCCCCGTCGGCTCGCTGCGGGGTCAGGACAATCCGGGCCTCGCGGCCGCTGCCGCCGGAACCTCGCACCTTGCCGGTGACGGAAACGCCGGATTGCAGGCGGACGGTAAAGGGCTCGTTTTGTTTGCCCACTTCCGTCCAGCCCTCCCAGGGGGCGAATCCTGCGGCCCGGACGCCGACCCAATGCGTACCGCGTTGCTTCGTGCGAAGTTCCCAACGCCCTTCAGGATCCTCGACCTCGGCCCGTTCGCACTGGTACTCTGGAGGATTCCGCCCCGGCCCGGCGGCCACGGTGAACTGTCGCACCGGCTGACCGTCCGGCGACAGCACCCGCCCCGGAATCCTCAATAACGGCTCTAGCACAATGCTCATCTCTTCGGCTGAAATCTTCTTGGGGTGCAGCGTCTGCCTGATGAAACCATCCGCCTTGACCTCAATGTAATACTCGGCATCTCCCCACCAAGGCTTGATGCTCTTGAGCACGAAGCGTCCATCCGCGCCGGTAACCGTTTCCTTTCCGGCCCCGTCGGAGACTTCGACCGCAGCCAGCGGTTTGCCGGCCGGGTCTTTGACGACGCCTGTTAGAGTTGCGCCCGATTCCAATGCGACTCGCACGACGTAGAGCTTCTCGCCTGGTTTCTTGCCGCTTTCCTTGAAGAAATCGCAGTCGAAATCAAAGTAATCGGGATGTGCCACGCGAATCCCGAGGGTGTCGTCGGCCTTCCGGAGCGTGAACTTGCCGTCGGCGTCCGTCTCGACCTTGCGATCCCAATCCGGCGAGAAGAGTGGCGAGAGGAAAATCATTGGCGCCACCCGCGTGCCTTGCACGGGCTTGCCCGTCTTGGCATCGACGACCGTTCCTTGGACCGTAACGCCCGTTTCGGCGGGAACCGCGTCTGCCAACTCGGCAGCCCTGGCCCACGCCGAACCGAGCCCAAGCCCCAGCGGGACCAGCAGGGCCAACAAGCCCACCGGCCACCGCCGCTGGCACGCCTCGCCGGGCACGACGCCCAGCTCGTCTCGAATGCGATCTAGCAGATTCATGTTTCTTGTTTCCATGGTCGGGACGAATTGTGGGGCGGGCAGAGTGACCCGTCTCGGTCACCCGCAACAGCAAGGTCATGCTCCGCAAGTTCCTTGCGCACGTCCGCCAGCGCCAGGCCGAACACGGCCTGCTTTGCGGGATCGATGCGAAGTTGCAGGGTGGACTTGGCAGGCGGGGCAGCGGGCGGCGGGGGTTTCGTGAAGCGGTCCAACTCCTCTGCAACGATGGCCTTGACCGCTTCGACCAGTTTGGCGTCGCTCGACCAGACCTTCAGAAACCCATCCCACGCAACTCCGCCGACCTGATAGATTCGCGCGTCGGCAACCGGCTGTGCGGACGGGCCGGAGGGGATCCACATGTGGAGGATGATCCGACAGAAGGGTTGGGATGGATCGACTGCCGACGGTGTTTCGGCCTTGCCCCACTCGGTCGCATTGTTGGCGAAACTCCAAGCGGCCTCCCGGCGGGTGGATGCGGGGTCGCCGCCGAACTGCGGCTTGGCATCGGCAATTCCTTTGAGCGCCGGATGCTGCCCCTCCAAGGCCGCCACGCGCTTGTGAATCCGCTCCAAGGCCTCGGCGACCATTGCGGCGGAATCGGCCGCAGGCTGCGCGGCACCTTGTTCGGCCGCACCCATCTTCACGGTCACGGCTTGTGAACGGGCTTCGCCTGTCCAAAGGCCGCCAACGGTCTTCCATTGCCGCTTGTCATGGTCATAAGGTCCAACCGTCTTTTCTTCCCCGAGTGTTTGGTTGAACACAAACACGGCCTGGGTCTCGAAGGGTACGACCAATTTCCAATGCTCCGGGACGAACGTCACCTCGGTTGAGTCGGCATCACCAGGGTTGAGTGTTATGTATTCGGACTCATCAGGCGGTAGGGGCGGTTCGAGCAGCGGCCCTTGGTATTTCAGAATCGTCCCGGAACTGCGGATTTCGAGCGGAAGATATTCGCCAAAGAACCGGGCTTGCGCGGCGAGCTTCAAGATCTTGACAGGTCTGTCGCCCGCGTTGCGCAAATGGAAAGCTAGGACTGCGCTCGCCTTCGGCTCTCGACTCGTGCTCTTGAGCGTCAGACCCGCCTGCAGGCCGGTTGCGGGTTCTCCCCATGCCACGGGGGTTGGTTTCAATACCATCTTCACGTCTTCCAGAACTGCGTCCAGCGACTGCGGTGCCAGGGCATACCACGCGTCAAACGAGCGGTCCTCCTGGTACCAGTCTAACTTGCCATCCTTGATGGGTCGATATGACAAGTGCCAGTTGTTTCCTTGCAGTCCTTTCCCATAGCTGAGTGGTGCGACCACAACAAGGAGTAGCAGCATCGTGGGGATTCGGTTCATGGTTGTCCTTTTTTGATAGGTTCAATGATACCAGAGGTTATGTCGGGCCAGTGTAAAAGGCATGTAAGTTCTCCTGTTTGTGTGTCGGGCCAGCGTGGTCTCCTTGAGTTATTTCGTTTCTTTGCCTTTGAGGCTTTTCAGGGCCGCGGCGGTGTGGGCGCGGACCTTGGGATCGGGATCAGCCATTGCGGCGGCAAGGGCTGGAATGACATGCTTGGCGGCCGGGCCGATCAAGCCGAGGGCCTCGGCCGCTTGCCAGCGCAACGAGGGTTCGGTGTGCGTCAGCAGGGCTGCGAGTGCTGCAGATGCCGGAGCGGCGTGCGGGCCGAGCCAGCGAAGGAAATTGATGGCCGCGGATTGGGTTGCATAGTCAGCGCTGGCAAGCATGCCGATCACTTCGGGCACCATCCGCTCCAGCGCGTCGTCCGACGTGTGTTTGTAGGCAAGGTTTCCCAAGAGATGCAGGGCATCCTGTCGCACGCGCGGGTCGCCATCCTTCAGCACTCCTGCCACGGCGGGAATGTCGGCGGCCAGCGGGACGCCGATGCTGACAATCGCCGCGTGAGCGTCGCCGGCAATGAATCCTCCGGGATTCGTCTTGTCCTTCAGCAACCCAAGCAGCGCGGGCACGGCCGGAGCGGCCTTCGGCCCCATCTCGCCAAGCGTTCGCGCGGCTTTCCGACAAGTCTCGCGATCCGGCGAACGGAGGTCGGCGAGGTGCTGTTCAAATTCGCCATAGTTGTAAAACAGCCCCTCCACGCCAACTGGGCAGGACGTGGGGCAATGCGATGCGGTAGTCGATTGGCGAATAGTTGGGATTCTTGAAACGGAAATCATCTAGCACTTTCCTGTTCTCCTCCGCCATCCGGGCGTATTGCTCCCCGGAAACGCGCGGGCCGACCCGGATTTGGATCACGTCGCTCGTGCTGATCCTCTCGGGCGTAATTCCCCCGGGGGACATATAGGTCGCCTCGACCTTTTCATCGCGGCGAATCGTGAGGACGTCCTTTGCCGTCGCGACGGACCAACCGTCCGGCAGCATCGCCTTGATCTTCGCGATGAATTCAGGCGCGATGGCCGCCTTGGCCTGCGCGGCCTTCCGCATGGCTGCCGCGATCTCATCGTCCCGCTGGCGTGCGGCGGCGGCACTCTGATCGTCCCGGGCCTTCTGTGCGGCCATGTTCTTTTCATTTTCGGCAGCGTGCCGCTCAACTTCGGCCTGCTCATCGGTGTTTCCGGGGAGCTTGGCGGGTTGAGCGCCGGTCGCGCGATCCCTGGCCACTGCCAGGATATTGGCCACCTGCTCCAACGGCACGGAAAGCCCGGCCGGAGTCTTGATGACGATGCGGCGAAGGTCTTCCACTTTCGGGAGCCGGTCGGGGTCCAGATCAAGCTCGTGCTGCCCGGCCGCGTCCACGCGCTCGCCCGTAACCGTGATCTTCCGTTCGGTTAGAGCCTGGCGCACGTCGGTGAGCGACAGGTTGAACAGCGCCAGCTTCTTGGGGTCGATGCGAAGTTGCACGGTGAGATTGGCGGGCGGGGCCGGTAGCGCAGCCGACGGTGCGGTCGCGGCAGGACGCGGCGGGGGTCCCGTGAACCGGTCCAACTCCTCTTTCGCGATAGTCTTGACCGCTTCGACCAGTTTGGCGTCGTCCGAAAAGACCTTCGAGAAGCCTTCCCATGCCTCGCCGCCGACCTGATAGACACGCTGGTCGGCAACGGGCTGTACGCCCATCGCACCGAAGGGAAACCGCATATAGAGGATGATCCGACAGAAGGGTTTGGATACGTCGACGGCCGACGGTGTCTCGGCCTTGCCCCACCCGGTCGCATTGTTGGCGAAACTCCAATCGGCTTCCCGGCGGGTGAAAGCGGAGTCGCCACCGAACAGCGGCTTGGCATCGGCAATTCCTTTGAGCGCCGGATGCTGTCCCTCCAAGGCCGCAACGCGCTGGTGAATCCGCTCGAAAGCCTCGGCGACCATCGCGGCGGAATTCGTCGCCGGCTGCGCGGCGGGCTGCGTGGAAGAATCGGCTCTTTGGCCCAGCGGGATGGTGAACCCGCCAGTAACCGGCTGGAAGTAACGAAAACCGCCTGGAGCGGGCGGATACTCTTCGCAATCAACACGAGCCTGCTTGATGTCGGCCGTTGCCTGGGCAAGCGTTACAGCCACACGTTGATCGAATGGTTTGCCCACAGTGACGGCATTGTAATCCAGGATGCGCACGTCGCGGCGGGCGGCTGCGGGCGGGTCCGTGATGGTGTGCGGTGCCGCCGCAATCGCCTCGCGCTTCGACGGGTCCTGTTCATTTTCAAGCGGTGCCTCCACGGCCCAAATCGTGGCGATGGAAAGGACGATGAGCGGGCAGAGCGTCATCAACAACAGCGCCGCCGTCCACACCCCGTAGCGGGCGCGGGCCAAGGCGCGGCGCAGCAGCCACGCAGCGGCGGCAGCGGTTAGGGCGATTGCCGCACCCTGCCACAGGAAATGGCCCAGGGTCAGCAGCACCCGCCAGCAAAGTTCCGGATCCAGAATCGTTTTCATGTGTTGCGAGGGGAAATGGGAGGTTAGAAGTGATTCAATATCCAACCGCCAGCCCCCAATGTCCAATTTCCAAGGTGGGAAGAGTCGGAGTTCGGGCGGTGGTGAACAGGATCGGGGCTATTGAATGGTGGCGAGAGTTGCTCAGTCGATCCTTCATCATTGGATATTGAGTGTTGGTAATTGGGTATGGATGAGGCATCCATTCTCACTTTGCCCATGTTCATTGCGTCGTGGTGCGGTCTAACTATCCTGCGCGTGAATCGATTCACGGTTCAGCCGTGGCCTTGTCAGGGGCAGTTTGCCCGGCTTTCACCGCCTGGACTTGCGCCTCATCGAGCCCGGAACTGGCCAGCGCCTGGTCGGCGGCCGCGAGATCCTTCTTCTTCCACTCCTGATAGGCTGTCATGGTCGCACTGAACCGCAGGTCGGGGTTGGTGATCGTCCCGGCCCAGGTCATGGCGTTTGCCGGGTCATTCTGGCTGGTCGCGCTGACGAACGACTGGCGCGCTTCGTCCAGTTGCGGTCCTTGGGGTTGCTCATTCAACCACGTGCCCGCAGCGTTGGCATCCATGGCGGCCCATTGCGAAATCACCCGCGAATACTCCCTGGGCTTTTCGTCGTCGGGCACTCCGTCCATGACCAAGCTGGCACCCTTCTTCGGGTCGTTCATCATCAGCATCATGCCCATGGATTCGCGAAGGTCGCGCTGTTCCTCCCACGGTTGCTTCTTGACCCATTCCACCGCTTGCTCGGGTGCCAGCATGGCCCACTGACTCAACATCATCTGCCTGGCTTGCTTGCGTTCGGATTCGTCGGGCAGGGCATCGACTTTCATCAGGATTTGCTGGCGTTTGTCGTCGTCAAAGAGGGCGGCTTGGAACATCCCGGCCAAGGCCATTTGTCTTGCGGGTGCGTCGATTTCCTCCAGTCGCTTGAACGCCAGATCCGGATCGTTCCCGGCGATGTTGGAAAACAGCGAGACGAGCGCCATGTTGTGGCCAAACATGCCCCCGCTGTCCTTGTCTCCCTGGCCCTTGTACCATTGCCAAACCGCCTCCGCATCCTTCTCCGCCCAAGCGCTGGCAACACTCATTTTGGCCATTTGCCCCAGCGGACCGCTGGCGGAATGTTCCTCGGCGTATTTCATGGCCGTCGGCCCGTCGGTCTCGGCCCATTTGGCTAACAGGCACATCGTTAGCAGCATCTTTTGCTGTGGGTCGGTCATGGCTTCCGCCTCGGCGAGTGCCGCCTGCAAGTCCTCCGGCCGGATCTTGTCCATCAGGCCCATGACCTTCATCATCGACGAGGGGTTTTGCATCGAGCCGCCGCGCATGGTGGCCTTCATTTTGGCCAGAATTTGTTTCACGGTGAGTGCTTTTGCAGCCGCTTCCCGGGTTCCGGACTTGAGCCGCTCCCCGCCGTTGTGGCCGGGGTCCACTCCTCCGGACAAGCCCGTCGTGAGGACGGAACCGGACGCGCCGTGGCCGTCCTTGCCCGGTGTGTGGCGATCGCCCAGATAATAGGCTCCGGCCAAGGTGCCAAGCCAGAGGATGCCGATGCCGGCGATGGTGGTGGTGGTGATTTGCATGGTATCTAATGGTTATGCGCTGATCCGGCGTTCGTTTCACGGGTTTCCCAGCTTCATGCGAGGGTCGTTTTCAGCTTTGCAGTTTCAAGCGTTCTTCAATATCCTACAACCAGCACTCATGTCAACTCGCGTGCAGGTGACCTGAGCGGGGTGGCGACTGCAAGCAAGCTGCGGGAATCCGGGTAGCAATTGGATCGACCCGACCCGCAGGTCGGTCACCTGCGCAGAGGCATGGGACCTGAAGATAAGCAGCATGCCGAGCGGCAACCCGCACCTTGTGTTTGCCGGGCTGAAGCTGCAGGGGGGGGTGGCCACGGCACCCACCAGGCACCAGTCAACCATGCTGACGGTCGTCAAGGGTATGGTGGCGTCGCGCTGCAAATCGACAAGCGGTGCTTCCGAGTTGGGCTCAAGTTTGACGTAGGACTTGCCATCCACGAGAAGTTCAAAGAAGCCCTCCTCGCCCCCTGTTGATGTAAACCGCCATGCCTTCTTGCCCGAGTTCCGGCACTCGACATGGAACGTCGGCGTCTCGCCCGACTTCCACTGGAGGTGCTCTGCCCGCAGACCTAACTGTACACCCTCGACGGCCTCGCCCCAGGGCGGCGCAGTGGCCGTGGCGGTGGGCGGCTGCGTGCCAGCCGTTGCGGCGTCGTCCGCAACCTCTTTGGCGGGCAGGCTGTTGGTTTTCGCGTCTTCGGCATTCTGCTGCCCTTGGCTCACGGCGCAAGTGGCGGCGGCGGAAAGGACGAAAATCGCCAGCAGCGCGGGCGGCCAGACGCGGCGGTGGACTTCTCCGTTAGAGGGAATCCGCAGGATCCGCGCGACGCGGCCGCGCAGGTCGCCGGACCCGCCGCGGACATACAGGGCGGCGGCGGCACAGCGCCCGGCTCGCGCGGCGAGCGTGCGTTCGGCCCGGGCGACCAGCGATTCGGCATAGGTCATTGGCTCGCAACCGGCGGCGACCACCGCGTCGTCGCAGCAATCCTCGCGCTCGATGCGAATGCGGCGCGACACCCACCAGACGGCGGCATGGCAGAACAGCAGGGCTTCCGCCACCCGTTGGAACAGGTTCACGAAGAAGTGCCCGAGGGTGAGCAACACCCGCCAGCACGGCTCCGGATCAAGAATCGTTTTCATGCGTTTATCTTCTCCATTGTGGTTTTCAGGATCGCCCGCAATTCGCGGACCATCGTTTCGTCGAGATCGGCCACTTCGAGCAGGTTGACCATCACCGCAGCGGGCGAGCCGCCGAAGACCCGGTTGACCATGTCGCGCAGCATCCGCCGCGTGGTGGCCTTTTCGCTGACCCGTGTCTTGTACGTGAAACACGGGCCGGTCTTGGCGCGGCCCAAGTAGCCCTTGCCCACCATGATGTTCATGATGGTGACCACCGAGGTGTAGGCTAGGTCACGGAAGCTGACGAGTCCGTCGCGCACCTCGCGCGGCGTCTGCGGCCCCTGCCGCCAGAGGATCTTGAGGATTTCCAGTTCGAGTTCGGTCGGATGTCGGGATGCGGGTCTGGCCATGGTTTTCTCCTTTCAAAGGAGCCCCTTCCGGGCTCAACTGAGCAATGAGTAGCAAAACGGCGGCGGAACGCAAGCACAATCTTTTAATAAATTAAAATTCATCTTGCGGTCTCATCTCACGGCTGCAACCGGTGCTGCCGGGCGAGGGCTTCGGCGGCGGCGGGCTCACGGGAATAGCGGGTTTCGGCGGTGTCCAACTGGAGCGGAACCAAGCGCACCCCGCCGCCGCGCTTGAGCGTCTGCTCCTTCGCCCATGCGTTGCCCAACAACCGCTTCATGGCCGTCAGCAGGAAGGAACGGAAGCGCCCGCGGTCGGCGCGGGCGATCCAATGATGTTCGAGCAGCCGCGCGAAGAACTCCTGGGTCAGGTCCAAACTTTGCCACTCGCTCGCGTTTTTTTCTCGTCATTCAATGCATGATTGAAGGCCCGCCAGCGGTATCATTGAATCATAGCCAATTGATCTTATGAAACGAAAACTGACATTACTCGCCGGCGCCTTGCTCGCTGGTTTCACGCCCCACGCCTCCGCCCAGTATCCCGGTTGGCAGCATGCGGGCTCGATGTTCATCCTGACCACGCCCGAGGGCGCGGACTTGCCGGCCAGCGCCGCGGAAACGAACTTCCCGCTGCTCGTGCGCTTCAACAAGGGCAACTTTGACTTCAGCCAGACCATGCCCAAGGGCGAGGATATCCGGTTCTCCACCGCCGGCAAGCCGCTGGTCTATCAGATAGAAGAGTGGGATGCGGCCGCTGGCCGCGCCAGCGTGTGGGTGAGGATTCCGCAGATCCAGGGCAATGCGCGCCAGGAACTCAAACTGCATTGGGGCAAGGCCGATGCCGCCAGCGAATCCAACGGTGCCGCCGTGTTCAGCGCCGACAACGGGTTTGCCAGCGTCATCCACATGAATGAATCGCTCAAGGATGAAGCCGGCACGCTCACCCCGGTGGATGCCGGCACCAGCGTGACTCCCGGCGTGATTGGCACCGGTCGGCATTTTGCCGCAGGCCAAGGGATCCGCGGCGGGGACAACATCACGACGTTTCCCGCCGGCGCCAACCCGCACTCGTCTGAGGGTTGGTTCCGCGCCGAGGTGGCAGGCACCAATGTGCTGGGGTGGGGCAACGAAGCGCGGCAGGGGAAAGTGGTGATGAGTTTGGCCAGCCCGCCACACCTCAAGATGGAGTGCTATTTTTCCGGCGCGGACGTTGCGAGCGGCAACACGCTGCCCCTGGCACAATGGGTGCACGTGGTCCACACCTACAAGAACGGCGATTCCAGAGTGTATGTGAATGGGGTTCTCGACGGGGTCTCAACCACCGCCAACGCCCCGCTGGCCATCAAGCAGCCCGCCACCATGTGGATTGGCGGCTGGCAAAACAACTTCAACTTCGCCGGCGATATCGACGAGGTGCGCATTTCCAAGGTCGCCCGGTCCGCCGAGTGGATCCGCCTCCAATATGAGAACCAAAAGCCACTCCAAACCCTGGTGGGTGGGTTGGTGCAGCCGGACTCGGCCTTTGAGGTCAAGCCTAACGAAATCAAGCTCGACGAAGGCAAGCGCCTGACCATCACCGCCCAGGCCGGTGGGGCCCAGAAGAGCTATTGGATTGTGAAGCGCGACGGCGCGGACACCATCGTGGCGGTGGACCAGTTATCCTATAACTTCGATGCAGGCAGGGTCGTGACGGACACCGATTTCGTGCTGCAATTCAAGGCGATCTATCCCAATGAGGTCAAAATCGCCAATCTTGCCGTGAAGATCAAGGAAGTGATTCCCGAGCCGGTGTTTTCACTCAGGGGTCCCGCCACTTGGAATGGCCGCGACCCGATCGAAATCAGCCCGGACATCGCCAATCTCGCCGCCATGCAAGCCAAAGGCGTCGGTGATTTGAAATACCGTTGGACCGTCACCGACGGTGCCGTGATCAAGGAGGTTGCCCCCGCCAAACTCACCCTCAAGCGCTCGCAATGCAGCGGCAAGATCACCGTGAAGTTGGTACTCAACAATGGCGGCGCGGATTATGCCGCATCCCTCCCCATCGTCGTGACTGAACCCACGCAGGATGCCTGGGTGCAGCGCGTGCCGGCCAAGGATGAGCAACCCGAGGACCATCAGTTCTATGCCCGCGACGACAAGAACGAGGGCACGCTCTTCTATAATGGCACCTTGGACCAGCCCGCCGACTCGGTGTTTCTCAAGTTGTATGCCGACGACCAACTCGTCAAAACCGAGAGCCAGAAACCCGCCGCCGACAAGAGTTATGCCTTCACCGTCAAACTCAAGCCGGGACTGGTCCACTACAAAGTCGAGTGCGGCACCCAGACCGGTGCCACCGCCAAGGTCATGAAAACCGTCGGCAACCTCGTGTGCGGCGATGCCTATCTCATCGATGGCCAGTCGAATGCCGAAGCCACCGGTCCTAACAATGGGCCTGACGAGGACCCGGTCACCCCCGCCAGCGAGTGGATCCGCAGCTATGGCAACCAGCTTGAAGGGACGACCCGCGGCGGCTGGGGCAACGCGGTGCGCACCCATATCTGGGGCAAGCCGAATTATGGCTGCCACCAGATCGGCGCCTGGGGGATGGAGCTGGCCACCAACCTGGTGGTTAAGTATAGCATCCCCATCTGCATCCTCAACGGTGCCTACGGCGGCACCCCGATCTGGCACCACCAGGTCAATCCCGCCAATCGCTTCGACACCAGCGGCGAGTTCTACCGCAACCCGTACAAAATTTATGGCGGCTTGCTCACGCGGGTGACGGCAGCCAAACTGACCCATGGCATCCGCGGCGTGTTCTGGCACCAGGGCGAAAACGACAGCGGCGCGGGTGCCCCCACCGGCGATTGGAATTACAAGTCCTATCAACAGTATTTCATGGACATGGCGGCGGCGTGGAAGCAGGACTATCCGAACATCAAAAACTACTATGTCTATCAGGTCTGGCCGCTGCCCTGCAGCATGGGCCCCAAGGATGACGGGATTCGCGAGGCGCAACGGACCTTGCCCAAGCTCTTTTCCAACCTGCGGGTCATGTCCACCATCGGCGCCGCTTCCGAGCATGCCGGCCGCGGGGCTTGCCACTTCGACCTGGCAGGCTACGCCCAATTCGCCAGGTTCATGAGCCCGCTGGTCGAGCAAGACCACTACGGACTGAAGCCCACCCAGCCGGTCACCGCGCCCAACCTCAAGCGGGCCTGGTTCACCACTGCCGCCAAAGATGAGATCGCGCTCGACTTTGGCCAGCCGATGGTCTGGACCGACGAGACGAAGAAAAACCTTTACCTCGACAACAAGCCGGCTGCCATCAGCACCGGCCGCGCCTCCGACACCGGCATCACCCTCAAGTTGACCCAGCCATCAACCGCCACCCAAATCACCTATCTGACCGGCCGGGACTGGGATGGCAAGCCGGGCAATCTGCTCTTCGGGGCTAACAAGATTGCCGCGCTCACGTTCTGGGACGTCGGGATTGCATCCGCCGCCAGCAACGAGCCCGCGCGGGGTCAATTTTGAGCCGACCATGGAGTCCATGAAACAATATGTCACCCACCTGGGATGGTCCGATGGTCAGGTCGTGGTCAGAACCCTCGGCTCGTCGCGCATCGACCTGAAGACGCCGACCGGCGTTTCTTCGTTAGGTTCTGCCGAAATGCTGACCTACAGCCAGGACGCCGGGAGCCTCGCCCTCAAAGTGCCCAAGGCACCCTGCGCCGCGCCCGCGTACTCGTTCAAGCTGACCTTCAGCGGCCAGATCCCCAAGCTCAAGTAGTTTTACAAGTGGCATCTTCCTTTGGACTGCGGCGGGCACCGCCGCTTTGAGGGAAGCGGCCGATTTCCGCTTCTGGTCTCGAATGATGCTAATCATCCCGAAGCGGGGCGTTTCTGGGAAGGGGTTGGACTGCTTTCCGGGAACCGCCGTCCTTCCCCAAAGCGGTGAAGCGGGCTTCACCGCAGTCCAAAGCCATGGCCGTGTCGGCAGAATTGCCGACAAGCCATTCGCCCGAATGCTGCTACCAGTGGGCACGCAATCGACCAGCGCGAGACAATTCCATGAGCCGAAGAGAGGAACACCGCAGAAGAACGCGGATCTGTTGTCAGCGGGGAGAAACTAACATGAATTGAAAACCACAGTGATCCTGCAATAATGATGCCATGCCCCATGCTTTTCGCCACGCCTCATCGGCCGCCACCAGACCGCCCCGGTGCGGATTTGTGGCGCGGGGGCAGTCGTGCCTGATGTTGTTGCCCGTGGTCGGGATTGTCATGATGGCGGTGGCGGCGCGGGCCTGGCTCTTGTTCGGCACGGATTTCGTGCCCGGCGTCAACGGTGCCTATTACCTGGTGCAGGCGCGTTCACTCATGGAGCGCGGCGTACTCGGCATCCCGGACATGCCGCTGACGTTTCATCTGCACGCGGCGCTGGCGTGGTTGCTGGTCAAGGTGGGCGGCATGGGGCAGGCCGAGGCGATCCTATGGGTGGTGAAGCTGTGCGATGCCGTGCTGCCGCCTTTGGTCGCGTGGCCGGTGTTTGTGCTGGTGCGGCGCTGGGCAAAGGCGTGCGGACAAGGTGATGGGGTGCCGTTGGCAGCCGCGGCGTTGGCGTGTTTCGCGTGGCCATGGCTGCGGATGGTTGGCGACCTGCAGAAAAACTCGCTCGCGCTGGTGTGGCTCGCAGTGCTTGCCATGGCGCTGCATCGCTGGCTCAGCGTGCCGACGCCCACGCGCGGGGTGGCCGTGCTCGCCTGCCTGTTGCTGTTAGGTCTCACGCATATCGGGGTGTTGGGTGCGGCGCTGGTCATGCTGGTTCTTGTGATGCCGGTGTTCCTCGGCAGGCAGGATTTTGTTAGATGGCGTCCGGTGCTGCCGTGGGTGGTGGCGGGGGTGGTGCTGCTGGTTCTCGCCGGGGCGCTGGTGCTCTGGAAGTACGATCCCGTCCGCATTCACCGCCTCATCACTGCGCTGACCCATCCGGCGGAGTTTTCCGCCGACGGATTGCAAGCGCCGATGCCGCCGCACGGCGGGATGGCCCCGCTGCGCTGGTTGCCATATCTCGGGTTTGCGGCTGCGGTTCTTCCCGGGCTCGGTGTTGCGTGGCGCCGCCGTGACCATCTGCCCGCAGCGGACGTCGCACTCATCACAGGCGCAGCCCTGACCGTGCTGGTCATCACCGGCCCGTGGTTCGGCATGGACAAGGCGGTGCGCTTCTATCTCATCGCACTCCTGCCCGCCATCGTGGTCGGGGCTTTTGGCGTGTTGCAGATCCCATGGCCATGGCTGCGTGGGTGTCTAACAGGCGTGGTTTTGCTCATCGGCATCGGCAGCACCGTGACGACGCTGCGGCGCGGTGGCAGCGCCATCCTCAGCGATGCGGCCATGCTTGAACTGCGCAGCCTTGCCCAGCACGTTGCGCAACCCGAGCGCACGCTCATCAGTGCCGGGCACGGTGTGGAATGGTGGACGGCGTGGTTGCTCCACACCCGCATTGCCCAAGCCTCCGCGCTGCAACCCGAAGACTGGCAGCGCTACGATTCCGTTTTCTTCCTCGAAATCAAATCCGGCCTGCAAATGCCCTTCACTCCCGGTGGTGGCCGACCGCCCGGAGGGGGTCCGCGAGGAATCAATCCACTCGGGCCGGGGCGGCCCGATGCCATGCCCCCGCAGCCCGCCATGGGTGCCAACCCGATGATGTCGGCAGCGATTCCGGCGGATGCCGAGGTGCTGCATGACAGCGCGTGCCTCAAATTCGCCCGCATCGCCAAACCACCAACTCCACCACCTATCAACGACCCAACACCATGCACACACTAACAGTCATTCCCAGGTTGGCCGCCTTCTGCATTGCCAGCGCATCCGCCGCCGCGCCGCTGGCGCCGCTCGTCACTGCGGATTGCCAAAAATTGGTGTCTGCGGCGGACGTCGATTTCACCGGGCTGACACCCAAACCCTATCACGGGATGCCGATCGGCACCGGCGAGATGGGCAGCCTGGTCTGGAACAGCGGCAGCAGCGCATTGAAATTCCAGATCAACCGCACGGATGTGTTTGGTTGCAACAGCGCCGTCACTGCGGTGAACGGAGACGTGCCCAATGATGAGGATGTGACCAAGGTGGTGTCCGATTTCGGCCATGGCTGTGGGTTTGTGACGGTGGATATTTTGGTCCTGCGGGAACGTGGCTGCGGCGTCCCGCCGCAGGCCGTGGTTGCGCCGTCCCGGCGCAACCGCAATCCCCGCCACCCTCCTCGGGCCTCAAAGCGGTGAAGCGGGCATCACCGCACTCCAACCCGTGTCGGCAGTTTTGCCGACACCACAAGCGTTCGATTTTTGCTACAAAGTGTGAGTCGCCGCCGTAATCAACCATCTCGGAACCCACTCATGAAACCAACCATACCCCTCTCCCAACTGAGGTTAGCCGCAATGGCTGCCGCCATGCTGTCAGCGCAAGCGGCGGATGGCTGGAAGCCGGCTGACAATCCGCTCATGACGGGGTGGGGGAAGCAGTTCATGTACACCCGCAGCAGCGGCATCTGGCAGACGGTGTGGCTGGAGGCGGTGCCGCAGACGTCCAGCGAGGGCATCAAGATCACTCCGGACGTGGATGCCGGTTTTATACCCAGTTGACGGACGTTGAGGGTGAGCGCAACGGGCAAAGAAATATGCAATAAGGGAGATAAAAATGAAAAGAAACATCCGAACCATGGCATTGCCAAGCAGTGCCCTTATGATATTCAGGGCGCTTGTCGCCGGTCTTGCTTCCAATGTTAGAAAGACGGCCTTTCATCACCTCCGGTGTCTTGGGTTCGCATCGGCATGCCTCCTCACCGCCAGCACGCCCTTTGCTTTGCCCACTGCGTTCGCCGCCGATGTCGGACCGCGCTTGCAGATTGGCAAAGCCGACGGGGATACTCTCAAAGAGATCATCATTGTTTACAAGTCGCACTTCGATATCGGATATACGGCGATGGCCAGGGATGTCGTCAACAGTTACCGCACGTCGATGATCGATCAAACGCTCAGGATCATCGACCAGTACAAGGCACAGCCGAAGAGCGAACAGTTTGTGTGGACCATTCCCGGTTGGCCCATGGAACAGATGCTCTGGTCAGGCCAGGACCCGGCCCGCAAGACACGGATTGAATCGGCCATTCGTGACGGCAACCTCGCCGTGCATGCCCTGCCGTTTACCACCCACACCGAAACCGCGGAACTGGAGGATCTCGTGCGGGGGTTGGGTCACTCGTCCGCCATCGCGCGATCCTATGGGCTGCCCCTGCCGCGCGGCGCCAAAACGACCGATGCGCCGGGCCAGCCTTGGATGTTCCCCACGGTCTTGCACCAGGCCGGGATCAGGTTTTTTCATATGGGTGTCAATGACGCCACGACCCCAGCCAAAGTGCCGCTGTTGTTCTGGTGGGAGGGGCCTGACGGGTCGCGGTTGTTGACGATGCTAACGAACACCTATGGCACGTCGGAGAATCCGCCGCGCGATTGGCCATATTCGGCCTGGATCTTTATCCACATGACCTCTGATAACGAAGGGCCGCCCTCGCCCGAGACGGTTCGCAAGGATGTCGATACCCTGACCACGCGGTACGCGGGTGCGAAAGTCCGCGTCGGGCAGCTTGGCGATTTTTACGACGCTCTCGAACAAGGCGAGCTTGCCAAGGTGCCGGTCGTGCGGGGCGACATTCCTGATGTCTGGATCCATGGGGTCGCCAGTTCGCCCATGGGCGATCACATCGTCGCGCAGGCGCGTCCGGTGCTGACAGCGGCCGAGGAATTGGCGACGCTCAGCGCGGCCTGGGGAATCCCGACGGCACAACCTAGCAAAGCCGTGGCCGCGGCCTACACCCAGAGTCTCCTCTGGAGCGAGCATACCTGGGGACTTGCGAGCCAGAATCATGTGAAGTTCAAGTACGAGAAGCAGGGCACAATCACCACCGCGTTCGCGCAACCGCCGCAAGGCCTCAAGGATGTCGAGGCGTCCTGGCAGGAACACATCGATTATGCCGGCAAGGTGCAACAACTGCTCGAAAAGCCCTGCGCCACGCTGCTGCAAACGCTGGCCGCCGCGGTGGATATCGCCGGCAAGCGCATTGTCGTGTTCAACCCTCTTCCCTGGACCCGCGACGACCTTGTCAGTCTGCCGGGCACCTGGGCCGCAGACATTGCCCTGCAAGCCGACGACGGCGAAAGCACGGCGGCCGATACCAGCGGCGGCGTGCTGCGCTTTCTTGCCCGCGGCGTGCCGTCGCTTGGCTATCGCACGTTCCGCGTGGTTTCCCAGGCGCCGCGCCCGGTTTCTAACTGCACGGCCGACATGGCAAAACACACCATTGAAAGTCCGGCTTACCGATTGGTCTGCGACCCCGCCCAGGGCAAGGTGGTTAGTTTGCTAGACAAGCGCGCCAGCCGGGAGTTGCTGGATACGGCGGATGCGCGCGGCCTCGCCTATTTCTATGAACGCTTCAGCCTGGCCGACGCGCAGGCTTATGCGAAAGGGGTCTTGAATGAGAGCTGGGCGGGCCCGACGGGGATGCATGGCGATTGTCATTGCCGCACCGGCATTCCAGGCGATCAGCCGCACCTGGAGTTCAGTCCCAAGCACATGACCTTTGCCGCGCAGGTCACGCCGCTGGGTGTTGAGGCGGAGATGACCGGCACGCTTTGCGCCGAGGTGCCCCAACCGGTCTCGCTCAAGTTCACTTTGTATCGCGATTTGCCCTGCCTCGACATCACCGTGACCGCTGACAACCAGGGGCGTGCGGATGCCTGGCCAGCCGCCTGTAATTTCAGTCTGCCGTTCAACATCGAACGGCCGCAATTCCGGGTGGGCCGGGTTGGTGCCATTGTGAATCCTGTCACTGATTTCCTTGAAAACACCAGTCGTCAATCGTTCTGGAGCAATCCCGGGGTGGCGGTCTTCAATGAGCGTGGCGGCGTGGGCATCACCGCGATCGACTCGCCTTTGGTGAGTCTTGGCGAACCCGGCATCATGCGCTTCAACGGCACCTATGTCCCCACCAAGAGCCGCGTTTACTTTAACATCCAGAACAACGTCTGGCATACCAACTTCTGTGACTGGTGGAGCGGCCGGATGTACTCCCGGTTCCGGCTTTGGACGTTTGACCGTTACCGCAACGCCGACGCGTTGCTCATGCCCGGCCTCAATGCCAAGCGACCACTGCTCGCCGCACTGGCGGACGGTCCTGCCGGCAAGCTGCCCCGGACGCAAACCGGCCTGACAGTGTCGCGGCCCGGCGTGCTTGTCACCGCGTTCGGAGCCAACCCGGACGGGGCGGGAACGTTGTTGCGCGTGTGGGAACAAATCGGCGAGGCGGGTCAGTTGGTGGTGACGCTGCCCGGCACCTTCAAGACCGCCACCCCGGTCAACCTGCGTGGCGAACAGGCTGGCGAACCGGTCCCCGTAGGTGCCGGCAAACTCACCTTCAACCTGCCGGCCTATGCGCCTGTTAGTTATGTGCTGAATTAGCATGAACCGAACCAAGCGCCATCATCAGAAAACCAACCAACATGAGACCTGAGACAATCCGATCCTTCGCAGCCATCGCCCTGCTGACGGGATGTAACGCAAATGCGGCAGCCGCCGCCGGAACTCCGGCCGGCTCAACCATGATCACCATGGACTACGCCAAGTATCTGGCCCCGATCAACCTGCATTTCACCAAGCCGGCGGACTTCCGCGTGACTTTTCCGGTGGCGAACGCAATCCCGAAATAGAGTCAGGAGCGGAGGATCATATCGTCCTGCGGGAACGTGGCTGCGGCGTCCCGCCGCAGGCCGTGGTTGCGCCGTCTCGGCGCAACCATTATCCCCGTCACCCCCGTGGCCGCCAAAGCGGTGAAGCGGGCTTCACCGCACTCCACTCGTGTCCGCAGTTGCCGACACGACAAGCGCCCGATTGCTGCTACAAACGGCGGAGCACCGCCGTATTCAACCCGCGCGAACCAAGCCCCATGACCCCCGCCATGCCACCCGGGATTTTTCCGTGCCTTCTCGCTAGCGTGCTTGCTTCTGGTGCCCTTGCCACTGCAAGGAACCTGGTGCCCTCCGAGCCGGACAAATCGCCGAACTATGGGTGTACTTGGTCGGCTCAGAGTTATAGGCAGGGCCAGGGTGCCAAGGACAATGGCCCGATCCTCTATCAGGTGGCGTCGATTGACAAATTCGCGGCCGTTCAGCTCAACGAGAAGACCTTGTTCGGCGCCAACTGCTGGCTCAAGAATTTCCATCCATAGGTTCGGCGCCGGAGTCATGGAGACGCATCTCGACTCCAGGATGCTGGTTGATTCCTATCAATTTCCGGCCGAAATCCTGAACAGATGAATATGATACACCGCATCCGGCTGGCCTTGGTGACAGCCAGAATGTTGACTTGCCCAAGAGGTGAGTTATATGGTTTCCATATCCATTGCTTCATGGCGCATCTTGTTCGGCCTCATTAGTTGATTCCGTATTCCCTGAGCGCCCCCGCTTAGTTGACATTGGTGGCGCTGATGCAGAACGGCGAACCGGGGAATTCCAAAACTCCTCCGCATTCGAACTCGTCTTTCCCGTCCGGTCCCATGCCGAATTTCGCGCCGCCTTGCGTGGCGAAAACCAGCGTGCTGAAACGGTAATTGAGAATCTTCCGCCCCTTGAAGTCGGCGACCGTCAGCAACGAAGTCTCGATGCCGTGGGTGTCGGCCGACTCCGCGAAAACCGGATCCCGCAATCGGGCGTCGCGCAGTCGACGGATGACCTCGGCCCCGGTTTCGCCGTAGCGGATCCAGGCCAGTTCGCGATCGCCGCGGGATACGGCGATCACCGTGTCCGAGGCAAACTTCTGGTAGGCAAGGCAGACGGGATTGCGGCCCACCCGCACCTCGCCGGTCCGGACGATGGCCTCTGGCGATGCCGAATTGGTCGTGGCCAGGCCGCCGACGGTGTAGAGGCTCACCGTGCCGTCCTCGGCGGCGATGAGCGCACGGGCTTTCTCGCCCCCGGCGAGGCTGGCGATGACCGCAGTCGGCCGGGGCGTCTCGACGACCTTCACCAAAACGGGCCGCCACGAGGGGTCCGCTTCGAAGGTGTACGGCCACTGACGAGGTTCGGATCCCGAGTCCCGGGTCTTCCGGTAATTCTCCTCGGTGGTGAAATACATCTCGCGCACTTTCTGGATGAGGGGCTGTAGATCGATGAACGCCGCCCGGTTTTCGTATTTGCCGATTACGACGGCGAACCCGGCAGTGCTCCCGTAAGCGGAATTGTTGCCTTTCAAAAACACGTCGCGGTCGGCTTGCACGGCAAGGTCATACTCGCGCAGAACCCCGGCGTTACCATCGCGGCCACTCATCCGGTTGTTCAGGTCGTTGCCCACCGCGCACACCGCCGTGGGGAACTCGATGCCCGGCAGGTCGAGGTAACCCAGCAGCTTGATGCCGCAGACAAGGCCAACATTGGGCAGCGACCAGGCATGGTCATCCTGCCACTCATGAACGAGCCCGGTTCTCTTCCCGTCCACCCGCATGGACAGCACGGCGACCTGGCCCTGATGCGTTTCCGTGTCGTGCAGGGTCACCAGGGCGAACTCGCTCTTGTTCATGATCGAGATGCCGGTGAGCAGTTTGTGGGGCGGGAAGGGGAGCACGGTCTCCAGGCCGCGGGCCGTGACGGTGCCCGCCGCCGCCACAAGCCCCCCGGAGAAAACGGCCAGTCCGTTGTTGGCCCAGTAACCCATGCCCCGGGCCATGGCGATGGGTTGGCCCAATTCCCGGTTGGGCGTCGAATGCAGCCACTTGACCGACGCCGGTTCGGGCCGGAACCCGCCGTGCCACGGCGGCAGCGGTGCCTCGGCGAAGCAGCCATTAGACCATTCGATGATGGTTACGCGGTCCACGGGGAAGAAGCCGGGGTCGGGCGCGTAGAGAACCTGGCCTTGCGTGCTGCTGAAGTCGCCTGCATCCTGCGTCCACGGACCGCCGATCTGCCAGATGCGCCCCCCGGGACCTTCATGGGGAGGCGGCATCCAGACTTCCGGGAATTTCTCGTCCGGCTGCCCGGCATGATAAAATGCGTAGCCGGGACCCAGTCGCCGGTTCAGGCCTTCCCGGCTGACGTCCCGTAGTTCGCGAAGAATGGAGGCGCGGTCAGGCGCGGCCCCGCCAGCCACATGCGCCAAAGATAGCAGGGCGAAAAGTGCAAGTGTTGAGACCGGGCGGGATAGAATATTCTTCATGTTGGCGTCTCCTTGAGGGAATGTCTTTCAGTGTCCTGACCGAACGCTTGAGTGGTGGCACCGCGTGATTGGAAGGCGATTAGAGAATCAACAGATAGGCTTATGGAAGGTTGCCACCCACGACTTGTTCGGTCTTGGCTGGTGGGGTCCGGGTCCACCGAGCCTTGCCGAAGGGCGCTACGCTGCCAAAATCTGCCCGGAGCGGCAAGCGAAAAACTCGGCAGCGAAAAGTTCGGGATGACCATAATCTTCGCAGCGCTCTCGCTGGGAACGTCTCAGTGCCCGCCTGCAAATCACCTCTGGCAGGCTCAAGAGGATCTCGCGCAAAGGCGCAGAGACGCAAAGTATGGGTTCCCTCAATTCATTCTCCTCTTCCTTTGCGCCTTGGCGGCTTTGCGCGAGATCCTCTTCTTCCACTGGATAATCATCTGGCAATGGAATGGTTTGGCAATGGAATGGTTTGGCAATGGAATGATAGAAATTCGTGCATGCGCCATTCCTCTGCCCCACCATTCCTCTGCCATTCTTTCTCTGACCGAACGCTGATGTGCTCCTACGGGAGCGGGTTAAAGGAGAACGTAATGAAACTGAAAAGTGATGACCCGTTAGGAGCCACGCCTTGTTCGACAATTGGCTATTAGTAGACCCCCAAGAGCAACGAGGCATGGGACCGATGGCTCAGGAACGACGACAACCCCAAAGGCAAGATCTGACGTACGCGCGGACAAAGAAATCGGAAAGAATCTTCCCCCTGCGTATACATCGTTCCTGTTGTATCCGTAATTATTCCATCCCGTCGCCGAACCGCCTGGATCCTTCGCTACGATGGTGAAAGCATACTCGTTACCCTCGACTACCGGGACTGGACTTGTGAGTTGCACTCTGATCCAGGCTGGAGTTGCGGAAAGATCGGATTCGAAGAACGCACCGCTTCCAAGCAAGGTCGTGCCGAGGCTGGGTAATGATGAATTGAAGTCGTAAATCCCGAGTGTCGCGTCCGACCCGCCCGCTGATGCCGAAACGAACAGATCAATCGCCACGATGGAGTAGGTTCCGTTGGCGGTAAACGACTGGCCGAAACCGACACCTGGGCAGCGTAAATAAATAAAGGTTGCATTGATTAAGTTTTGCTGATATTCGTCTTGGCGTGACAAGTCTCGCCCATCTGAAAGTGAAATTCATGTCCATCTGGAATCTTTTGGACGAACGCAATCGTCGCGTCATGGCTGCCAGCGAAGCCATGAGCTTGGGATACGGAGGCGTTGCTTTGGTTCATCAGGCGTGT